>CAZAHK010000021.1:15641-33819 GCA_964484555.1 uncultured Desulfobacula sp.
TTGACCGGTCCCTTGACATATTAAAGGGCATGGCCCTGCCCCTTGCCCTTTTGATCATCGGCGCATCCCTGTCGTTTGAAAGTCTGAAGCCGAGATTGTGGAATGTCGGCATTGCTACCTTTCTGAAATTGATCATCGCCCCGGCCATTGGATTTTTATTGTTCAGACTATTTTCCATCCAGCCCGAGCATTACCTTCCCGGATTGATCGTCCTGGCCTCCCCCACGGCCACGCTGACGTATATCATGGCCAAGGAGATCGGCGGCGATCCTGATTTTGCCGTGGCTGCCATATCCATCTGCACCCTGCTTTCCAGCGTGACCTATGGGTTCTGGCTGACCCTGGGGTAAAGGATTCGTTATTTTAATTTTTTTCTTGAATACTGTATATAATTGCAGTATATGGTTCTTATGGGAACTTTAACCTCAACTCAAGTCAGTATTTTTTCCTATACTATTAGCTATTTGAATAAAGAAGGGCGACCACCTACATTAGATGAAATCGCTATACATTTTCAATATAAAAGTATTAATACTGTTCGAAGCCATCTTCGTTTGATTGAAAAAAAAGGGTATATCAAAATACATCCGGGCAAATCACGTGGAATTCAGATCCTTAAATCCTTGGAAAGCATTATAGCGAACAAGCCAACACCTCATCACCAAATCCCGATTGTTGGAAAGATCGCAGCAGGAGAGCCCATGTTTGCCTTTCAGGAATCAGAAGACCATTTAACGATCCCAATCGGGTTTCTGGGTTCAGGTGAATATTTTGCTTTGCATGTGTCGGGCGACAGCATGAAAGGGATTGGTATCCATACAGGTGATATTGCAATCATCAGACAACAGGATATGGTTGATAATGGCCAGATAGCCGCCGTGATACTTGAAAATGAAGCGACTTTAAAGAGATTTTTTAATTTTTCGGATCGGGTTGAATTGCAGAGTGAGAATCCCGATTTCCCCAATATTGTGTTACCCGCATCAAAAAATTTACAGCTAAGAATAGTAGGCAAACTGGCAGGACTGTTAACAAGAAAGATGGAATCATGACAAGATTGTTATCGGATGACACTTTCGGGCTGAAATCCATACCTGAAAAGGAGTATTTCAGATCAATTGAAGATGTGGATCATCGTGCCGTTGACGGACAAGCCCACTATATGCGGAAAGCCTTTCAATCAATGGAGCTTGGCGGTATTTTCTGCACAGATGGAAAACCAACCGTTTATTTAAAAAATTTTTCTTCTTCCCTTAGCCGTTCTCAGATTAATGAATTGCATAAAAAATTCTGGAATCAATCCATTGGTACGATCCTTATTCTTCAAGACCCCCACAGACTCTATATTTTTTCAGGCATGGTCAGACCGGATACGGATATAAGCAAACCCATCGAAGATCATGAGGCTTTTATTGAAAAGCTCGAAAGGGTTGCAGACACGCTTGAGCACCACCAGTTGATAGAACGGATCGTATCAGGAGAATACTATCGGTCTAACCCTGACAAGTTTAACCCGAAAGGGACTGTAGATCATTATTTAATACACCAATTAAAGGATTTGAGTGATCAACTAGCCCATAAGGATACGATTGACTATAGAAGAAAAATCAATTCGTTTGTGGGGCGTCTTGTTTTTACATGTTATCTGATAGATCGGGAAATTATTTTTCTGAGTGATTATCCTGCCCTTTCACAGAAAAAAATAGAATCTTTGCTGGATCTTTTCGAACTTAATTCAATCTCAGATATCAGACAATGTTTGAATGCGCTTTTCACATCACTGAAAAACGATTTCAATGGAAGTATGTTTGAAGAGGATTTTGAAGCTGAACTTTCCATGCTGACGGAAAATGACCTTATTTTTCTGCAACAATTTTTTAAGGGTCAGAAAATAGGCTCAAGACAAATGGTATTGGGGTTTTGGGCTTATGATTTTTCCGTCATACCGGTTGAAACCATCAGCGCGATTTATGAGGCTCTCCTTGGAGTTGAGGACCCGGGTGATAAAAAATCTAAAGGTGCTTTTTATACTCCGCGTTATCTGGCTGAAATGGTTGTTGACGAAGCAGTTTCCGGCATGCCGACATTGCTGGATAAAACATTTTTAGACCCTTCGTGCGGATCCGGTATTTTCCTTGTGACAATATTTAATCGAATGGCTGATGAATGTCATAAAAGGAAACAAATCACCAATGAATCCTCCAAAATCAGGGAGCTTACAAAATTATTAAAGGAAAATCTTTGCGGTATTGATGTGAATCCAACCGCCTGTCGTATCACCTGTTTCAGCCTTTATATTGCCTTTATGGATCAGTTTGAGCCCCGTTATTTGCAAAGGCTCCAAAACAGAAACGGAAAGCTGTTACCAAAACTTCTCGCTCATGAAAATCAGCATTGGCAGAATATTGAATGCCCCAGCATTTTTCACGGAAATTTCTTTCAGCAGGACCTCCCTGTTCCAAAGGATTTTGATGTGATTATCGGCAATCCTCCCTGGCCCGGACGAACATCCAAACCGGATGAAGTTCTTCTCCATTGGCTGGAGGATGAACATCAAAATCCGCTGCTGCTGGACTCGGAGCTTAACAAACAAAAAATCTATCGCAAAAGTGTTTTTTTTCCCTCAAATCAAGTGGCCCATGCCTTTATGTGGAAAGCACACCTTCATCTTGGAAAATCAGGAAATTGCTGTCTGCTTCTGCCATCCGAAGTCTTGCTCAATCAAACCGATATTTTTCAAAAAGAATGGTTCAAAAGAACCAGCGTAAAAAAAATTATCCATTTGGCAGATTATAGGCGCTTATTGTTCGAACATGCAATTCGCCCCTGTTTTATTGCGAGTTTTAATTTAAACAAACCTGATATAGCCTCCCATGAAATTGATTATATCGTTCCTAAATACCTGGGGCAGGACCCTGCGGCCGGCAAAATCCCGGTTAGCCCTGATGATTGTGTAGTCATCCGGTTAAAGGCTGTGATAGATGCAGCAGAAGCCGGGTCAGCATCTGTTTTATGGAAAAGCCGATATTCAGGATCTCCCCGCGATTGGAAGCTGATCCATTATTTACAAAGCTTACCGGCTTTAAGCCAACTCGCCGGTCCTCCAGAGTCAAATAAAACATGGAAAGCCGGCAAGGGGTTAAAACCATGGTATCAAGCCGGTTATGATCGTGCGCCTGATACCTATGGTGATCCGAAACCGATACCCGGAAGTCTTGATGATTTATTTATTGAAGCAACCTATCCAAAAGCAAAATACTGTACATTACCATCTGATTGTAAAACTCTTAGAGAAAAGCTAAAGGAGGTTAAGTATAAAAATTCAGCACTTCCAGACTCAGAAAGAGATGCATCAACAAATGGATTATATATGGGGTATCACAGATGGCGCTATGAACCCCCACTGGTTCTGATTAACAAAGGGTTTAATCGAGTTTTGTTTTCCGACTTTTTTGTCTTTTATCAAGACTCAGTAACAGGAATATCCGGTCCTGAAAAGGATAAAGATCTCCTTATCTTTTTGGCGGTTTATGCACAGTCCCGGTTGGCTGAATATTTTCAATACCACACGTCCGGAAGCTGGGGAATAGAAAGGACTGAAGTCAGGCTGCACGAGTTACTGAACCTCCCGTTTCCCAGACCGGAAGATATGGGAACAAATAAAGAGAAAGCACAAAAGGTTGTGAAAGAAATTGCTTCAATGGTAAGGACATTCAAAGATGAACTGGAAAAACTTTATCATGAATATGAAAATCATCAACAGGGGTTTAAGCTTCATGGTTATTCGTTTGATGAAGTTCGTCAGATAAAATCTAATGAACTGTCCAAAAAATTGGAACCCCATGTATTTGAATATTTCGGTCTTACGGAAGAAGAAATTGCCTTGATCGAAGATACCTGTGACATTTATGAAAAAAGTGCAACCCCCGAATCTTATAGCAAAACTATAAAGACCCTGGAAAAAACCACTGAAAATAACCGGTTGATATATTCAGATTGGCTATGCAATACTCTTAATACCTG
This sequence comes from uncultured Desulfobacula sp., assembly GCA_964484555.1. GTDB lineage: Bacteria > Desulfobacterota > Desulfobacteria > Desulfobacterales > Desulfobacteraceae > Desulfobacula. The sequence continues at coordinate 19,665 of CAZAHK010000021.1, forward strand.
GATACTGGAAGCATGGCGGCCTGATCCCGCTCCCTTCTTCTTCTGTGCAGAATCAGCCCGGTTTAAGACATTGGGGCAGGTATTAATTACGCTCTGCAAAACAAAGAGAAAAAAAGCCGGTATTGAAATTGACCCCCAAAATAAAGAAACGATCAAAGCCCTGAAAAGAATTTCAGTAGCATCTATCAACGAACAAGGAAGCCTTTCTTATCTAAGAGGAATTGTTTTTGCCGATAATGACAAGCTTCATCTTTTAAAACCGGACATGCTTGGTAAATGGACCCGAACCGCAGCTTTGAATGATGCTCAGGATATTTTTGATCTGGTTATGGCCTCCCATAAGAGGAATGCATGAACATCATAGGGAATCTTGATCCTTTTGCAGATATTTTTCCACCAAGCCTTTTGCCCTGGGTATTTCGAACGATTTTAAAGGAATGGAATAATTTTCATAGAACAACTCGAACTCCGCTGGAAAACAGAATCACAAAACCTTTTGTCGGTCATCTGCAATCTTGCCAGGAAAGCCGCCATCTACCCTTTTTCTTCGATGTTAATGTCAAGCTTGTGAACCCGGGAAATGATACTGAAACCGGTGAACTTGACGTCCGTGTTATGCAAGGCAAGCGCCCAAAGGTATTTTTCGCTTTTGAATGCAAACGGTTAAATGTAATTCGCAATGGTAAATACGCCAGCCAAGCGGGTGAATATGTCGGAAAAGAGGGTATGGGATGTTTTCTGTCAGGGAAATATGACGGCGGCGGTGATTGCGGCGGGATGATGGGGTATGTGATGGATAATGATGTCCAAAAAGCCATAACTGCTGTTAACAGAGAGCTAAAGACTTACAAGGATTTTCTTGGAATCAAGTCGCCTGAAGAACTTAAAATCTCTTCTCTGGTTTGTGAAAAAATGCATACGTGTTATGAAACCAGCCACTCGACCCTTAAGAATGATTTTACGATATATCATTTGATGTTGCCATATGACGGGAAGGCATGAACCAATTTAGATATGACGAATTATATCAAAAATATCTGAGCCTACTTGAAGAAAATGCCTGTCTGAAGGCAAAACTGAAACAAATAGAAGCAGAATCCGGCTCTTTTACCCTTCCGGAAAAATACCAAACTCAAGAATTAATGTTTGAAAAAGCTCAGAAACTGGAGACTGATAATCAGATTCAGGAAGATTTAATAATATCTGATTTCATTTGCACAAAACCAGTTCATCATTATTCGGCAAAGACAGATAAAATAGAACTTTTCATGTCGCTTTTTAAAGGCCGAAACGATGTATTTGCCAAACGATGGCAAAACAGGAAGGGGCAATCCGGTTACAGCCCGGACTGCATGAATGAGTGGAAGCCGGGAATATGCCATAAACCAAGGATAAAATGTTCCAACTGCGATCAAAAACGATATACCGAATTGAATGAAACAATAATTGAAAAGCATCTTCAAGGAGATATGGTAATCGGGATTTATCCCATGTGCCAGGATGAAACCTGTTGTTTTCTGGCCATTGATTTTGATGATGAGGACTGGGAAAAAGATATTGCCGTTATACGCGATATATGCACCCAAATGAGTATCCCAGCAGCGATTGAACGATCCAGATCAGGCAATGGCGGACATTTATGGTTTTTCTTTGAAAATAATATCCCCGCTTCAACGGCAAGAAAATTCGGATCATCATTATTGACCTATTCAATGCAGGAAAGGCATGAGATCTCTTTTAAATCCTATGACAGACTGTTTCCCAATCAGGATACGATGCCCAAAGGGGGTTTGGGGAATCTGATTGCACTGCCGTTACAGAAATTTGCAAGGGAAAAGGGAAATGCTGTTTTTATTGATGATAGATTTGAGCCTTATAAAGATCAATGGAAGTTTTTATGCAATATTCAAAAGCTGGCTGAAAATGAATTGATTTCTTTTTTAGCAACACTCGGCAGGGGAAATGACCTGGGAGCGCTGAAAAACGAAGAAACAGACACTGTCAAACCCTGGGTAAAAAACGCAATTGAATTGCAGACCCGGGATTTTCCTGAAACTGTTGAAATTACCTTATCCGATATGCTGTACATTAAAAAAACCGGATTCAGTCAAAAAGCATTGAATATTCTGAAACGCCTGGCCGCGTTTAAAAACCCGGAATTCTATAAACACCAGGCCATGAGAATGCCGACCTTTAATAAGCCAAGAATCATTTCCTGTTCTGAAGAGTTTGACGATTACCTCGCCTTACCCCGGGGCTGTGAAGATGATGTGGCTGGTTTGTTAAAAGATTATAAGGTTGCACTTCATCGAAAGGATGAAACGAGTCCGGGGCGGCCAATCGATATTGAATTTAACGGTTTACTGCACCAGGAACAACAGGATGCAATAGATGCGCTTCTGGGACATGATAACGGGGTGCTGTCCGCAACCACCGCTTTCGGGAAAACGGTGGTCGGAGCAAGATTGATCAGTTTAAGAAAAGTGAATACGCTTATCTTGGTTCACAGACAGCAGCTTTTGTCACAATGGGAGGAAAGGTTATCTCAGTTTCTACTGATCCATGAAAAACTTCCCGAACTTCCAAAAAAAAGAGGCCGGAAAAAGAAAATAAATGTAATTGGCCGGCTCGGAGCGGGAAAAGAGAGCTTAAATAAAATCGTGGATGTGGCGATTATGCAATCTTTGATTACCAGGGGCACGGTAAAGGGTTGTATCAAAGACTATGGCATGATCATTGTAGATGAATGCCATCATGTTCCGGCAGTCAATTTTGAGCAGATTTTAAAAAATGCCCCGGCCAGATATATCTATGGGTTAACGGCTACGCCTTACCGGCAGGATGGACATCATCCCATTATTTTTTTTTATTGCGGTCCCATCAGGTTTATGGTGGATGCCAAAATGCAGGCAGAGAAAAGGCCTTTTGATCATTATCTGATTCCAAGATTCACATCGTTTAAAATCGGGCTCAGTAAAAAACAGGAGGATTTAACCCTACAGGACATCAAGGCGGAACTTATCTCCGATGATATCAGGAATCAATCCATCATTGATGATGTGGCAGCCTGCCATAAAAGCGGCAGAAATTCCCTTGTTCTGACAGGCAGGGTATCCCATGTAAACTCACTGTATGAGAGTCTGATAAAAATAATCCCTGATGTGATCAGCCTCACCGGCGGGATGGGGGCAAAAAAAGCAGATGAGGTGCTGAAAAAAATATCTTCCATACCTGTTAAAACCCCGTTCGTTCTGGTGGCAACCGGCAGTTTTATTGGGGAAGGGTTTGATGAACCCCGCCTCGACACCCTTTTTCTGGCCATGCCGATTTCATGGAAAGGAACACTTCAGCAGTATGCCGGCAGGCTGCACCGCTTATATGAGGGTAAAAAAGATGTGCAGATATATGACTATGTCGACATACATATTAAAATGCTTGAAAACATGTATGGAAAAAGGCTGAAAGGGTATGCATCCATCGGTTACAAAACCAAGGCAGGCAATATTCCGGATATGCCGACGGATATTATTTTTGACAACCATAGCTTTTTCCCGGTCTATTTGAATGATATGGATAATGCTTTGAAACAGGTGTTGATTGTCAGCCCCTTTATTACAAAAAAGCGTGTGATCCAGATGATAGGCCATTTTGATCCGCTTTTGAAAAAACAAGTCGATATCACCCTCATAACAAAACCGGCAGATGGTCATAAAGAAGGTGCAAAAATAATATTCGATTCCGTCGTTCTGCTGTTAAAGGAAGCGGGGGTGAAGGTTCTGCTCAAACCCAATATTCACCAGAAATTTGCAATCATCGATGAGAAAATAACCTGGTATGGAAGTATCAATCTCTTGAGTTTCGGGTCCTCTGAAGAAAGCATCATGCGCTTGGCAAGCACCAGCATTGCCTGTGAATTGGCAAAAAGTATCAATCTCAAAGAGGTTTAGATTTTGGGACTAATATGGCTGCAATCTTTTAAATAGCATCTGCAATAAAAAAAAGGCGGCGCATATATTTTATTGCGCATTTTGACCTTAAGCCGGTTGAATCCGTTCGGCAAAAACCGGGATTGATAATTTTTGTTTCTAAAATTCCATATGATTTAAATTGGTTATGAAAAATACGGATAAAAACCGGCTCCATTGGAAAGATTGGCATGATTATCGCTATGTATCCCCTGAAATATCGGGGATAAAAATTTGCCAAAGGAGACAATCAATTATGGATAAAGAAGTTTTCAGTTTATGTTTCATGTGTTCCGTCCGTTGCCCCATCACGGTCAAGGTCAAGGACGGCCATGTGGACTGGATCGAGGGAAATGCGCATGTTCCCGGGATTGACGGAAGTCTGTGCCCCAGGGGATCGGCAGGCATTTCCATGCTCTACGATGACCAGCGGGTCCAGTCTCCTCTCATCCGGGTCGGGGAAAGGGGTTCGGGAAACTGGCGAAAGGCGTCCTGGGAGGAGGCCATTGATTATGTGGGCTCCCGGCTCAAAGACATCATCGACAAAAACGGGGGACAGTCGGTTGCCCTGTGTGAGAGGGCCCAGCTTGCCACCCATGTCAGTAAAACCTTTTTAAAGGCCCTGGGGTCTCCCAATTATTTTTCCCATGATGCCTTGTGCAAGGGCAGCGTGAATACGGCCTGCCGCTCCCTTTTCGGGTACACGGATGCCGAGGTGGGGATTCATTACGGCGAGACAAAGCATATTGTTCTGTATGGCCGGAATATTTTCGAATCCATTGCTTTAAAGGAAGTCAATACCCTGATGAAGGCCCTGGAAAACGGGGCAAAATTGACCTATATCGATCCCAGAGTAACGGTGACCGCATCCAAGGCCCACCGCTACTGGATGATCCGGCCCGGAACCGACCTGGCCCTCAATTATGCGCTCATGCATGTGATTTTAAAGGAAAGGCTCTATGATGCGGAATTCGTGTCAAAATGGGTTCACGGCTTAAATGAACTCCGGGATTTTGTAGAACCGTATACGCCGGAATGGGCAGAGACGGAAACCGGTATCCCTTCAGGAGAAATCATTCAGTTGGCCCGTGAAATCAGCCGGGACAAACCCTCGGTCATTTTCCATTACGGATACCGGGGGGCCAATCATCGGGATGAAATTTATATGAGAAGGTCCATTCTCATGCTCAACGCCCTCATGGGCAGCGTGGAAGCCAAAGGCGGCATTTTCTTTAAAAAAGGGCCGGGGGCTGCCGGCGGAAAAGGCGCCCGGAAACTGACGGAACAGGAATTCCCGAAAATCGAAGCCGTCCGGTTTGACAAGGCCGGCACAAAGGATTTCCCTCTGCCGGACCCCAATCACGGGGTGGCCCAGATCTTTCCCCATGCCGTATTGAATGAGGACCCCTATCCCATCAAAGCGTTGATTGCTTATAGAATGGACCCCCTCATGTCCATTGCCGACACCACCCGGACCAAAAAGGCCCTGGACAAACTGGATCTTGTTGTCACCATGGATATCAATTATTCGGACATCGCCTGGTATTCCGATGTGATCCTGCCCGAATCCACATACCTGGAGCGGACCGACTGCATTCAGCAGATGAATGGCCTCAAACCCCAGATGTTCCTCCGGAAAAAAGCGGTTGAACCCCGGCATGATACCCTGGACGGGGCCCTTATTTTGAAGCGGATCGGTGAAAAACTGGGCATCGGGCGCTATTTCCCCTATGAAACCATGGAAGATCTCGTGGCCTGGCAGCTCCAGGGAACCGGGTTTGCCATGGCGGATTTTGAGAAAAAAGGCTTTGTGGCCTATGGTTCGGAACAGATTTTCTGGGACCGGGACAATCTTCCCTTTAAGACCCCTTCCAAAAAGATTGAATTTAAGTCCAGCCTGCTGGAGAATGCCGGATACGCGTCTTTTCCGGCATATGAACCCATTCAGGCGCCTAAAGACGGCCGGTTCCGTCTGGTGGTGGGCCGGTCGGCCCTGCATACCCATATCTCCACCCAGAATGTGCCCTATCTGAACGAACTGGAAAGCGAGAACACGCTTTGGATCAATACAAAAAGGGCGGGCGAACTTGGAATTAAGAACAATGCCCTGGTGGAAGTGGCTTCTTCCTGCGGCAAGGGACGGATCAAAGCCTTTGTCACGGATTTCATCCACCCGGAAGCCGTGTTCATGCTGCACGGATTCGGGCATGAGGCCGGCCGGGCAAAGCGCTCCTTTAACAAAGGGCTTTCCGATGCCCTGATCCAGGAGAATGTCTATGACCCCATCGGCGGCAGCCCGGCCTATCACGATACCTTTGTATCGGTGAACCCCCTTTAATTTCAATATGGTATATAAGAACCCGGAGGCGTTGAATGAGTAACTATTATCTGTTTCAGGACACCCGGAAATGCATTGGGTGCCATGCCTGTGAAATCCAGTGCAAGTCCAATAAAAACCTGCCCAAGGGGCCCAAACCCTGCCAGATCATCCAGGTGGGTCCCAAATTCATCGGCGGATTGCCGAAAATGTCATTTATTTTCATGCCCTGCTTTCATTGCGAAAATCCGTGGTGTGTGTCGGCCTGCCCCACGGGCGCCATGCAGAAGAGAAGCGCCGACGGCATCGTTTTCATTGACAAGGACCTTTGCGTGGGATGCAAAACCTGTGTGTCGGCCTGTCCCTGGGGGGCTCCCCAGTGGAACCCGGAAACGGGCAAGGTTGAAAAATGTGATTATTGCAAAGACAGAATTGATGCCGGATTGAAACCGGCCTGCGTGACCACCTGTACCACCGGTTGCCTGAAATTCGGGAATGTTGAGGATATGACCCAGATCCGGCGCGTGCGGCATGCCGAATCCACGGCATCCTTTGAAAACAGCAGTTTTTAGGTTTGTAAGGAGCAAGAATGGCAACACAGACCTGTCCGGTTAGAAACACCCTTATCTACCTGTCCGATCTGACGGAGTCCGGGGTTTTGACGGATCCCCGGGAAAGACGGATCTGCGAACAGATCCTTCACCTGACGGAAGAGATAGCGGAAGGCGCGGCCGGAAACGACCATCTTTCAGCCATTGATGCGTTGATTGAAGAATACCTGGATGGGAAGGGCTCCAAAAAAACCCGGATGAACGGAGACCGGTTAAAGGAAATGCTGTCCGAAAACCGGGAAGTATTTGAAAGCCATATTGCAACCCGGAACTGTCCGTCCCACGACTGCGGTAAGCTGGCCCCATCCCCCTGCCAGATGGCCTGCCCGGCCGGAATTGACATCCCGACCTATCTGACCCTGATCGCCAAAGGAGAAGACGCCAAGGCCATTGAGGTCATCCGCAGGGACAATCCCTTTCCCTGGGTCTGCGGGCTGATCTGCACCCGGCCCTGCGAAATGATGTGTGTGAGATCCAGGATCGATACGCCCGTATCCATCAAATTTTTAAAGGCCTTTGCTGCGGAAAGAGCCATGTCCGAAGGGGCCTATCATAATCCTGAGAAAAAACCCTTCAACGGCAAAAAAGTCTGTGTCATCGGCGCAGGACCCGGCGGCCTGACCGCTGCCTATTATCTGGCCCTCATGGGATACGGGGTCCGGGTCATTGAAGCCCTTCCCGTGTCCGGCGGGATGATGATGATCGGAATCCCCCGGTACCGCCTGCCACGGGAGGTCATTGACCGGGAAGTGGCCATGATTGAGGATCTGGGGGTGGAGATTTCCTACAACACCCGGTTCGGAACGGACATTAGTTATGAAGACTTGAAGGCGGAAGGGTTTGAGGCCTTTTTCATTGCCATCGGCGCCCACAAGGCGATGGATCTGGGCATCAAAGGGGAAAAGGAATTTCCCAAGGCCCTGGAGGCCATCCGCTTTTTAAAGGACGTGGCCCTGGGCAATCACCATGCGCCGGGAAAACAGGTGGTGGTCATCGGCGGCGGAAATGTGGCCATTGATGCGGCCCGGACCAGCCTGAGGCTGGGGGCGAAAAAGGTGACCATTGCCTATCGCCGGTCCGAAGACCAGATGCCGGCGGATATCGAGGAAGTGGAACAGGCCATGGAAGAGGGCATTGAATTTTCATTTCTGACCATTCCCAAGGAAATCCTCGGCAGCGAGGGCCGGATCACCGGGCTGGATTGCATCAAGGCCGAACTTATTCAAAAGGAGGGTTCCGACCGGCTGGCGCCGGTTCCCGTCCTGGGCGGGGATTTTATCCTTGAGGCCGATGCCGTGATCAGCGCCATCGGCCAATATGTGGACGACAAGGGGATGGAGGCCTTTGACCGGATGAACTGGAGCCGGAGGGGCACCATCGAAGTCAGTCATGCCAGTATGGAAACCGCCATGCCGGGTGTTTTTGCGGCGGGAGACGCCGTGTCCGGGCCTGCCACGGTCATTGAGGCCATTGGCGGGGGCAAACGGGCGGCCGAAGCCATAGACCGGTATTTCAACCATATCCCCCAGCCCCGGATGCCCAAGATTCCGGTGCGTCACCACAGGGAACCCCCGGTGGAGATGGCGGCGGCCCGGAAGATGACCCTGAAACGGCCAAGCATGCCCATGCTGAATGTGGACCGCCGGAGAACCACTTTTCAACAGGTGGAATTGGGCTATGATGAAGAAAGTGTCAGAAAAGAGGCGGGCCGGTGTTTGAGGTGTGATATCTGCCGGCGATGCGGTAAATGCATTGAGATCTGCCGGGATAAAATGGGTATCGATGCCCTTCAGTTGGGATATCTGGAGTTTGATCATTCCACTGAAACCGATTTCCGGACAACGGAAAAAAAATGTATTACCTGCGGGGCCTGCGCCGCCAATTGTGAAAACAAGGCCATTGTCCTGGAAGAAAAGGACGGCCGGCGGAATTTAAAATTATGCGGCACCCTGTTAAATTCCCAGGCCATCCTCCATTGTGAAAATTGCCGGGCCGTCCTTCCTTCTGCCGAATATCTGGAGTTTATTGCCCAAAAAACCGGTGATATGATAAAAAAGACTCAGCACCGGCTTCTGTGCGACAACTGCCGGCGAAGCCTCAGTGCAAAAATAAATGTTGAAACACGACCGTCGGACCCAAAATAAAGGAAACAGCCATGCAATTTCAAAGAGGCCAAAAGGTCAAAGTGGCCAGGCAATCCCGGGATGAAGCCTGGGAACCGTATATGGATGATTTTATCGGGATTCACGGCTTTGTCACGGATCCGGATACCTCCATCAATGATCCGGACGCACTCATCGAGATCAGCCTGGAAGGAAAAGGCACCCATCGCCTGCCTCAGGATTGTCTGGAACAAATTATTTTATAAAACGGGGGGATGATGAAGGTAAAAGATCTTTTAACAGAGGGTGACCTTTCTTTCCATGAGCTTCGGGGGGACGAGACCGTGGAAGAGGCGATTAAACGGATGTCGGCCTATTCCGTGTCTGCCCTGGTGATACGGGCGGAAAATGAATTGCACGGCATATTCACGGAAAGGGATCTGATCCGCTGCCATATTCTTTTTCCGGACCGGACCGTTGGAGAAATTCCCGTGAAGGAGGTCATGACGTCCCGGCTTATTGTGGCAGAGCCTGAAGATACCATTGAAGAGGCCATGGGAATGATGATCCAGGCAAAGATCCGGCATCTGCCCGTTGTTTCGGCCGGCCGGATTACGGGGATGCTGGGCCTGGAAGATCTTGTGGGAAAGCATGTGGGCGCCCTGACCCGGGAACTGCACTATCTCAAGGATTATATATCGGACCTCCAGGATGCCGGCCATGATTAAGATCTTTATTGATGAAAAAAAAATTGAAGCCAGAGAAAACCAGACGGTTCTTCAGGCAGCCAAAGAAAACCGGATCAAGATTCCCCATTTGTGTTACCATCCTGCACTGAAACCTTCGGGGTCATGCAAGCTCTGCGGGGTTGAAATGGTATCTCCCGGCAAAAAACAGGTGGTCATGCTGTCCTGTATTCTGAAGGTGAAAGAAAATCTTGAAATCCGGACGGATTCGGAAATGGTCCGGGCCCACCGGAAAAAGGCCTTTAACAAATTATTGCAGATGGCGCCGGATGCCGGAAGAATCAGAAGCCTGGCCCGGGAATGGGGGGTGGAGGTGACACCGCCGCCGGACGGGTGTATCCGGTGCAGGCTCTGCATCCGGGTCTGCAATGAAATCGTAAAGGCCCGGGCCCTGAAAATGGTTGCGGATGAAACCGGGAACCGGGTTGTGCCGGAGCCGGGACGCTGTATCGGGTGCGGCACCTGCGCCAATCTTTGCCCCACCAATCTGATTCAGGTCAAGGATCAGGAAGGGGTCCGGACCATTTCCATCAAAGATGACATTATCGGACAGCTCCCTCTGGAGAGATGTGAAGGCTGCGGGAATCTCTATGCCACCGAGAATTTTCTCAAACATGTGGAAGAAAGCATGGGCCTGCATCCGGATACAAAAGAGCATCACCGTCTTTGTCCCTCCTGCACCAAGCTGTTGTCCAACAGGGCGGTGACGGAGAGAGAAAGAATTAAGAAATAACCGGATCCGTTTAGGGGAATAAAGAAAGCCGGACTCTTGAAACCCCGGCGCCGAATATCTATAATGGCGTATGCGTCATTTGCTTTATCTTCTGGAAAGAGGGGAAATGAACCCTGTTAACCTGTTGAAATTCACGATCCTACCGGCAGCAGCCGCAATTCTGCTGTTGCCCGGTCCGGCCCAGGCCATCCAGCTTCATCTGACCTCGGAAGGGATCATCACCCACCAGATGGGCCATCTTTTTTTTCTGGTTTCCATGGTGGCCCTGATTTTTACCCTTTCCGGCAAGGGGCTGGACAAGCAGAAGGGCTGGCGCCTGATTCAGTATTCCGCCTTTTTTTTTATTCTCTGGAACCTGGATGCCGTGCTCGGACATTTCCTGGATAACCAGATCCATGTCGTTAAAATAGAAAATATCTCCTTCAGCCGGATGCGGATGGAGGTTCATAATGATTCTTCAGCCCTCTACTGGGTGTATTATGCCTTAAAGCTGGATCATCTTCTGGCCGTCCCGGCCATGCTGCTTTTTTTCAGGGGCCTTTCAACCCTGGTGAAAGAACAGCAGGCCCTGGCAATCAAAAAGGAAAACCATTGACCGGTTCATTTCTTCCCATACTGTTAACCGATGTCCTCGGTTCCTTTGCCATGATGATCCTTGCGCTTCTCTGCCTCTACAAGGCCAGGATATTAAGGGAGCTGGATACGGACAATGCCGTTTTTCTGTATCTCATGTGGATCAGTACCGGCTTTGCCGTCTTTGCCGTATCCCGGTCCTTTGGGCATATCCTGAAACAATTTTTAGTTCTGACGGGCAACCCGTCCGCCTGGCATGCCATCAGCCCCTATTCAGGCGGGGTGAATACCGTATCCTTCATGCTGGTGGGGCTCATCACGCTTTTTTTTAACCAGACCTGGAAGATCAATGAAAAAATACTGGCCGGCAGAAAGGAACTGGAAGAAACCCATATCCGGCTTCGCCAACTGAACCAGACCCTGGAACATCAGGTCATTGAGAGAACCGAGCGTCTTGCCGGCAGCGAATACAAAGCCCGCAGGATTTTCGAGCATTCCCTGGACACCATCCTGGTGACGGATGAACAGTTCAATGTTTCCGAAATCAACCAGGCCGGCGTGATCCTGACCGGATATGAAAGAAAGAAGATGCTGGACCAGAAAATGGGCATACGGGATTTTATGGCCCTTCCGTCTGAATGGGATCGAATCCGCAGCCTGCTGGAAGTCCATGAATACATTGTCAATGAGGAAATCGATTTTTTAAGACCCGACACCTCCCTGGTCCGGGTATTGATCACCGGCGGGGTGGATTACGGGGCCTTCGGCTGTGGGAAAAGTTTTCATTTCATTATCAAGGACATCAATGATAAAAAACAGATGGAACAGCAGATTGCCCAGGCCGACAAGCTGGCGGCCCTGGGTGAATTGTCCGCCGGAGTGGCCCATGAGATCAATAACCCCCTGGGCATCATCCTCGGATATACCCAGCTTCTGCTGAAAGAAAATTCCGGGTTTGAAGAAGATCTTAAAACCATTGAAAAGCATGTGAAAAATTGCCGGAATGTGGTGTCCGACCTTCTCTCTTTTTCCAGGAAAGGCTCTGCGGAAATGGGCCGGGTCGATATAACCAAAGTGATTGAAGATGTGATCAAATTTTTATCCAACCACACGGATTTCCGGAAGGTGGAGGTAAGCCTGGACCTGCTTCAGCGGGAGCCTTTGATCGTAAAGGGAAATGAGCAGGAACTGGCCCAGGTCATCATCAATCTCATGATCAATGCCTGCCACGCCGTCGAAAAAAAGGGCCGGATCGAGATTTCAACGGAAAAATGCGACGAGGGCCGGATCTTCATCACGGTGAAAGACGACGGCACCGGGATTCGGAAAAAACATTTTTCACGGATCTTTGATCCTTTTTTCACCACCAAACCTGTGGGACAGGGGACCGGTCTCGGCTTGTCCGTGGGATACGGCATTATCCGGCGGCACGGCGGAGATATCACGGCCCGGAACCGGAAAACAAAGGGCGCGGCCTTTACCATCAGCCTCCCGGCGGACCTGCCCGGGGATGCCGCATAAAAAGAACCGGCCGGAAAGACAGGTCTGATATAAACAAGGAGATGGAACCTATGACAGCCCAGATACTGGTGGTGGATGACGAAACCGATATGACCCGGCTTTTGCAGCGGACCCTGGAGCCTGAGCTGGGCTGTAAGGTCACCATGGCCTTTTCCGGGGAAATGGCGTTGGATATCCTGGATCAGACCGCCTTTGACCTTGTCGTTTGCGACGTCAAAATGCCGGGCATGGACGGGTTTGAACTCCTGGACCGGATCAAGGCCGGATACCCGGATTTGACCGTGGTCATGCTCACGGCTTTCGGAAATATCGAATCTGCCGTAAAGGCCATCAAAGCCGGGGCCTATGATTTTATCGCCAAGCCCTTTGAGCGGGATGAAATTATTTTTAAAATCCGGAAAGCCCTGGAAAGAAGCCTTCTCCTAAAGGAAAACAAGCGCCTGTTAAAAGACCGGGAATCCGATCCCCACGACCTCATCGGCAAAAGCGAGCCCATGCAGCGGGTCTTTGACCAGATCCGGATGGTGGCCGCCAGCGATGTCACGGTATTGATCACCGGAGAATCGGGAACCGGCAAGGATCTCACGGCGCGGTCCATCCATGCCCTGAGCCCGAGACGGGAGGAGTCCTTTATCTCGGTGAACTGCCCGACCATCCCGGAATTTATTCTTGAAAGCGAATTGTTCGGGTACAAAAAAGGGGCTTTTACCAATGCTACCCAGGACAGGGATGGGCTTTTCCAGGAAGCGGACAAGGGTACGATTTTCCTGGATGAGATCGGGGACATCGGCCCGTCCATCCAGACCAAGCTTTTGCGGGTCCTCCAGGAAAAGGAAATCAAACCCCTGGGCGACACCAAAATACGGAAGGTGGATGTCAGGATCATAGCCTCCACCAACCGGAACCTGAAACAGAAAATGGCAGACAATGAATTCCGGCAGGATTTTTTCTATCGCCTCAATGTGCTTCCCATTGAATTGCCTCCGCTGCGGGACAGGATCATCGATATTCCCATGATTGCAGAACATCTGGTGGCCAAACACTGCAAAAAAATGAAAAAAGAACCCAAAACCATTTCCGAATCGGTCATGGATCTGTTAATGAAACAGCCCTGGCCGGGCAATGTCCGGGAACTGGAGAATATCCTGGTCCAGGGAATCCTCTATTCAAAGGATGATACGCTTCGATTGGCGGACATCCCCATCAAGGACATGGATGAGGGGAAAAAAAGAAGCACGGACAATTCCGCCATGGAGACCCTCTCCTATAAAACGGCCAAGGAAAAGATCCTCAAGGAATTCAACCACACCTATATCGGAGCCCGGCTTTCCATGGCTGGCGGCAATATCACCCGGGCCGCCGGAATGTGTGAAATGGATCGTCAGGCCCTCCAGCAAATCATGAAACGGTATGAGATTGATCCGGACAAGTTCAGGTGAAGATCGATACCGGCTGATTCAGCGTCCTGAGTTCTCAGGAAATCAAGGATAGTCAGTATCTTTGTAGCTCAGGACCGCAAAAAAAATTTGGTGGTATGCGGAAGAATGCCTTTCGATGATGTTGTGATCATCGATTATAATCTGAAAT
>CAZAHK010000022.1:0-32422 GCA_964484555.1 uncultured Desulfobacula sp.
AAATTTTCATACAAATACAAGGGTTAACTTATCATAAATAACGTTGTAGGGTTAACTGTTCCAAAAAATATTACATATTGAATTTGTGGATTATTCCCACGGAAATTTGATCTTATGATAGTCAGGGTTGATGTCCCACGGCAACTTTGCATCTGGATAATTTATTAATTCAACAACTTTATGGAGAGTGGAAATATCATAACCCCCGTAGTGTTTACGTCCAATAGATTTAATAGAGTGACCAAATAACTGATCAATTTTGTCATTTTCAATATTGTCTGGATGGTTATTAAGTAGATGTTGAACTGTGTGGCGGAAACTGTATAACACCTTTCTTTCCTTATCTTCGCCATTGATTTTACAATTTGTCAAATAAGAATTTTTGTGATTTTTCTTATCGTCCTCATTAAACCACCGGGATACTTTTGCACCTGCCTTCTTATAGTTTTCACCTTTATCAAGATTGGACAAATCGGGGAATAGTTTTCGTCTACCTTTAACAGTTAAATATTCTACATAATTCAAAAATCCAATCTTCAATACGGTACTATGGATTGGAACAATTCTTTCACTACTTGTATTTTTTAATCTGGCTATAATAGAACCGGTATTGTTGTCATATTCTTCTTTAATTTCAATGGCACTTATTTCATTAACATTGACAATGCTTTTGATCTGCAACTGTGCAACTTCTTCCAAACGAAATCCGTGGTAGCACATTAAAATTGGAATCCAAAATCTCCATGAGTATTTGATTTCAAAGTCTTTTTTCTGATACAAATGGGTGGAAAAAAATAAATTTAAATCACTTGAACTAAATGGTAATCTTTTTGTGCTTGTATTGTTCTTTATTTTTAAATCGATAAACACGTTCTGACTAATAAAATTTTGCCTTGGTTCCATTGCAAAACTAAACATACCACTGAGCAAATCCACATAACCATTATAGGTAGTTGCAGAAATCCTTTCATTCAATGGAATTGAACAAGATTCCGATTTTATTATTAGCTCCTTAATAGTGAGATTCGGATACTTCTTTGTTCTGTTTTTTGGTAATAATTGAAAGTACTTTTCAAATTGAATTGCATCACCGTTTTCAAAATCATGTAGCTGTATATTTTTTTTGTTCTTTATGAATTCGAAAAACTCGTGAAGGTAATCTAACCTTTGTTTGCTTTGCTGGATAGTTTTAGGGCTACCCCATATTTTTTTTGCTGTTTTGTAATCGACATATTTGTCGATCAGTTGCCGTAAAGTAATACCTTTATACTTATTGTTCTTTGATGTGCTTTTATCCTTAGCTAATTTATCAACTCTCTGTAGTCTTGCGTCCACCAATACATCATTATCATAATTTTGTTCTGGACTATAGTTTTCAAATTGATTTTTATATTTTTCTAATAAAAAAGAAGGAGATATACAAAGTTCCTCAAGTAACTGCATTCTATTGTGTTTTAACTCCAATAGCATTTCTGCAACTTGGGCTAAATTCTTGTTTTGTTTATCAGGATCACTTTCTAAATTACATTCTTCAACTATCTTTGCTGTGTATTGTTTCAAAAGAGGAAATGAACCGATGTCAACTGGCTCATTTTGAGACAATAATATGATATAATTTGCTGCTTCTTTTTCTACAGATAGTTCTGGATAGTTGGTCAGATGATCCCCATAAGAGCCATGTTCCATAATGTTTTCTTGAAATTTGATAAGAATCTCGTCTACATACTTAGTCAGTACAAATTTTGTTTCTAACCAATCCATTGTATAAATTCCCCATCGACACAGTTCATCAAAATGCAACTTGATTGCTCTTGAACATGCTGCTGCTGTTTTTTTCTCACGTGTTCTAAGACTTCTTCTAAATTCAATTTTTTGTAAGTGTAAACGAACACACTTTGGAAAGCAAATACGGAAATAGTAGATACCAAATTTATTAAGGAAGATATATGATGGGAGTTTCATTTTTTACACCATTGACTGACAAAAAATGTACGACCTTTATGTACAAGTCTGTACAAGTGGATATCAAAGGGTAAAAACAAAAAACCCATTGATATTTTTTTTATGCAATATCAATGGGTTATATCCATTATTAGCTATCTAAAAGATAGCGTGGTGGAGCTGAGGGGGATCGAACCCCTGACCTCATGGCTGCCAGCCATGCGCTCTCCCAGCTGAGCTACAGCCCCGTATCGGAAGATGTAGTTAAATAATAGATTGCCGTTGCTCTGTCAATAAAAAAATATAGTTTTAGAATTTTTTTATTTGGGGGCAGGGCAGCGCTTCAAAGAATAAAATATTGACACAGGCTTTCGTGAAACGATAATATGCCCTGTTTATTTTATAATTACCTTTTTTAGGAGAGTTAAGGAGAACGTGATGCTGAGTTATCTGCGGGAAAATACCGGGAACTGGATCATAAAGATATTTCTTGGGATTATTGTCATTGTATTTGTCTTCCTGGGTGTCGGATCATTTGGATCAAAAAGAGGGGATTCGATTGCAACGGTTGATGATGAACCCATCACCATGAAGGAATACCAGCAGATCTATAAATCCATTGTTGACCAATATCGGGCCCAATTCGGCAAGGAAATAAACGAAGAGATGTTAAAGGCCTTGAATATAAAACAACAGGCTCTTGATGCATTGATCAATCAAAAGATAATGCTTGCCGAAGCAGATAAGCTGAATATCGAGATTTCTGCAAAGGAACTTCAGGATGCTTTGTTATCGTTTGGCGCGTTCCAGAAAGACGGTGTTTTTAATATGGATCAATACAAAGCCGTTTTAAGCCGGGAATCTCTTACACCTGAAAGTTTTGAGCGCCTCCAGAGGATATCCATGAGGGAAGGAAAGCTAAGCTCGGTCTTGATGAGTACCGTCAATGTGTCTGATCTTGAAGCCCGGAACTGGTATCGATTTTTGAACACCCAAACGGCAGTGGAGTATATCGGGTTTGACCCGAAAAAATATACGGATATCCATCCCGATGATGCACAGATAAAACAATATCATGCGGAACATACCGATCAATATAAATCCGAGCCTAAAGTGAAGGTTCTGTATTTGAATTTTGCTCCTGAAGATCATAAAGATAAGGTGAGCATCACGGAAGCCCAGGTTAAAGATTATTATGACCAACATCCAAAGGAATTTCAAATTCCTGAAACCGTTGAAGCAGGGCATATCCTGATCAAAGTCGATGAAAAGGCCACCGAAGATGCGGCAAAGGAAGCTGAAAAAAGGGCCCTTGACATCTATGACCGGATCATAAAAGGAGAAGGCTTTGAGGCCCTTGCCAAAAAATATTCAGAAGATTCTTCAAAGGACACCGGTGGATACCTGGGCCGGTTTGAAAAACAACAGATGGTAAAACCCTTTGCAGATCAGGCCTTTTCCATGAAAGCCGGGGAAATCAGCAAACCGGTCAAAACCATGTTTGGCTGGCACATTATCAAACTGATCTCAAAAGAAAACGCTTCCACATTAACCCTGAGCCAGGTGTCGGAAAAAATAAGGCAGGCCCTTGAGCTTCAGGAAACGCAGAATGCAGCCTATCTAAAAGCCGGAGAATCATTTGATGCCGTCATTGACGGGGATGATCTCGATCAGGTGGCGAGGATCAGCGGGAAACCGGTTATGGAAACCGGGGAATTCCCCATCAGCGGCGAAGGACTTGATATGCCGAACCGTCAGGAATTTGCCTCAATAGCCTTTGAACTGACGAAAGACAATATCAGTGATGTGAAACAGATCGGGAATTCCTATTACCTGATCAAGGTGGTTCAGAAAATCGACTCAACGGTTCTGGACCTGGATCAAGCCAAAGACAAAGTCATTCAGGACCTGACGGAAAATCTCCGGCAGGCCAAAGCAAAAGAAGAGGCCCGGCTTTATCTTGAAAAAACAAAGGAGACCCAATCCCTGGCCCAGGTCGCCAAGGACCATCGTCTTGAACTCAAGACCACCCCTTTGTTTTCAAGGAACGGTACCATCGAAGACATTGGAAATTCTCCTGAGTTTATACAGGCCGGTTTTTCCGTAAATGAGAATCAGAAGATCTTTCCGGAAATCATTGAAGCCCCGACAGGATATTATCTGGTCGGATTTAAAGAAAAGAAAATACCCGATGATTCAGAGATGACCGAGGGCATGACGGATCTGAAACAACAGATCGCCCGGAGAAAACAGAGCCAGGCCTTTCAGGCATGGATCACCGAATTGAAAAAACGCTATACCATCCAGTATGATCCGCAGCTTCTGAATTGAGGATGGGTTTGAATATAAAAGCCATTGCCGTCAAGGCCGCTGTTCTTTGTTTTTTACTGATTGTCTCATGCGCGCCGAGACAACAGCCCTTTGTTCCAATTGGAAGCGGCATTCAGACTGATCCTGCCCTTGTATCCGGAACGCTTCCCAATGGGTTTCAGTATCTGCTCATGGAAAACCCTGTCCCTGACGACAGGGTTTTCGTTTACCTGACCCTATTTTCCGGTTCCCTGCATGAAACCGATGAGCAGCAGGGGGTTGCTCATTTTCTCGAACATATGTTGTTTAATGGGTCAAAACATTTCAAGCCCGGAGAATTGGTAGCCTATTTTCAATCCATCGGAATGGAATTCGGTGCCGATGCCAACGCCCAAACGGGTTTTTTTAATACAACCTACACCCTGTCCCTGCCCAAGGGAGATCAAGATCATTTGGAAAAGGCCTTCACGGTTATTCAGGATTATGCAGAAGGGGCAAGTCTTCTGGAAAATGAAATCCTTCGTGAACGAGGGATCATTCTTGCCGAGAAACGGGAGAGGGATTCGGTTTCCTTCCGGACCTTTAAAAAAACCCTGGAATTTGAACTCCCGGAATCCCTTTTTGCTCAAAGATTTCCCATAGGATTGGAATCCGTTATCCAGAAGGCCGACCAACAGCTTCTCAAATCCTATTATGACAAATGGTATCGTCCGGATAATATGGCCTTGATCGTGGTGGGAGACGTTGATATGAAAACTGTGGAACCTATGATAAGAGAACGGTTTTCATCTCTTTCTCCACGGTCTTCGGGTATTCCGGACCCGCCTTCAACCCAATGGAAGGAACATGAAAAGACCAAGGTCTTTTATCATTATGAGCCCGAGGCCGGCAACACCCACGTCACCATAGAGACCCTTGGCTGGAAACCGTTTGAACTAGAAACCCCTGAAACCCTTAAGTCTGACATCTTAACTCAGATCTCGCATTCAATGCTGGAAAACCGGCTGCTTAAACAGGCCCGTGATCAAACCGGCGGCTTTTCAGATATTTCTGTTTTTTCCGGAAACATGCTGAATCATGTTTCTATTTCTGCTGTTCATGCTGCCTGCGAACCTGAAAAATGGAAGCAGACTCTGGGTGATATGGAAATGGCCCTGCGGCAGGGATTGACCTTTGGATTTGAACAGAGTGAACTGGACAGGGTTAAAGCAGAATTCCTGTCCGATCTGGAGAGAGAGGTCGATCAATGGGACACGCAGAAAAGTGAAGATATTGCAGACCGGCTCCTGGCGGGTGTGAACGGAAAGAAAATGCTCTTATCGGCCCGGCAGCGAAAGGAGATTTTGGAGCCTTATATCCGGTCCATATCTTTAAAGGATGCCCATGACAGGCTGATCCAATCGTGGCCCAAAGATCCAAGGCTCATCATGGTGACAGGGAACGCATTGCTGGATAAGGATGATCCCGGTGCCGAGATTCTGGACGTCTATGCGAAAGCCGGTTTAAAAGAAATTGAAAAATACAGTCAGTTCGAATCAAAAGCCTTTCCCTACCTTGAAATTGCTGAACCCGCGGCAGGGGGAATCAAACATAGAGAAGATAATGTGCAGGGTCTTGGGATCACCACCCTTGAACTGAATAATAAGGTCCGGCTGAATTTAAAGCCTACGGATTATAAGCAAAATGAAATCCTCTTTAAGGTTTGCTTTGGACAGGGAAAAAAATCAGAACCCCTGTCAAAACCAGGGCTGTCCTTCATGGCCGAATCTGTTATCCAAAAAAGCGGTCTTGGACAATTAAACGCCGACCAGATGGAAGAGGCCCTGGCAGGACGTAAAATGGATATCAATTTTGATGTTAATGACAATTATTTTTCTTTTTCCGGTTCTGCCGACCCGGAAGAAACCGAGCTCTTATTCCAGCTCATTTACCATTATTTAAATGATCCCGGATTCCGGGAAGAAACCCTTGATCGTTCAAACATACAATATCAGCAGATGTATGCGAGCCTCTTGAGAAAACCCGAAGGGATCATGCAGATCAAGGGGATTCCTTTTCTGGCCGACAATGATCCCGGATTCGGTTTGCCGGAACCCACCCGGATGCAGCAGTATTCCATAAAGGATATACGAGAATGGCTGGAGCCTTATTTTAAAGGAGCCCCGGTTGAAATTTCCCTTATCGGGGATATTGATCCGGAGAAAGTCATTTCCCTGGCCGATCATTATCTGGGAGCATTACCCCCGAGGGAAGATAAGATCCCTGGCCCGGCCCGGCCCAGACAAATCGGTTTTCCCGGAGGCCGGCAACTGGATCTGAAAATCGATACCCAAATTGAAGCAGGGGTGGTTCATGTGGCATTTTTGACCGATGATTTCTGGAATATTGCCCAGACCCGGAGACTGACTCTCCTGTCCAAAGTTTTTTCTGAAAAACTCAGGCTTCTGATTCGGGAGGAGCTGGGTGAAACCTATTCGCCCTATGTTTATAACGAGCCCTCTTTGATTTTTGATGATTATGGGGTCCTGCATATTGTTGTGCAGGCAAAACAGGAAAAGCATGAATTGGTATTCCAGAAAATAACAGATATCATTGGCGAATTAACTTCGGCGAGGATCTCCCAACAAGATCTGGATATTGCCTTGGGGCCTGCGATCAACCACCTTAAAATATATGTGGAAACCAATGAGTATTGGCTGAACTCGGTTATGGCCGATTCTTACCGGTATCCTCAAAAATTGGAATGGGCCAAAGAGTTGATCAGGGACTATACCTCCATCACTGCGGAAGAATTATTTCTGCTTGCAAAAAAATATTTGAAAATCGAAAACAGGGCCTTGATTCGAATCCAATCCGATTAATTTTTTTCAGATATATCCTGAATTTTTATCCTTTTTCTCTGTTCCGAAATTTTTGAGAAAACAATTCCGAAATTTTTCATTTCATAAATACAGATTCCATCCACGGTCAAAGATCCGTCTGCAACAACCGTATAGCCTTTATCCGCAGCAACTGTATCTTTGATATGGGCATGAACCTGAATCTTTTTATGGTCCGGTATGATCTGGCCCCGGTAAATCCATTCATGGGGTTGCCCCACTAAAAGGTCAGGTTCGTATTCATCGGGATCAACCTCGAATTTCTCCAGAAGAAAAAACCGGATCATCTGGAGAAAGGATTCGATTCCAAGGGAGCCGGGACAGACAGGGTCCTGATAAAAATGCGCCTGAAAAAACCATTCAAGGGGATCAACCGCTTTTTGAGCCCTGATATATCCTTTTCCATACAGACCGGTATCCAGCTCCAAGATTTCTATCTGATCTATCATGCGGAGGGCCTTTGAGGGCATGCCTGAATTTTTATCCTGGTTCGGGTCATCCGGTGTCAACGGCGCAGCATCTTGAAATGGATCATAGGCGGGTCGAACATTTCCGGCCCGTGATACCGGGTCCGTCAATCGGCTGTTTCGGATACCGATCTGATTGGAGAGGGCTTTGGGGTTAAAAAAGCCGAAATTGGTATTTCCTTTATAGACAACAGTCTTATTTTTTAAAACTTCAAAATCAAATTCCTGGATGATCATGCCGCCGGCTTTGGAAACCTCGGTGATACAGGTTCGGATGGTAAGGCTGCCGGAATCGCGGGAAACGGGGGTGAATAAAACGGCTTTTCCCCCGAGATTTCTGAAATGGAGCCGGTCTTTGCTTTCAAGGGCGGACCCGGCATAGGCTGCCAGCCACCCGCAGGGCTGGAGGGCGATTTCAAGCAAAATGCAAAAGGGCAGGATCGTTGTTTGGTTGGCTTTAAAATACCAGGCCTCTTCCGGAATATCGTATTGGGTTTCAATCCATCCGCCGGCCTGCATTTTCCACTGGGGATGATCCGCCGTCAGGACCCTGTCCATAAAAAAATAAGGGGGTCTCGGGAGCCTTGCGATTTCCCTCTCATGGTCAAATATCCGGTATTTTTCCCCAAAGGCCTCCGAGGGATTTCCTTGGGCAAAGGCCAGAATTTTGTCCCTTGAAAACAGCGGTTTTTTTTTGAATTTTTCCGCCAATGAGGGGTCGGTAACGGCTTCGAAACCGGTGATGACGGCCACAACGATATTGTCCTGGTTCAGAAATGTAAAATAGCCGCTGATTTTGTTTTTTTCCGTTTCAGTGACACTAAAGAGAATCCGGACATCCCCCTGAAGCCCGTTAAAGGATGAATACAGCCGTAAGCCCCCAATGAAACTGGGCAGACACATCTGCCCGAGTTGGGTATGGGACCAGAGAATGGCGGCCTGGAAAGCCGCATCCACCATCATGGGGTCCGTGGTCCATTTGGAGCCGGGATAGTTTTTAAACCAGTGATCCGGAGTTGGGGAAAGCCTGGTGGTGATGTCTATTCCCCTTTCGGAATAGCCATTGATGGATAAGATGGCCTGCATGTCTTTTCCATGGAAAAGGATGGCGGCATAAGCCTCGGTTACGGATAGGTTGCCGGGCCTCAGTTCCATAAAAGCGGATTCGGAAAGCACCGGCGGTGTTGGAAGGCTCTCCCTTAAAAGGATATTGCAGCTTGAATGGACAAAGGAAGAACCGCTTTGACCCTCGGAAACCATTTTTCCCGGGAGCATCCATTTTGTTCCCTGGGGCCGGCATTTTCCCAGCAGGACGTCTGTCTGGATTTCCGAAGGGCCGGGTTTAATTCCCTTTAAAAGTCTCATCTGGTCCATTCCGGCAAATACCAGACCTGGATTGTTTTTTTCCGAAGCCTTGGCCATGCATTCCATGAGCAGGGCAAAGGGAACAACCGGCTCACCGTTGATCTCATGGGATTTCAATACCGGAACCGATTCTTTCCCAAAGGAAAAGGTCATGGCCTTTGACAGTTTAGGGTCCTTGAGGTTTTCAGGGTTCGAACCAAAGCCGCCGATAACGATTTCCGGGTTGTTCAAGGGTTGGCCCATTTCCTTCAAAAGCTGCTCAGCCCCTTGTTTTAAAGGGATCAGAGCCACTCCCTTTTTGTTGAATTCCCGTTTTAAACCATCATCCACCATGCCGCCTTCCCAGGGACCCCAGTTCATGGACAGGTATTTACAGGAAGGATGGTCGGAACAGAGCTTTTGGGCTGTTTTGTTGAGGACTTCATTGGCCATGGCATAATCACACTGGCCCTGGTTCCCGGTCCGGGCGGCTATGGAAGAAAACAGAACAAAATATTTGAGCTTATCCTCCTTTGACACGGATAATAATATCTCAAGCCCTTTTACCTTTGTTTCCAGGACCCTGGTAAACGGTTCCACCTGCTTGTCCACGATGCGTTTGTCGTCGATGACCCCTGCCCCGTGGACAATGGCGGTAATATGATGAAATTCTTTTCTGACGGCCTTAAAAACGGCATCGATTTCCTTTTTGTTTCGGATATCGGCCGAAAAATATCTGACCGTTGACCCGTGGGCCTGCATGCGCCGGATATGGTCTTGAATCTCGCGTCGGGTAAGGATTTTTTGATATTCTTTTTCAATATCAACGGGTTTGGGCATTTGTCCCTTGAATTGATGGGCCAGAATCGCTTTTTTCAACAGGGCAGGCTCATGAAGATTTTCAGCCCATGGCGGTTCCGATGAACCCAGGGAAGCCCGGCCGATGAGGATCAGCACCGGAGAATAGTGTTCAGCCATTTCAAGGGCGCAGGCGGCAGTGACGCCCCTGGCGCCGCCGGTAAGGATAACGACATCCTCCGGAGTCAGGTCCGTTCCCAGATCTGTTCCTATATCCTGGATGTCCTGGTCCACCAGGTTTGGAATATTGCAGAAATCTCCATCCAGACCCATTTCTACAGATCCCTGGGTCATCATGAGAGACACTGCGGCCTCGGCATTTTGCAGGGCTTTTTCTTTTGAGTCCGGCAGGTCCAGGGCCCGGCACAATATATTTTTCCATTCCAGCCCGGCGGTTTTTGCAAGTCCGGCAATCCCGCCGTAAACCGGATCAGTAGCAAAATTTTTGCCGTCGAATCCGAATCCGCCGCCTAAAAAGGAGACCGCCGTTAAAAAAGCACCTTTTTCCCTTGCCGCCTCCATGAGATAACCGGCATTGGTTCGGGCCAGAAGAAAGGCGGATTTTAAGAATTCAATCCCGGTTAAAGACGCATCGGCATTGAAGGCATCCGGCACAATGACAATACCGGCGGCATCGGGTAATTCAGGAATCCCGGGGCCTTCCATATCAATGAGGGCACAGGGGACGCCGATTTTTTCAAATTCCGTTTGAAACCGTTCGGATACACCGACGCTATCCTGGGTAATATATACTTTTTTTTTTGAGGGCAATTCTATTTTGGCCCCGTTATAAAACCGAATCTCATTGGTAGGATATTTTTTCAAGGAGACAATTTTCCGCGACAGCCGGGTTTCCGGAGGAACAGGCGCAGGGCCGGGGGTCAATTCAGAAGACGGTTGGGTCCCCAAAATTTCCGGAGACGCCTGTTTTGAATCCTTTGACAGAAAATCGATAATTTCCCCGAGGGTTTTAAGGTTTCCTATATCCTCCGATGAAATTCCTTCAATATGAACCAGTTCCTGTTCAAGTCTGGACAGGATCTCCACCCGCTTGATAGAGTCTATGCCCAGGTCGGATTCAAGGTTCATGGCGGGTTCCAGCATTTCGGCGGGAAACCCCGTCAATTCGGATACGGTGTTCATCAAAACCGTTGAAACCGTTTGATGAAGATCGTTTACAGAACTCCCTGCCGTCTTTGTTTCCGCAACAACCGGCATGGGCAAAACAGATTGGGATACGGAAGCGGTCTGATGGCGGATGGCCCGGCAGATGTCTTCGAGGGTTCGGACAGACCCCATGCTTTCCGTGGTGATGCCGTTACAGTCCGGGATCTGTTTTTCAAGTTCGGAAATAATTTCAACCTTTTTAATGGAATCAATACCCAGGTCCGACTCAATATCCATGCCGGGTTCCAGCATTTCCGGGGGAAATCCGGTGAGGCGGCTGACAATTTCAAATAAGATGAGCTCGATTTTCTTATCATTAGCGGTCTCAAGGATTTGTTCAACGGGTGGTGAAAGCGGAACGGGTTCAATCACCTGTGGTTTTTCAAGTTTTACCGCTGCCGGTTTAGGTTCAAAAACAGGGGTAAAGGCAAGATTGCGGGTCTGTTCCAGCATGAGGGCCAGGGTCTTACCGGCCTGGGCCTGGGTATCCAGAAAGCGTTCATGGGCCCTGGCCGTCTGGGCCTGAAGCTGTTGCATGGCTTCCAGTCCTTTTTCCACCATTTTCATGGCTTCAAAGGCCGGGAAAGAAATATTCCCGGAATCGTTTTGTGTTCTGTAAGCTGTCATATCCAAACCTTTTAAAGGTGACCTGGGGTCGGTTTGTGGTTTTTCATGAATGGGCGCTGCGGGTTTTGATACCGGAAGCGGGTTACGGTTCACAGATTTGGGATTGGCGCCGGTAAGCTCTATTTTCATCCGTTTGGGGTCTGCTTTTTTGACCGCGTCTTCCCAGGGGGTCAGGTCAACGGGAAACCCCTTTGCGGCAATGGTGCAAAGCACATGAGCAAGATCCTCGATCCCGGAGCTTTTGCCGCAGGAGGCATCCAGGGAAACAACCGTGACCGACCGATCCTTTAGGATGGATTTTGTCAAACCCGTCAATACGGCCTTTGGCCCGACTTCAATAAAGGTGGTGATTTCTTTTTCAAACATGTTTTGGATATTGCCGAGGAAATTGACCGGATGGACCAGTTGGTTCCCAAGGATATTTTTGATATCCGATTCTTTTCGGCCATAGGGGGCGGCGGTGGTATTGGAAAAAACTTCAATCCGGGTCGGTTCAAAAGACTTGGCGGATAAAGACATCTTAAAAGGCGCCACGGCATTTTCCACCAAACGGCTGTGAAAGGCGGCGGCCACAGGCAATTGAACAGCCCTAAGTTTTCTTTGCTTGCAGATTTTTTTGGCCCTGAGAATTTCAGG
The DNA here is from genome assembly GCA_964484555.1 of uncultured Desulfobacula sp. GTDB lineage: Bacteria > Desulfobacterota > Desulfobacteria > Desulfobacterales > Desulfobacteraceae > Desulfobacula. The sequence goes on from CAZAHK010000022.1 coordinate 12,230, forward strand.
GGTGGGACCGGATAAAACACCCTGGCCAGGGCTGTTTTTGTTGGCCAGGATCAGGTCCAGGTGTTCTTCCGAGATGAGTGCTTCAATATCCGCCAAGGGGGCCTGAATCGCCAGCATGCTGCCCGGATCAGAGCCCATGGATTTTGCCTCGGCCATGTATTTTCCCCGGGCTGTGGAAAGCTGAAACAAGGCGGTTTCATCCATCCATCCGGCCGAATACAGGGCGCAAAGCTCTCCGAAACTATGGCCGCAGGTCATTTCAGGAGTGACGCCGAATCGTTTCAGCACTTTTACCATGGCAGCGGATATGGCGCCGATGGCAGGCTGGGCAATATGGGTCTTGCGAAGTTGTTCTTCGGATGTGTCTTTGGGCTGTAAATAAAGGGGGGGCGGATAAATATAGTCTTGCAGGGCTTTATCACCCGAGGCTGAATTTTCCTGGAAAAAGGCTTGGGACGCCTCTTTTAAACTTTCCATGGCTTCGGGGAAAAGGGATGTCAGGTCCTTTCCCATGCCCGTATACTGGCTTCCCTGGCCCGGAAAGAGAAACCCGAGTTTTCCCTTCCGGGGATAAGATGAAAAATAGACACCGGGTTGCGGCTGCCCTGTTTCAATGGCCTCCAGGGCCTGGTCCAAGAGGCTGAAGATATCTTCATGGGTTTTATATACCAGCAGGAGCCTGTATGTTGAGTCCACGGAGAAAGCTATCCTGGATTCATGAGCGTTTCGGGCAATGGCCTGTTTCAACTGCAAAAAATCGTCGGAAGGCGACAGTTTCTCTCTGAAACGGTTGATTCCCTTTAACAGCTCTTCTTTTGTGTTGGATGAAAACGCAAGGATCTGAACGGAACCCTCCCAGGAAATATGGGTTTTAGAGGGCTCGTATTCCTCCAAAACCACATGGAAATTACTGCCGCCGAAACCAAAGGCGCTTACACCGGACCGTCTGGGATGGAAAGCGTTTATCCAGGGTTTGGATTCGGAGTTCAGATAAAAGGAAGAGTTTTCGATCTTAAGCTCAGGGTCAGGTTCAATGGCTTTAAGGGTGGGGGGAATCACTTTGTTGTAAAGGGACAGCGCCGCCTTGATCATGCCGGCTGCCCCGGCTGCGGCCTTTGTGTGGCCGATCATGGATTTTACCGATCCAAGGGCGGTGGAATGTTTTTCACCGGAAGGGTCAAAGCATAATTTTAAAGCCTCGAATTCCACCTTGTCACCCACTCGGGTGCCGGTGCCGTGGGCCTCTATGAGCCCCACGGTGGACGGATCAATGTCCGCCTCCCGGTAGGCTTCGGTCAAAGCTTTCAATTGGCCCTTTGAGTCCGGGGCATAGATGGCCGATGTCCTTCCGTCGCTGGAAGTTCCGACCCCCTTGATAAGGGCATAGATTTTGTCCTTATCTTTGACCGCGTCTTCAAGGCGTTTTAATACCAGCATGCCGATGCCTTCTCCCAGGACAGTGCCGTCGGCATCCTTGGAAAAGGGTCTGGCATCGCTGGTGTGAGACAAAACCCCGGTCTTTGCAAAGCACATGTGCATGAAGATATCGTTCAGGGTGTCCACACCGCCGGTGACGGACATATCGCATTTCCCGGATAAAAGCTCCATGACGGCCGTATGAATGGCAGACAAAGAACTGGCACAGGCTGCATCGGTAACAGTATTGGTCCCGGAAAGATTCATGCGGTTGGCGATCCTTCCGGCCACCACATTGCCGAGAAGGCCGGGAAAGGAATTCTCCTGCCATTCCACATACCCGCCCTGGATCCGTTGAATGATTTCCTGTTTTTTTTCTTTTCCGATACCGGCGTCTTCCAGGGCCTTTTTCCAGACGGGCCGGCCCAGGCGTGAACCCAGGGGAATGACCAGTTCCTGGGTGCCGGTAACGCCTAAAATAACATTGACCTTTTTTTCTTCCAGAAAGGGATGCCCCATAGGGTATCCCGCATCTTCCAGGGCCATTTTTGCCGTTTCAAGCCCCAGCAGTTGGGATGTATCGGTGGCTTCAAGGTTATTGGGAGGAATGCCGTAACTCAAGGGATCAAAGGTGATGGGCGGAATAAACCCGCCCCGCCGGCAATAGGTATGATCGGGCTTGGCCGGGTCTTCATCAAAATAATCGTTTAATTTCCAGTGGGTGTCGGCAGGGATATCTTCAATGGCATCAATCCCGTGGTATAAAAGATGCCAGAATTCTTTCAGGTTTCTGGATTTCGGGAAGATACATCCCATGCCGATGATGGCAATGGAGGAGGATTCCTTATTTGTATTTTTTTGATTCATAATTCCTAAAATACATTTAAATGATTAAAATCATAAGACAATATAAAGGGTTGAACGTTCAAAAGACACCCGATTGCCAGGGATTTGACAAAAGTTTTACATAGCCGGGGGTACTAGAGATAAGAGCTGATTTCCTTTAAAGTCAATGGGTTAAAGACTCCAATATCTGATCCGATATCCACACCCTGGGTCCTTAATATGGACAGCCGGGTACAGACGCAGGCCCCGAAAAGAAGATTGAGTGCGATTTCAGCCGTTTTCCGATTTTCAGGGAATTCAAGGAAACTTCCTTTCGCCCATTGGTTAAAGGCCCCCATGGAAGGTCCGCACCAGATCTGGTAATCCATCTTCCTTTCCGGAATACCCTGAATGGCCCATTTTGAGGAAAGCCCGAGGTAAGATCTGAAGACAAGGGCCATTTGATGCCTGGGATCGGTTTCTGCCCTGTTTATTTCTTTTGTATTGCCGGTCTTGAGGAAAAATTCTTTTGTGGAGGCCCAGGCCTCTTCAAAACCGCTTTGTAAAAATTTTTCCTGGATCTCCTGTTTTGATTTTTCGTCGACTTCATGGAACCCCTGGCAGGACTGATATATTCGATATAGTTTTTCCGCCCGGACCGGAAAGAGGGTTCCCCGTTTCAACACCTGAACCCTGGCCCCGATTTCAAACATATCCGCCGCCGGAGCCATGGCCGTATCCGCCTGATCGGCCTGGCAGAGCAGCCGTTTGACATCTTCGCAGATTCCGGCTTCAACACAGGATTGATTGATGGACCCGGTCAATATATAGGCGGCCCCCATTCCAAAGGCAGCGGTTGCCGATTCCGGAGTGGAGATGCCGCCGGCAAGGCCTACACACAAAGGCTCCGTATACCGATAGGTCTTCATGAATTCATTTTTTAGGGCCATCATGGTGGGCAACAGGGCCAGGGCCGGCCGGTTATCCGTGTGGCCGCCCGAATCGGCTTCCGCCGTCAGGTCCCGGGCCATGGGAATGTACCGGGAGAGCCTGGCTTCGGTTTCGGTAATCATTCGATTCTCAAGAAGGGAGCGAACGAGTTTTTCCGGTGGCGGCGAGAAAAACTGGCGGGCAATTTCAACTCTGGAGACCTTTGCAATGATATGATTGGGCGCTGTAACATTTCCGTTGCCGTCCTCATGGAGGCCCTTGACCCGGTAATAGACCAGGGCAGGCGTCATTCGCAGAAATGCGGCCGCACTGATCCGCCTGATCCTGTGTTTTAAATAGAGATTGACAGTGGCCATTTCATGGGCCTGGTCCATCAGGGAATGGATGAGATTGAACCCGAAAGGCTTGTCGCCCAGGGCGGTTTTGATATCCATGACAGCTTCTTCGATTCGATCAAGAGAAAGACCCCCGGCGCCGAAAAATCCGATCATCCCGTGTTCTGCCATGGTTTTTACCATGGCCGTTGAGGCGATGCCGTTGGCCATGGCCCCGGCGATATAGGGATATTTCAAGCCGTGCCGGGCCATGAATCCGGCATCTCCCAGATTATCAGGCCCAATGGACGGTACATAGGCCCTGATATGAAGATCCTTATCTTTTTGGGGGATGTCTTTAAAAAAATCAGTATCCTTTAGGACAAAGGAAACCCGGTCATGCTTTTGGATTGCAAAAAAGGGCTTTCTGACTTGCAGGAGCAGTTCTTTTAAGGTCAAAGGAGATTCCGTGATCATGATACACCCTTTCAATCGTAGACAATGGTTTTTTTCAGGCCCTTCTTTTAGCATAAAAGGAATTTAAGAATCAATACGGAAATCTTCGGCCGTGAACCCCAATCCATCAAGAGCCCCTTGGATGGTATTGCCGGTGCATTTTGATCAGGTAGTCCCTTGAAATATGGGTATATATCTGTGTCGTGGAAATATCGGAATGTCCCAAAAGAGTTTGGACTGACCTTAAATCCGCGCCACCTTCCAGGAGGTGGGTGGCAAAGGAATGCCGAAGGGTGTGGGGGGTGATGTTTTTTGAAAGCTTTGCCAGGATACCGTATTTTTTTAAAATTTTCCAGAAGCCCTGGCGGGTCATGGGGTTTCCCCCCCTTGCGAAAAACAGATATGGCGTGGAGATCCCGTTTAAAAGAACCGGTCTTCCTTGTTTGATCCATTTTTGGGTGATGTTTCCGGCATGGGAGCCAAAGGGAACCATTCTTTCCTTGGATCCTTTTCCCATGACCCGGACAACATTTGCATCCAGATTGATATCCTGAAGTTTTAAAGAAACCAGCTCGGAAACCCGCAATCCTGAACCGTACATGATTTCCATCATGGCCGCATTTCTTAATTCCCTGGGTTTCCGGATATCCGGTACGTCCAAAAGGTCTGAAACTTCCTGGACAGTCATGAATTTCGGCAGGGAAAGCCCTGTTTTTGGGATGTCCACATTTTTTAAGGGGTTGGCAAAGATGATTTTTTCAGTTAATAGAAATTTGAAAAATCCCCGGATGGAGATCAGATGGCGTGCCCTTGATTTGGCGGATAATCCGTTTTTGGCAAGGTCAATGAGCCAGGCCAGGATGGTTGTGGTATCCACCCCATGAATGGTATTGATTTTGTTTTTTTCAAGGAAATTTAAAAACCGGATCAGATCCTCTGAATAGGATAGGATGGTGTTGTGGGACAGACCTTTTTCTATGATAAGATAATCCAGATAGGTTTGGGTCAATTCATCCATGACTTATATAAATATCTCCGAGATACACCGAAATCCTACGGTATTGGAGGAAAATCCGGGTTTAAACAGGCCCCTGGAGCTGATGGTGACATCTTTTTTTGAATTCCAGGCCCCTCCTTTTGCAATACAATAGGTGATATTTTTCCTGGACGGGAAGGGCGAATTTTCCATATCCGAGGTCCACTCCATGACATTGCCCAACAGGTCCACAATTTTAAATTCGTTTGCAAAGGCATCGTATTCATCCACGGCGCAGGTGTCGGAAAAACCGCTTTGTTCGATATTCAACGCCTTGATATTAAATTCATCCCCCCAGGGAAAAATATATCCCAGATCGGTCCTGGCGGCAGCTTCCCATTCTGATTCCGTGGGAATCCGGCGGCCGATCCAGGAGGCATAGGCCATGGCATCTTGAACGCTGACCTGAACCACCGGGTGGTTCCTTTTTCCATGCAGGTTTGAGTCAGGGCCCGTCGGTTGATGCCAAAAAGCACCTTTTACATCTTCCGAGCCGGCTATTTTTTTCCAGGTGGAGACATTTTCATTCTTTTTAAAACGGGAATGAAAAACACGGCCAAATCCTTTTTCCTCTGCCGTTGTAGTATATCCGGTTTCTTCAATAAAAATTTCAAACAGGGCATTGGTTACAGGATAAATACCGATATATACCTTCGGCATATCAAATTCCTGGAGTTCAAGGCTGGACTTTAGGCTTTTCCGGGTACCAATAGTGTATTTTCCTTCAGGCACAGTGGTATATTTATTATATTTTTTTTCCCGATCCCCCAAAGTTTGGTCAAAATGCTCTGCCAGCTCTTTTTTCTGCCGGAATTCCTCCAAAGCCTTGAGTTCATCTTCATCCAGCTCATCGATTTCCTCTAAGGTTTCGTCATCCTCCAGGTCTATTTCTTCAATTTCTTCCTCTTCTTCATTGAGGACTTCAACTTCTTCAATCTCTTCATCATCCTCCAGTTCAATTCCTTCAACCGCTTCGTCATCATCGAGTTCGACTTCCTCGAGTTCCTCATCTTCATCCAATTCTATGGCATCGATTTCTTCTCCAATTTCCTGGTCATCTTCCAGTTCTATTTCTTCGCCGGCTTCTACTTCTTCTACTTCTTCATCTTCGTCCAGTTCAATTTCTTCAACAGTTTCGTCTTCATCAAATTCGACTTCCTCAATCTCCTCATCTTCATCCAGTTCTATGGCATCGATTTCTTCTTCGATCTCCAGGCCATCGTCCAGCGCTATCTCTTCGATGTCTTCGACTTCTTCTATTTCCTGGTCATCCTCCAGTTCAATTTCTTCAATTTCTTCGTCATCCTCCAGTTCAATTTCTTCGACTTCTTCGTCGTCTTCAGCCAGGGTTTCTTCCGTCATTTTCTTCAGAATTTTCTGGATTTGGCTCACAATATCTTTGGAATCCGGATCTTTTTTTTCCATTGGGAGGTTTTCCAGAAAATCACTGATGGCTTTCAGCAAATCGGCTGCCTGATTTAGATTGATGCCTCCTGTCTTAACCGCATCGCTGAACGAGTTGAGCAGATTGCTTTTGGCCTCTTTCGTCATATCAAAGATATTGGATTCCGTGATGATGATGTTTTCAGAGTTTAAACCTTTTTTGGACAGGGTTACCAGGTCTGCATTAATGGAGGATTTGATGCTGGAAAAATTTCTTCGTTTTGCTTTGATTTTGGACGGGTCATCTTCGACCTCCCAGATGGACCGGATCAGTGTGTCTGAATCAATGGAATTCAGGTTTTTAACGGCGTCTTCTGCAGCGTAAAAGGAACGTATGGCCATGAGGGCCTTGGCTTTAACGGAACCGTCCTTGTAGTTAAGGCCGGCAATGGCCTGATCAATGCCGTCAAGGGTAATGGATATATTTGCCAAACGAAAACACTCCTTTATATGAGGTCTTGTTGCCTTACATTATTATATATTCCATGGAAGAATTCAACTTGGGAATAGACCCTGATTAAAATTCCGTCAAAATCCTCAGGAATAGGGCAATGCCCATTTATTTAAACTATATGATTGAATTTTTATCCAATTGTGTTAAACATAGTGAACTATGAGCATAATACTGACCATAGCAGGCCAGAGGGGCGGTACGGGTAAAAGTGTTACAGCCGTAAATCTGGCAGCCTCTTTCGCTTTATTGGAAAAAAATACGCTTCTGATCGACACTGACCCCCAGAGGAGTGCTACCCACTGGTGCGGCATAAAAAAAGCGGATTATACCAATAGTTTGGCTTCTGTTTTATCGGGCAGGGTTAAATTCACCGATGCCGTTATTAAAACGGAATTTACCTATCTGGATATTATACCTTCAGGATTTAACCTGGTTCAGGTCGCGGCTAAACTTGCAAAACACCCCGGGAACGAAAAGCTTTTGCGGCTTTTTCTGAACGATGTGGAAAAAAACTATGATTATATCATTATCGATGCTCCTTCATCCTACGGATTTTTAAGCATGATGGCCATAACAGCGGCAGATTGGCTTTTGGTCTGCATGTCCATTCCTCAGACGGCTGCAGAGGATTTTTACGATATCCTTCGTTGTATAAAATATATCCGCAGCCTTCACCAGGTTCCCCTGAAGATCGCCGGGCTTCTTTTCAACCGGTGTGGCTCAAAGGAAGAAGCCTTGTCCTTTCTTGATCAGCATGCCTTGTCGGATGCAAAAGAACTGGTATTGAATACCGTTATCCCGGTGGATGATACCATCGAAAAATCCATCGGCCGGAATATCCCTGCCGCCCTTTATGATATAAAGGGTCGTGCAGCTTCTGCCTATCTGGCTCTGGCTAACGAAGTCCATTTTTTTCTCAAATAGAGAGGTGCGATATGAAACTGACAAGTCCTAAGACCATTCAGGATGGTGAAAAAGAATTTATCGATACAATCAATGCGGAATTGGACTGGGGTGCCATAGAAAAGGTCCTTTTTGAAAAACACAATCTTACCCTGCACGAGGAAATAGAGTATAAGAACGGAGACCTGCTGGTATATAAAGATCAAATCGTCTATAAATTTGATTTTGAAATCAAGGTGCCCCTGTCCGTTATTTTCAACAGGGAAGGGGAATGCCTTGAACTTTCAACCCTTCGTGAGGGATTTGAAGAAGAACAGGGCAGGGGGGATGAGCCGGTCCCGCCATCTTTGTCTGCCGGACCGGAAGATAAGGTGGCTCAAATGGCCATGAATATTGCAGATATGATTTCCGAAATCAACCAGGGAGATGAATGATGAGCATAGATGAAAAACATGAACAGGAACTGGATCCGGGATTTGTCAGAGATCAACTGGATGAAATTCTGGCTCAGGAAATAACGGCATTGCTGGATATTGATTCCAAATCCGCCATGCTGTCTTTCAATCTTGCAAGTATTGCCTGCATTACCCTGATTGTTGAAAGGGAAAGAGAAATCAGGCAATATCCGGAATCTCCGCCGGAACGATATACAAAGGAGTCCTTCATTCATGAATTGGCGGAAATCGGTCTTGAACGGGATATGATTCTTGAAAAAGCCGTTCTATTGGTTTTAAACAATGGATATATCAGCAGAGACACAAAGGGTCTTTTAAAAGCGGAAATGCCCTCATTTATGATGATGGGATTTCTTGACAATATGTTTCCCGGCATGCCGGGCATGAACCTGGTCGGATTTGTTCTTCAAATCAATGAAGAGGTGAATTCCGGAAGAAAAACCCTTGAGCTTGCAAGGGAGAGTTTTCAATCCACATTGAAAAGCCGGGGAGTTTTAGTATCCAAGGATACCGCTGAAAAAAAAGCAGCGGAAATAGCCGCCGGTCTTGGGACAATGCCGGGCCAGACCAGGGAAATTTCTCTGAAATTAAAACAGGATAATCTGGACCGTCTGTCCAAATTGATCAAAACCAGAAAAAAAAGATCCATGGAGTCGGCCGGTCAGTTGAATATCAAGGATGTTTTTGACAAAGGACCGTCCAAAGAAGAACTGGAGGCTGAAAAAGCCGAGGAAGAAGCTCAGAAAGCGGCCGCCTTTGCCAGGGAACTGGCTGAAAAAGAAGAGAAAATAAAGGAAGCGGAGGAGGCGGCAAAAGAAGCGGCAAAGCAATTGGAGGAACTTGAGCGCAGGGAAAAAGAACTGATCAAGGCTCAGGAGGAGGCGGGAAAAGCAAAGCAGAAAGCGGCTGAATTGGAGGCCCGTGAAGCCGTGATGGCTGAAAAAGAGTCCCGTTTGAAGGCTTTGGAAGAAAAACTGAAACAGGAAGAAGAAAAGCATCGTATTGAAGAGGAAAAAGCGGCCGAGAGCGAAGAAATTGAAGAAACAGAAGAAGATATATTATCCGATGAAGATATAGAGTCCCGGATCGCCGCCTTTGAAAGTGATCTGACCATGCCTTGCCCGCTTTGCAAACAGGGGGAAATCATTTCAAAAACAACGGAAAAAGGAAAAGAATTTTTCTCCTGTACCACTCCGGGGTGCCGGTTTGTTTCCTGGGACAAGCCCTATCATATTGAATGCCCCCTCTGTAAAAATCCGTTCCTGATCGAGACTGTCGCTCCGACGGGTGAAAAAGGACTGAAATGTCCCCGTGCATCCTGCTCATACCGGCAAAACAACTTGTTTGACCCCAAACAGAATCAGGTCCAGGCGGTTTCCGGGGCCTCAGCCAAAAAGATAAAAAAGGTGATCAGAAGAAAGAAACATTAATGCAAATCTCTTTTATGGATGAAAGACTTGAAGATATTTATTCAAAGGTCTTAAAAAACTCCCGTCTTTCTAAAGAAGACGGGATTATAATTTATGAAACCCACGATCTCATCGGTCTTGGGCGGATTGCAGACCATGTCCGGCGATCCCTGCATGGGAACAAGGCCTTCTATGTCTATAATGAACATTTAAACTATACCAATATCTGCAAGAATCGCTGCCGGTTCTGCGCCTATGCCAAAGACAGGGGGGAGGACGGCGCCTATGTCCTTTCCCTTGAAGATATCGAAAAAAGGCTGAAGGCCCATCTTTCCGAACCCATCACGGAAATGCACATCGTCGGCGGGCTCAACGAGGCCCTGGGCTTTGACTATTATATCGATCTGCTGAAAACCATCCGGAAAATACGACCCCGGGTGACCATCAAGGCCTTTACCTGTGTTGAAATTGATTATCTGTCCAATCTTGCCGGGTTCAGTATTGAGGAAACCATCGCTCGTCTCAAAGACGCCGGGCTGGCCATGATGCCGGGCGGTGGGGCCGAAGTCTTGAATTCAAGGATTCAGAAAGCATTATTTCCCAGAAAAATCGGCCACAACCGGTGGCTTGAAATCGTAAAGGCCGTGCATAAAGCCGGGATTAAAACCAATGCAACTATGCTTTACGGGCATATTGAAACTATAGAGGAACGGGTGGATCATTTGATCTCCCTCCGGGAGGTTCAAGATGAGACCCATGGATTTTCCGCCTTTATTCCCCTGGCCTTTCATTCCCAAAATACGGAATTGTCCTATCTTCCGCCCACTACAGCCATGGATGATTTAAAAAATGTGGCTGCGGCCCGCCTCATGCTGGATAATTTTGAGCATATCAAGGCCTATTGGGTCATGATCGGTGAAAGCTTGGCCCAGGTCGCATTGAATTTCGGGGCCGATGACCTGGACGGAACCATCATGGAAGAGCGGATCACCCATACTGCGGGCGCCAAATCCGCCCGAGGTCTTACCCGGACCCAGATGAAAGACCTGATTCTGGCAGCAGGATTTGAACCGGTGGAGCGGGATTCCTTTTACAACCCTGTGCACAGGATGGGATCATGAATAGCTTACATCAATTGATTGAAAAGGCAGGCCGTCACCGGCGGCTCGAAAAGGATGAGGCCCTCCGCCTATACCGGGAGGCTAATTTTCTGACCCTGGCCCATCTTGCAAACCAGCGCCGCTTTTTTCTTCACCCGGAACCTGTCGTAACCTATGTGGTGGACAGGAATATCAATTATACCAATATCTGTGTTTCCGGGTGCCGGTTCTGCGCTTTTTTTGAACCGCCGGGCAAAGGTTATGTGATTTCAAGGCAGGCCCTCCATGAAAAAATCAGAGAAACCCTGGACCTCGGCGGAACCCAGATTCTTCTCCAGGGCGGCATGAATCCGGATCTGACGCTTGATTATTATACGGATATGCTAAAGGATATTAAACATCATTTTGATATCCATATTCACGGGTTCTCACCGCCTGAAATCGATTTTATGGCCGAAAAATCCGGGCTGTCCATTGCCGATACCATCGCTGCTCTTAAAGAATCCGGGCTGTCCTCCATACCGGGCGGCGGGGCCGAGATTCTCTGTGATGAGATCCGGCAACAGGTTTCCCCGAACAAATGTCATTCGTCTGAATGGCTTGAGGTCATGCGCCAGGCCCATCTGCAGGGGATGCGATCCAGCGCCACCATGATGTTCGGCCATCTTGAAGAAGATGTCCATATTTTCGAGCACATGGATAAAATCAGGTCCCTCCAGGATGAGACCAGGGGCTTCACCGCCTTTATTCCCTGGACCTTTCAGCCGGACAATACAAAGATTGCCGTAAAAAAGAAGACCGGGGCGGAATATCTGAGGGTCCTGGCCCTGAGCCGGATTTTCCTGGATAATGTGGATAATATCCAGGCCTCCTGGGTGACCCAGGGGGATAAAATCGCCCAGGCTGCTCTTTTTTTCGGCGCCAACGACCTGGGCAGCACCATGATCGAGGAAAATGTGGTGGCTTCAGCCGGGGTAGATTTCATGCTGCCCAGGGAAGAGTTGGTCCGCCTGATCCAGACTGCAGGGTTTGAACCGCGTCAGCGGGACTGCTATTATCAACTGTTATGAGTCACCTCTCCCTAAAACCCGTCATTTCCGGAACCCGAAACAATAGGGAAATTCACCGGGCCGGCTGGATCATCCCGGATTCCATGAATATCATTCAAAACGGATACCTGGAAATTGAAAACGGATGGATCAAGGGGATTTATTCAGGGATTCCCAGGGAAGCCTGCACGGATCACGGGCCGGGGGTCCTTATGCCTCCCCTGGTCAATGCCCATGTCCACCTGGAATTATCTGCCCTTAAAAACAGGATTCCCTTTGACAAAGGATTTCAGTCCTGGGTCAACACCCTTTTGGAAGAAAGGGCCGCCCTGGGTCAGGACTTACTTGTACAAGAAGCAAAAAAGGCGATCTTAGATCTGTTGACATGGGGGAATCTCTATGTGGGAGAAATATCCACCCTGGGAACGACAAAATCTCTCCTTGAAAATTCCGGGTTAAAGGGCGTTTTTTTTCAGGAATTTTTAGGGACGGCCGTGGAGAACGGATGCGTACAAAAAAAGGACGGCCTTTCCTTTTCCGTGGCCGGTCATGCCCCCCATACCAGTTCTCCGGATTTGCTGCAAGCCTTGAAACGCCAATCCCGGTCCATCGGCCTGCCCTTTTCCATCCATGTGGCGGAATCAGAGGCAGAGTCCGAGTTTATTTTCCGGGGAAAATGCCCCTGGGCTGATTTTTTAACCCTTAGAGGAATTGATTACAGCTCCTGGGACATCGGTTCAAAAACACCCGTGGCCTATCTTGACGGCATGGGGCTTCTTGATCCCTTGACCCTTGCGGTTCATCTTTTACAGGTGACGCCAAAGGACATGGACATCCTTGCCCGTTCACAGGTAAAGGTCTGTGTCTGTCCCCGGAGCAACCAAAATCTGCACGGCAGGCTGCCGGATATTGAACGGATGATCCAAAAGGGCATCCGGCCGGCTTTGGGAACCGACAGCCTTGCCAGTTGCGATTCCCTGAATATATGGGATGAAATGGCCTTTATTGCACACCATTATCCCGGACTTGATCCCAGGACCATCTTTTCCATGGCCACCCATAATGGGGCAAAAGCCCTGGGGCTTGAGCATGTCACCGGAACGATAGCCCATGGGAAAAGGGCGGATTTCATATACCGGCCCATGGGCGCTAAAACCGAAAATGGAGTATTTGAAAGAATGGTATCCAATGAACACTGAAAAAACGCGCATGGGGAAAATCAGCTATATCAATGCTTCCCCGGTCTATTACGGCCTGGACAACGGCCTTTTGCCCCATTGGCTGGAAATGGTGCCGGATGTGCCCTCGGCCCTGAACCGGCAGATCATGGAGGGCCGAATCATCATCAGTCCGATTTCAGCAGCCTTTTATGCCATGAACCATAGGGACTTGATGCTGCTCCCGGACCTGTCCATCTCCTGCCGCGGCCGGGTCATGAGTGTCATCCTGGCGAGCCGTTATCCCATGGATGCGCTTTCCGGCAAAACTGTTCGCTTGACCCGGGATTCAGCCTCGGCTGCGGCTTTTTTAAAAATGATCTTTCATCAGAAAAAGATTTGTCCTGTTTTTCAGACCGGGGATGTCAGCCATATTGAATCTGTTCTGGGTGAGGTTGATGCCGCCCTTGTCATCGGGGATACAGCCCTGACCCTTCCCTGGCAGCAAAAATTTGAATATGTGATTGATCTGGGCCAGCTCTGGTTTGAGATGACGGGACTTCCATTTGTTTTTGCGGTCTGGGTGGTGAGACGTGCCGTTGCCGAATCCGACCCCCGGCTCGTTCAAAAAATTCACGCCTTGCTCATGGCCTCAAAGGCATCCGGGTATGATCACCTGGATCAGATTGTGGAGGTTTCCGCCAAAAAACTGAATATGGATAAAAATACTATCAGACAATATTTTGATCTCCTCTTTTGCGATCTGGACCCGGAAAAAGTTCATGCCATGGGCCTGTTCTTTGGTTCCCTGTTTGATCAGGGAGTTTTAGCGGAAAGAGCGGACATTTCTTTTTTTAACCCGTTATGAGCAGGAATGATGGAAAGGCCGGAAACTAAACAGACAAAAATGTGGCTTGCCTATTCAGGACTTTCCCTGGCTGTTTTTTTCTGGGCCGTTAATACGGTCATTGCAAAAGCCGTGGTCCTGGAGATCAGACCCATGGCCCTTTCTTTTTACCGGTGGCTTATTGCATTGGTGATCATCCTGCCCTTTGCCGTATCCCATCTGAAAAAAGACAGCCTACTGATTCGGCAACATTTGGGGTTTTTATTTGTTTTGGCCCTTCCCAGTGTGGCCGCCTATAATTCGATTCTATATTTTGGGGCCAAATATACCACTGCCACCAATATCTCTCTGGTTGCCGCTGCCATGCCGGTAATGACCCTTCTTTTTTCCTGGGTCATGAACAAAGAAAAGCCCCTTTTTTTGCAGTCCATCGGGATACTCGTATCGATTATTGGAATGCTTTTGATCATCACAAAGGGGTCCTGGCAGCTTTTATTAAACCTGAGTTTTAATCCGGGAGATCTTTTGATTGTTTTTGCCATCTCATCCTGGGCCTTTTATTCCGTCCTGCTGAAAAAAAGACAGATCCATATCTCACCCATTTCCTTTTTAACCGTTCTCATCGCTCTCGGAACGCTCTGCATCCTGCCTTTTTATGCGTGGGAATTTGTCGTTTATAAGGGATTTGAGGTGAATCGGGTGAACATTTCAATTCTTTTATACCTGGGAATTTTCCCTTCCATTCTTTCCTATATCTTCTGGAACTACGGAGTCAGGACAGTTGGGGCTTCGATCTCCTCCATCTTCATGTATTTATTACCGGTCTTTACCGCAGGGATTGCCTTTGTCTTCCTGGATGAAACCCTTTTTTCCCATCATTTTTTTGGCGGCCTCCTGATTCTTCTAGGATTGATCCTGTCCTCTCTCAGACGAATCTAAAATCTCCTTGACTTGACCTTAAGTTTGGGCATAAAACGGCATATAGTTAATCAAGAATCTTCATTTCAGCAATAGGATATGAAAATCGGTTGTTATTGTTCAAAGCAGCTCAGATTTTTTACTAAGGGGTGATAACATCAATGTTCACAAAAAAGGAGATTTTGCATGGAAAACAGCAACAGGCGGGAGTTCATTAAAACGGTTGGAATGGGGGCAGCGGCTATTGGTGCAGGGATAGCGTCCAGCGCAGTTCCGGCAATGGCAAAAGATGAAAAGACCTTTAAATGGAAAATGGTCACCACCTGGCCACCTCATTTCCCGATGCTGGGTGAAAGTGCGGATAAAATTGCTGAATGGGTCAATGAGATGAGTGGTGGAAGGCTTCAGATTACTGTGTATGCCGGCGGTGAGCTGGTACCTGCCCTGGGCGCTTTTGATGCCGTCAGTCAGGGAACCGTTGAAATGGGCCATTCCGCTTCCTATTACTGGTCGGGAAAATGTCCGGCTGCCCAGTTTTTTGCCGCCGTTCCCTTTGGTTTCAATGCACAGTCCATTAATGCATGGATCTATTCAGGCGGCGGAATTGAACTCTGGGAAAAACTCTATGCCCCATTTAATATGAAACCCTTCCTTGCAGGAAACACCGGAGTGCAGATGGGAGGATGGTTCAATAAAGAAATCAATTCCATGGCGGATTTTAACGGTCTTAAAATGAGGATTCCGGGTCTGGGAGGAAAAATTCTTGCAAAAGCAGGCGGCAATTCCGTTCTCATGGCCGGTGGCGAAATTTATACCAATCTTGAGAGAGGGGTGATTGATGCAGCCGAATGGGTGGGTCCTTTTCATGATCTGAAACTGGGCTTTCATAAGGCGGCAAAATATTATTATTATCCGGGCTGGCATGAACTGGGGACTGCCTTTGAATTAATGGTCAACCTCAAGGCATGGAATACACTGCCTGATGATCTTAAGGCGATTGTCAGCGCTGCGACTTATAAGAGCAATATTTGGATGCTGTCGGAATTTGAAGCCAAAAACAATGCGGCCTTGAGGGAATTGATAGATGTCCATAAGGTTCAACTTAAGGAATTCCCGGAATCGGTTATTAAAGAATTGAAAAAACTCTCCAAGGAAGTCCTGGATGAGCAGGCGGCTACTGACCCGGCCTTCAAGGAAGTGTATGAATCATTCCTTGCTTTCCAGAAAAATATTTATGGATGGAATAAAATGTCGGAAGAACCTTACCAGAAATTGAAATATATTTAAATAAACCAGTTGAAACAAAAGGGGGCGGAAATTCTTTTCCGCCCCCTTTTGTTTGTGAATGAGAAAGGGATTTATGAAAGAACCCTGGGCAGCCAGTTGACCACCTCAGGTATCAGGCACATAACGAAAAGCGTGATAATCTGGAGGATGACAAAGGGGATGATCCCTTTATAAATATCCACGGTTGTAACTTCGGGCGGGGTGACGCCTTTTAGATAAAAGAGCGAAAACCCGAAGGGTGGCGTGAGAAAAGAAGTCTGAAGGTTAACGGCGATAAGGATGGCAAGCCACAGCGGGTCCACGCCCAGATGAATCATAATCGGCGCCAGGACCGGAACATGGATAAAGGTGATCTCAATGAAATCCAGGAAAAAGCCGGCAATGAAAATAATGGACATGACAATAAAGAGAATTCCCCATTTGCCAAAGGGAAGACTTAGAATCAAGCCCCGGACCAGGTCATCTCCGCCCAGTCCCCTGAAAACAAGCCCCAGGGTGCTGGCCCCCACCAGTATGATAAAAACCATACAGGTCAGTTTGGTGGTGGCTTCCATGACATCTTTTACAATCTGGTAGTTGAATCTCTTGTGCATGGCCGTTAAAAGGGTTGCACCCACGGCCCCCACCGAGGCGGCCTCGGTGGGAGAAGCAATCCCGGCAAAAATGGAGCCCAGGACGGCAATCATAAGGAATAAGGGAGGAATAAGGGCTTTAAAGACTTTACCTAAAAGCTCCTGCCGTGTCATCTTATCCAGGATCTCCTGGGCAATGGGAGGGGCCCATTCCGGTTTGATCTGGGCAATAATGAACACATAAAGCATATACAACACCACAAGGATTAAACCCGGAATAATGGCGCCTATAAACAGATCACCCACCGAAATATTCATGATCTCCCCCAGCAACACCAGAACAATACTGGGTGGGATGATCTGGCCCAGGGTTCCGGAGGCGGCCACGGTTCCGGTGGTCAGACTCTTACTGTAGCCGTTTCGAAGCATGGTGGGAACTGAAAGAAGGCCCATGGTCACCACTGTGGCGCCCACAATACCCGTGGAAGCCCCCATGAGTGCTCCGACAAAAATAACGGAAACAGCCAGCCCGCCCTTCATTCTGCCGAAAACAAGGGCCATGGCTTCCAGTAATGCTTCGGCAATCCCTGATTTTTCCAGCATGACTCCCATATATACAAATAGGGGCACCGCCAGAAGGGTGAAATTGGTCATGGTTCCCCAGATTCTGAGCGGCAGCAGGTCAAAAAAGCCTGTTCCAAATCCATAAAGGCCGAAAAACAGAGAAACCCCGCCAATGGTAAAGGCAACGGGAAATCCGAAAAGCAAAAATCCAAATACAAAGGCGAACATGATCAGGGGCATATATTCATTGATAACGGCGGCCATTATGAATTTTCCCCCTTTCTCTGGTATCCGGTGATGACCATGAATTTTTTACCGGCTTCCGAGAGACCCTGTATAATGAGAAGAAAAAATCCCAATGGAATCATTGCTTTTAAAAGATACCGGGCCGGCAGGCCGCCGGGATCGGGCGAGATTTCCTTGACTGCCCATGAATTCAGGATAAATCCCTTTGTTGAGAGAATAACAACCACGCAAAAGGGGATCAGAAAGATAAAAACCCCAAGAAAATCAATCCATGCCTTTGTTTTTTCCGACAGATTGACAAAGATGAGGTCTACCCGGACATGCCCCCCTTCTTTCAGGGTATAGGCCGCACCAATAAGGAAAATAATGGAGAACAGGTGCCATTCCAGCTCCTGCAGGGCCACATTCCCCTTGTTAAACGCATACCTCATAACCGTATCGTAAAATACGACCAGGACCATCAGGGTTGTTAGCCAGCCGACAAAGCGGCCGATTCTGTCGCTCAGGCCGTCGATAAGAAAAACAACACGTTCAAGAATCTGCATTGATGAACTGCTCCTTAATTATGATAAATTAATGATAAAACGCCTAATCCCCTTTAGTTTCTATTCAAACATACAAAAAAAGAATTCTTATAAATGTTAAGAAATTAGAGATTTGTCAAGCTTTTATCTGGGCAGGTTGAATGTAAAAACGGTTCCCCCTTCTTTTAAGGAAATGAAAGAAACCTTGCCGTGCAGATATTTTTCACCCAACAGCTTCATGGAATAGGTTCCCATGCCCCGGCCTTCACCGGGCTTGGTGCTGAAATGCCGTTGAAATATTCTTTTTTGAACTTCAGGAGGGATATAACAGGCGTTGCAGACTTCAAAACAAATATGACCCGCTGTCACAGAGGCTTTTAACTGAATGGTCTCATTCCGGTCGGAAGACTCAAAGGCATTGATGACCATATTCCCCAGAATCCGGGAGACGAGTATGGGGTCTGTATGAAGGACGATCTCCGGTTCGGGCCGATCTTCCTGTATATGTTTCCCGAAAGAAGACCGATGCCCGGTGAAAATCAGCCGGACTTCCTGTAGGATTTCTTCAAGGCTGACCGTTTTGCATATGATATTGATGCCTTCCTGTTTATGCAGAGAAAAGGTTTTCTGCATTTCAATTTCCCGTATGATCCGCTCGATCCCTGCTTTAAGCGAACGCACCTCGTCATTTTCAGGAAGATTCATTTCAAGCAATTGGACATTGCCGTATAAGGAGGTCAGGACATTATTAATATCGTGGAAAAAAATTCGTTCGAGATTGATCCAGAACTGCTGCCGGGTGACATCCTGGGCATAAATCAGGATACATCGGTTATCTTCCAGCCGGATGGGCTGGGCCTTGATCAAAAGACAGGTATTTGCAATGGCTCCGTTTTTGTCGCTGAGAAGGGCGCAAAGCTTTTCCTGGGTTTTATCCTCCGTGATGGCCGCCATCATGGCAATGGCCGCCCCGCAGGACAAACAGGATTCGGTTGTGCCGCAGCCATTGGGCTTTTCAAAGGCATGGATGCAGTGAAGAGTTTCCCCAAGCCTCAGCCCCAGGACTTCTTCGGCATTATTTATCCCGAGTTCTTTCAGAAAGGCATGGTTCAGGGCGACAATCTGCCGGTCCTCATTTAGCACCAGCAAAATACCCGCCGTGGTTTTCAGCAGGGCATCCATAATCGGGCTATGGCTGATGGTTTCAACCTGATTGGTAAATTTTCGTCGCTCAGTTCGCTGCGCAGGGGCAAAATATGTGTCCATATAGCCGCCATCCTGTAATGGATTTTATTTGAATCATGAACTCGTTGAAAGCTGGTCGGGATGAGAGGATTTGAACCTCCGACCCCTATCATAACTGACTGAAATTATATATATAATTTTTTTAGCCGCACCACTTCCGCACCACCGATCAAGTTTTGACCCCAAATTTTTTTGCTCAAAATCATACTACTTTCATGACAAAATAATCCCAAAAAAGCAATAAAAAAAGGAGGAATTAAAAATTGTGTCCCCCAACCACCCCAACCCCTGTCCTTTTCCTATCGGTCAGATTGTAATCCAGCCCTATAAAATCCTTTCAGTTCCAATGATTACAGGTGTCTTGCTGTAATCTGTCCACAGAGTGATTTTGTACCAGCCATCCGAGCTTTTTCAACATAATCCCCGGTTTTGGACTGGTTTCAAAATCAATAAAAACACGTTTCTACACGTATAGAAACCTGTTTTCCCTTTTACGCACCAAAAACACGATAACAAAATCGATGGCTTGGATGAGGATTTGGAAAGATATGTCATGATCAAGGGGAATATTGAGATAGCCCTTCAGCAGAAGAAAAAACTCGTAAAAAAGTCCTCGGGATAAAAAAAGCAACAAAAGCAGGGATGTAGGCTTGAATATTTGAAAAAGACATTGCTATCCATCTGTAATTGTTGTAAAATATTCTATTAAATAAAAATTGCCAATTTTAATAAGGAGGTTCTGGTGAAAAAGATTCTGCTTGCCTTGATATTTGTGTTATTGGTTTTTGATTTCAGTTTTTCTGGTGAAAAAAAAGATACTTTAAAAAAGGCCAAACGAGTTGATGTTGAAGTTCAGGCTATCGAGATTAAAGAGCTAAGAATTGGTATGACAAAGGCAGAATTTGAATCGGTGGTGGGCGGCGAGTTACCTCATAGACATGTCGGTGAGTCAGGTATCTATAGCTATATAGGTGTAATAGGTCAATTATTTTTCAAAAAAAATTATGAAAATTGGGTAACAC
>CAZAHK010000023.1:0-4149 GCA_964484555.1 uncultured Desulfobacula sp.
CTAAATTAGACCGATCAAAACCCATCCAATATAATCCGGGCCCTTGCAAAAGCCCGGAGATTGATGCTGACGGGCAAACAGCCCCCCATGTCCGGAACAATCCAGGGGCCATCCCTATTCCGTCTTATAACAGGCGGTGATCTCCCCAAAATAAAGGGTGTGGTAGTCCTTGTCCGAATAGAGGCTGCTATCATAGGCCGCATCCAGAAATTCCGGGTCCATGGCGGTTTTGTAGACGATTCTGCATTCAAAATGATAGCCCGGAATGTCAATGACCGGGGAGGCCACGGTTTTTCCGGGGGCGGTTTTCAGGCTGCATTCCTTGAATTTGTCAAAGTCCCGGCCGGATTTGGTTCCACAGAACAAAACCTCTTTTTTATAATCCGAGGTGGGAATGCTCACCGTGAAATGATCTGTTTTTTCAATAATGCCGAAGGTATGGCGGGATTTGCGGACCGCCACCATGAGCACGTCCTTTCTCCAGATATGGCCCATGGTGGCCCATCCGATGGTCATGGTGTTCACGGCGTCGCCTGCCTTTACCGTGAGAAAGGCGCCTTTTTTAATGATTTCCATTGCCTCTTTGGCAATGTCCATTGATGATTTTATTTCCGTCATGGGATGTCCTTTATGTATGGGTTGTCTTCAGGGCCGGTTCCGGTCCTTGTGGTCTTCAATATAAGAATCTGCTTCATGGATAAGCGAATAATCGATTTTTAACCTGCCGTCAAGCCGGAAACTCGGCGGCCAAATAAAAAAGCCGGTAACCATGGGATCACCATGATGACCGGCCCTTGTATAAGCTTGGTAGCGACGCAGGGAATTGAACCCCGGACCCTGCGGATATGAGCCGCATGCTCTGACCATCTGAGCTACGTCGCCATGAACCAAAAACCCGGCAAAATTACCATAGGAAAGCGTTTATTGTCAATATGTATTTTTAATTCCCCGCCGCTTTCTCAAATCCCACCACCTTGACATTGAAATTCTGAAGTTTTTCAGGGAGGTCTGAAAAGACGATCATAAAGGGAACCCCGGCGCCGGGTTTGATATTCATATTGGAGTTATGGGCCCCTTCTTTGACTTCCAGAAGCTTCATGATCTCGGCAAGATTTCCGGATTTCAGCATTTCCTCCGTGATGATGTTCCCACAGAAGGCCTTTTGAATTTTAGCCGCCGGGATTTCCTTGGTGGATAAGGTTCCCTGAACTTCAATATGGTTGAAGGCAAGGCCGGAAGGATTGTCCACCCGGCCTGTAATCACAAACAGGGTTCCGGAGGCGGCATTGGAAACAAATCTGCCGTTCACGCTGCTTTCATTGGGGACCGGTTTTACGTTGATGGCGGCTGAATCCTTATGGGTCATGTATTTTTCAAGAAAAGGAATCTTGAAATCAGACAGATGGGGGAGCTTGTATCCGGTCATGATGCTGGCCACATAGGCTCCGGCCGTCAAAAAAAAGATCAGCACTAGCAGAAGAACGGGCAGGCTGAGAACGGATTTTTTCTTCCGTCCGGGCCTTCTCTCGGGCAGGTCCATCAAGGGAGCGGATTCCTCCAGGAGGGGTTTTTCTTTTACGGGGTCCTTTTGATCCGGTTCTTCTTCGATGGGTTCTTCTCCGACAGGGCCTTCCTCATCCGGTGTCTCATCCGGCTCAGTGTCCTGTTCCAGGACCCTGTCATAGTCTGAAAAATCATCTTCCGGGGAGATTTCATCTAAATTTTTTTCAGAATCCATTTGCTCAAGGGTGAGGGTCTCTCCTTCCTCAAGGATGTCAAGGCCGGGTTCGTCCGGGGCAATGGAAAGGTCCGTATCCTCTTCCATATCAAATTCCAAATCGAATTCATCTTCTTCTTTTGCCGCCCCATCTTCTTCTGCCGGAGGACCTTTCTCTTCCCCGGATGGGTCGGGATCATCAAACTCCATTTCCAGGAAATCGGTATCCTTTTCGATTTTGAGGTCGGGTTCGATTTCGTCCATGCTGAGGGTGAGCTCTTCCGGCTCATCTTTCAGGGATTCAAATTCAATTCCGTCAAAGTCAATGTCCTGCTGTTCATCCGCCGCAATGGCAATATCTTCTGAAATTTCATCGGCTTCAAATTCAAATCCATCTTGATCCGGTTCTTTTTCACCGTCTCCGCCATTCAGATCAAATTCATTTTCTTCAAAGGAAAATTCCGTGTCTTCCATTTCAAAATCAGGGATGTCGTCCAGGTCCGGCGCGGAATCAAAATTCGCCACAGGGGCAGAGGGCTGTTCCGGTTCCCGGGGAAGGGGATAGGCTGTGAAAATATTTTTGCAGACAGAGCAACGAACCTTTGAACCGTTTTCTGCGACAAGAGAATCGTCAAGGGTGAAACGGGTTGAGCATTTATTACAGGTAATAATCATTGGGCTCCCCTTATTCTAAAGTTCCAGGTTTCCTAAAGCTTCAGGTCATAGATGGCAGGAAGGTTTCTATATTTTTCATTATAGTCCAGTCCATACCCGACAATAAACCCTTTTTCAAGGGAAAAACATGAATAATCCACATCAATTTTTACATTACGTCGCTCATGTTTGTCAATCAGGGTGCAGATTTTAATGGAGCGGGGGTTTAAGGATGCCATGGACTCCATGATTTTGATAAGGGTCTGGCCCGTGTCGACGATATCTTCCACAAGAAGGACATCCCTGTTTTTCAGGTTCAGATCCGGTTTTTTGGTAAACACCAGATTGCCGGTGGAGGACGTCCCCTGGTAGGAAGAGGCGCCGATGAGATCGATTTCGTGGTCAATGGTGATTTTTCGGGAGAGGTCTGCAAGGAAAATAAAAGATCCCTTCAGTATCCCGACCAGCACCAGATCTTTTGCTTGATAGTCAAGGGAAATCCGGTGACCTGTTTTTTGAATCTGATCCTGGATGTCCTGTTCAGATATCAAGGGAATGAATTCAGGCATATTATGGTTTATAATCCTGTTTTTTGAAGTTGCTGGATAATCTCTTGCTGCTTGGCCGTCAATTCCTTGGGCATGGTGATATTGATCACCACAAAGAGATCGCCGCAGCCGGCTCCTTTCATCTGGGGAATCCCCCGGCCGGGGATACGCATTTTTGCTTTATGATTGGTGCCGGCCGGGACTTTCAGGCTGAGGGTTGTTCCGTCGGGAGCCACCACTTCCAGCGTGTCCCCCAACAGGGCGCCGGTGAGGGGGACCTGTTTTGAAACCAGCACATCATTGCCTTCCACCGTATACCCATCCGGAGGAACCAGCCTGGACCGGATATAAAGATTGCCTGCCGGTCCGTTGTTGGGGCTCATCTCTCCCTTGCCGGCCAGCCGGATTTTTTTGCCTTCGGTCAGGCCCTTGGGGATATTGACCTCAATGGCCTTGGTACTGCCCTCCTGGCTGATGGTGATGGTCTTTTTGGTGCCGTTCATGATTTCCTGGAGGGTCAGGGGGATTTCGTATTCAATGTCCTTCCCCTTGGCCGGGGGTCTTTGCCTCTGGCTGAAACCGCCGCCTCCGCCCTGGAAAAACGGGTTGCCGCCGGCGCCTGAAAAACCGCCTTGCCGGCCGCCTCGTCCAAAGGAGGCCCCTCCCATGGATCCGGCGAATCCGAATTCCTTTAAAATATCACCCAGGTCAAAATTCCGGAAAATGTCTTCCTGGGAAAACCGTTGTTGAAAACCGGCCGACCCGTAGGTGTCATACTGGCTTCTTTTCTCGGGATCGCTCAGGACGGCATAGGCCTCACTTATTTTTTTAAATTTTTCTTCCAGTGATTTATCCCCCTCTGTTTTGTCGGGGTGATATTTCATGGCAAGCTTTCGATAGGCTTTTTTAATTTCCGAGGCATCGGCATTTTTTTCAATGCCTAAAATTTTGTAATAATCTTCGGCCATAGCTGACTTCCTTTACCCATAAATGCAATTCATTTCATCATTTTTGCTTATTATAGTAAGTTTGAATTGTTCTAAGTCAAGTTTTTGATCTGTTTTGAAAGGCTGAGATGGCCACCATGAGAACGGAAATGGCGGCCGGGGTCATCCCGTCGATCCTGGAAGCCTGCCCCAGGGATGCCGGCAGGACCTGCCGCAGTTTTTCCTTTAATTCATTGGAAAGGCCGGGAGCTGCAGTATAATCAAAATGTTCCGGTATCCGGAT
>CAZAHK010000023.1:4249-32403 GCA_964484555.1 uncultured Desulfobacula sp.
CGATGGATTTCCCTTTGGGTCTGTTTCTGTATGTCCTCACAGAATTTCAGGGTATCGTCATCCACCAGGCCCAGCTCATTTCCGATGCGGGAGAGTCTTAAATCGGCATTGTCCTCCCGGAGCAGGAGCCTGTATTCGGCCCTGGAGGTAAACATCCGGTAGGGCTCGTTGGTGCCCCGGGTCACCAGGTCATCCACCATCACCCCCATATAGGCTTCGGAACGGTCCAGGACAAAGGGAGGCCGTTTCTGAACCGAGCAGGCGGCGTTAATCCCGGCCCACAGCCCCTGGGCACCGGCCTCTTCATAACCGGAGGTGCCGTTGATCTGCCCGGCAAAAAACAGGCCCTTGATTTTTTTGGTTTCAAGGGTGGGATAGAGTTCCAGGGGGTTGATATAATCATATTCAATGGCATAGGCAGGCCTCATGATCTTTGCCGCTTCCAGTCCCTTGACGGACCGGACCACCTGATACTGGATCTCCAGGGGCAGGCTGTTGCCAAGGCCCGACGCATAGATTTCCTTGGTGTGAAGGCCCTCGTATTCCAGGATGACATGGTGGCTTTCCCGTTCCGGGAATTTGACGATCTTGTCCTCAAAGGAAGGGCAGTAGCGGGCGGACCGGCCCTTGATATGCCCGCCGTAGAGGGCGGAATGCTGAAGATTCTGCCGGATAATCTCATGGGTTTTGCTGTTGGTACGGCCCAGATAGCTCGGCACCATGGGGTTGGCGATGGTTTTTGTGGAAAAGGAAAAGGGCTTTAAGGCATTGTCCGAAGGATGGACCGCAAATTGTGAAAAATCAATGGTATCGGCATGGAGCCGCGGCGGGGTACCGGTTTTCATCCGGCCGACGTTGAAGCCCAGATCCGCAAGATTCCGGGCCAGGCCGATGGATGAAAATTCCCCGGCCCTTCCGGCCTGGATTTTGGTGGCCCCGATATGAACCGTCCCCTGCAGAAAGGTTCCCGTGGCAATGACAACGGCTTTGGCCGAATATTCAAACCCGGTCTGATCCAGGATTCCGGTGACGGTCCGGCCCTGGATCCTGAGTTCATGGGCCATGGCCTGTTTTAAATCCAGGTGCCGGGTTTGCTCGATGACGGCTTTCATATTCCGGGAATACAGGCCCTTGTCGTTCTGGGTCCGGGTGGAATGAACCGCCGGGCCCTTGCTGGTATTCAGGGTCTTGTACTGGATGGCGGAAGAATCGGTGATCCTGGCCATCTGGCCGCCCAGGGCGTCGATTTCCTTGACCAACTGTCCCTTGGCCATGCCGCCGATGGACGGGCTGCAGGGCATGGACGCAATCTTATCCATATCAATGGTCAGCAGAAGGGTGGCGCATCCCATGCGGGCCGAGGCCAGGGCGGCCTCGCATCCGGCATGACCGGCGCCGATGACAATGACATCATAATTTTGGGTATCTGAATTCATGGCGGCAAAGTATATCCCTGCCCGGGGATTTGGTCAACCTCGGGGTTGAAAAAGGGCTTTATAAGGACAGGATTAAATGATAGGTTCAGGGAAAGCGGGCCTGAAAAGGCCATTCATTTTTACGGGACAGGGCCATGGTCAAAAAAAAACGGTATTCGGATTACAATGCCTATTTAAGGGAATTATTCGGTGAGCGGGTGCAGAAAATTTCCATTGACGCCGGGCTGTCCTGTCCCAACCGGGACGGGCGGCTTTCCCGGCTGGGCTGTATCTATTGCAATGAAAAGGGCTCGGGGTCCGGCTTATCGGAAAAAGGCCTGTCCATCCGGGAGCAGATCGAGGCCGGGAAAATCGGGAGCATGAAAAAATACAAGGCCAAAAAATTCCTGGCCTATTTCCAGTCCTATTCCAATACCTATACCACGGTGGACCATATGAAGGCCCTGTATGACGAAGCCCTTTCCTGCGAGGGCATGGTGGGCATGGCCATCGGCACCCGGCCCGATTGCATTGACCCGGAAAAGCTGGACCTGATCCAAACCTATACCAAAGGATATCTGGTCTGGATCGAATACGGGCTTCAGTCGGTCCATGACGACACATTGAAGCGCATCAACCGGGGCCATACCTTCCGGGATTTTAGCCGG
This sequence comes from uncultured Desulfobacula sp., assembly GCA_964484555.1. Classification (GTDB taxonomy): domain Bacteria; phylum Desulfobacterota; class Desulfobacteria; order Desulfobacterales; family Desulfobacteraceae; genus Desulfobacula. The sequence continues at coordinate 6,333 of CAZAHK010000023.1, forward strand.
GCCGTGGACCTGACCCGGAACCGGGGCATTCAGATCTGCACCCATGTGATCCTGGGGCTTCCCGGGGAAAACCGGGAAATGATGCTGGAGACGGCCCGGACCTTGGCCGACGGCGGCATCAACGGGATCAAGATCCACCTGCTCTATGTCATTAAGGGGACTCCCCTTGAAAAGCTGTGGCAGCGAGGTGAGTATACGCCCATGGAACAGGCGGAATATGTGGATAGGGTCTGCGATTTTCTGGAATTGCTGCCGGAGCACATCATTATCCAGCGGATCACGGGAGATCCCCACCCGGATGAGCTGAGGGAACCCCTGTGGGCGGCCCGGTACCGGGAAACCTTTAATCTGATCCAGGACCTGCTTGAAAAAAGGGATACCTTCCAGGGCAGATATTATATTCCAGGGCGGTAAGGGATCACTCGGCTAAGAACCGGTGAAAATTTTCAGACATATGGCTTTCCAGGACCCCTTCTTTTTTTTCCACAATCAGGCATTCCGTGCCTTCAAGGCCGTTGACCAGGTTCAGGCCCTCTTCCACCGGCATGACCATGAGGGCCGTGGCCAGCCCGTCGGCAAAGGTGCAGTCCTTTGCGATGACCGATGCGCTCACAATATGATGATCCACCGGAAAACCGGTTTTCGGGTTGATGATATGGGAATAGGTTTTTCCGTTTATTTCAAAAAAATTCCGGTAATTGCCGCTGGTGGCAATGGCCTGGTTGCTGAGCCGGACGATTTGATCCAGGTCCTGTTTGGAATTGTCCTTATCCGGTCTGGAGATGCCCACAGACCAGGGTTCTCCTTTTTTGTTGGTTCCGGCTGCCGAGAGTTCTCCGCCGATTTCGACCAGAACATCCCGGATGCCCGAGGCCCGGAAAAGAGAGGCCAGGGCGTCCACGCCGTATCCCTTTGCAATGGAGCCTAAATCCAGGGTAAGGTCTGCATTCCTGGCAAGGGTATGATTTTCCAGGAACCGGATATGATGGAACCCGGTTTTGGATAGGGCAAGACGGATCTCTTCAGGCTCGGGAATTCTATTTTCGGTTTTTTTTGTTCCAAACCCCCAGAGATCCACCAGGGGCTTCACTGTCCCGTCCCAGGCCCCATGGGTCAGTTGATACAATCTTTGCCCGGTTGAAAGCACGGCATAAAAATCCGAAGGGACTTTCATCTCCGCGCCGATCTCCTGCCGGTTAAACAGGGAGAGCCGGCTTTCAGGATCAAACATGGAAAAGGTTTTATTGATATCACGGAGGCACATATCCACCCGGATCTGCCGGGAACCAAGGTCCTCGTCTTTACCGGCCAGGAATTTGATGGTGTAAAAGGTGCCCATGGTTCGGCCGGACAGAGTGTACTCGGTTTTGGACTGGAAAGCGAATCCCCGGGGCGGAAGAACCAGGAAAAGGAAAATTCCGTAAACAAGAATCGATTTAATAAATTTCATAGGCCGGCCCCCTTGATTATATCTTTTTGAACTTAATATAGGTATCCTTATCGTATTGCAAGGCCCTTTATGACCTGTGGCGGAAATGTCCTTACGGGGAAGGGCCGGACCCTTTGAAAACAGGAGACCATGGAAACCAGAACCGTAAAATTGACCCGGATACCGGTTGAACTGCATAAGGTTTTAAAATTTGAAACTCTTGCGGCCAGCGGCGGGGAAGCCAAGCATATGATTGCCGAGGGACGTGTAACGGTGAACGGTGAAATTGAAACCCGGAAACACAAAAAGATCTATCCGGGCGATGTCATTGAAATAGAGGGGTTCAGGCTCACGGCCACCTGAAAACAGATGACGGCGGCGGCCGCAGCAATATTGATGGAATTTTTTTTTCCGAATACCGGGATATGCACAAAATCATCGCACACGGCCATGACATGGGATGAAATCCCGTATTCTTCATTTCCAAAGACAAGAATGGTGTTGTCCCGCCAGGGGAATTCATGAAAGGCCCGTGCCGTTTGAACGGTTTCAATACCGATGATATTGAACCCGGCCTCCTTTTTTATCAGCAGACAACCGGCCAGATCGGCCGTCATTTCCTGGTCCACCCATTTCTCAGCCCCCATGGCGGTTTTTTGGACCCCGGGATGGTCCTTTCCCAGGGTATGGCCCAGGATGATGGAGGAAAATCCGGCAGCCTCACATATCCTGAAAATGGAGCCCACATTATAAAGGCTCCGGATTCCGTCCAGGGCCATATGGCAGTTGATGTCTCTCGGAACCGGGGACCGGCCGGCATCCCCGGTCCGCACCGGTTCAAGCAGGTCATGATCCCGGAGGACCCGGTCCGGGATCGACCGGTGAAGGTGAATCCGGTCGGAAATGCATTCCATCCACGCCCGCATGTCGCCGGTGCCGGGCGGGATAAAAGCCTCCATTCCGCTCCAGGCAAGGATGTCATTGTATTGCCGGGCAAAAAGCGCCAAGGACACCGAATCCATGCGGTTGGTGGTCAGTTTTTGATAGAATCCGGTTAACCATTCAACCAGCCGCCTGTTCTGATTTTCATGGGCAAGGGATAAAAATTTTTTTTTGGTAAAGGGAAAACCATCCATTTTGCATTTCCGGATATGTATGCCGCCGGTTTTTTATATCAGTAAACAAGTCCCTGATAAATAAAATCTTTTAATAAATTTTTCTGCCTGCCGATAAGCATATTATGCGGAATCCAACTCGATTCCCGATTTTATGAAGGAGAAACACCATGAGCAGCATTCAGAGCGGGGCCTTAACGGCAGGACCATCATTAAGGCAGAGCGCCTTGTCCGACTCCCAGTTTTCAAGCTATGTGAAAAATCAGTCCTACAGCGCCTATGAACGCCTTGATGCCGGATTGACCATCAAAACCAGGGAAGGGGATCTGGTGACGCTGTCATCCAATACCTATTCAAAGCTGGATGCCTCTATGTACAACAGCCGGGGAGTGCTGCAAACCGATGCCGGAATGGTTTCCGTGACCCGTAACCAGCGGGAGATCACCCTGGAATCCGGGGAGAGTTTCACCTTTTCCGTTTCAGGCAATTTAAGCGAGGAAGAACTCCTGGATATCGAGGCCGTTGTCAAAGGGATTGACGGGGTCATTGCCGAGATGAAGGCAGGGGATATGGATGATGCCTTTGCCGCTGCTCTTTCCATGGGGGGCTTTGATACGATTGAGGCCTATTCTGCGGACATCACCCATACAAAGTCCTATGCCGTGACAACGGAAATTGAGGCAGCGACCTCGGGAATTGAGGCTGCTGCCACAGGAAGCATGGAAAATTTCTTTGAAAAGATGGCTGAAAAGATTGAGAAACTGGCTGAAACGCTGGTGGACAAAGCCCGGGACCCCATTGAGGATCTCTTCAAACACCATCTGGGGAAAATGAAGGAAAGCCGCGGACAGGAAAAATCACTCTATACGGCAGTTGAAAATGTGCAGAAAATGATCGATGATCTCATGGATGCCATGACGGAAAACCTGTTTAAAGATCAATTGTCGACATCCCTCGGATAAATTTGATATACCCTTGCAGAGGCCGATATCCCTTACCGCAGGATATCGGCCTCTTTGTTTATGGGCAAAGTTTCTATTTTGCCGGCGGAGGGGTGAACACCCGCTGCGCCAGTTCATTGTCCAGCATGAGAAGGCCGTGGCCTTCACCGTTGATAAGTTTTAATTTATTCACAATGGTATCCATGGAGGATTCTTCTTCCACCTGTTCTTCAACAAACCAGTTGAGATGGATCCTGGCGGCATGATCGTTTTCCTTGATGGCAAGGTCCATAAGGGCGTTGATCAGGCTTGTTACCAGCTTTTCATGGTCATGGGCCATCTCAAATACGTCCAGGGCGGATTTGAAATCAGTCTTCGGGGCTTCAATGGCTTTTAGATATACCCTTCCTCCCCTTTCATTGACAAATTGATACATTTTCATGGCATGGGCTCTTTCTTCCTGAACCTGGATCAGGAAGAAATTTTCAAAACCTTTTAACCCGGCGGAATTAAAATAGGCAGCCATGGAAAGATAAAGATATTCGGAAAACAATTCCCGGTTAATCTGTTGATTGTATGCATCCTGCAGTTTCTGTGAAATCATGGGACCTCCTTGTGGGTAATGGTTCTGATCGTCATGGGTTTTTTCCCCCTAATTAAAAGTCTATGATCCAGAACATTAATCATTCTTTCCTGGTTTGCAAAGATCCGGTGCCCGAGAAAGGAATTTTATTTTAACTCCCTGCATCCGGCTTCTGATCTTGTATTCGTCCTGAGAGTGCACATCATTATGGGGTATGGGATGACCTGAACCATATTTAACAGGAGAGGTGAACATGAACGTACGAAATTTATTTGATCCGGTTTTAATGGGAGATTTGGAATTGAAAAACAGGATCGCCATGGCGCCCATGACCCGGGGCCGGGCCGGGGAAAAAAGGATCCCCAACGCGCTTATGGCGGAATATTATTTTCAGAGGGCGTCTGCCGGCCTTCTGATCACCGAGGCCACCGTTGTTTCGGAACAGGGGATCGGCTGGATAGGGTCCCCCGGAATTTATACGGACGAGATGGCGGACGGATGGAAAAAAGTGACCCAAAAGGTCAGCCCGACAGGATCATTCCTGTTTCTCCAGCTCTGGCATTGCGGAAGGGCATCCCACAGTGATTTCCATGGGGGTGAATTGCCGGTTTCCGCATCGGCCGTAAAAATTAATGGCGACGGGATTCACACCCCCAAGGGAAAAAAAGAATATGAAATTCCCCGGGCCCTGGCCGTGGATGAGATCAAGGCCGTTGTCCAGGATTACCGGAAGGCGGCAGAAAATGCAAAAGCAGCAGGGTTTTCGGGTGTGGAAGTCCATGGGGCCAACGGCTATCTCATCAATCAGTTTCTGGATTCAAAAACCAATCTCCGGACGGATGCCTACGGCGGCAGCCTTGAGAACCGGTTCAGGCTTTTAAGGGAAGTGCTGGAAGCCGTGTTAACGGTTTTCCCGTCCGGCCGGGTCGGGGTCCGAATTTCACCCAACGGGGTCTTCAATGATATGGGAAGCCCTGATTTCAGGGAAATCTATCTTTATGCGGCCAAAGAATTGAACCGGATGAACCTGGCTTACCTGCACATCATGGACGGCCTCGCCTTCGGGTTCCACGGAAAAGGGGAAGCCATGACCCTGGCCGAGTTCAAATCCGTTTACAAGGGTTTGATCATGGGCAATTGCGGGTATACCAAAGAATCGGCAGAGGAGCGGATTTCAAAACAGGAGGCAGACCTGGCCGCCTTCGGCCGTCCCTTTATTACCAATCCGGATCTGCCCCTGCGCCTGAAAAACAACTGGCCTCTGGCTCCTTTTGAAGATATGTCCCTCTGGTATACGCCCGGAAAAGAAGGGTATACGGATTACCCGCCCTTTGATCCGGCTGTATCTAAATAGGGTCTGGCCGGTTTTTATTTTTCCTGCCAGACCGGGGTGCGTTTTTCAAAAAAGGCATTGACCCCTTCCTTGGCATCCCGGGTGGAGCAAAGACGGGCAAAGGCCTCGTTCATGAAAGCAAATTGATCCGCATAGCCCATGTCTTCGGACTGGTAAAAGGCGGATTTGGCGATCTGAACGGCAATGGGGCTTTTCTGTGCCAGTTCTTCAGCCCATCGAAGGGCCTGGGATTCCAGTTCATCCCTGGGTACGATTCTATTGATGAGGCCAAGGGCCAAGGCTTCTTCCGCCTTGATGAGATTGCCGTAAAGCAGGAGTTCCAGGGCTTTTTTCCGGCCCACGCACCTGGCCACGGGAAGGACGGGTCCGACGCAGTTGAGACCCACGTTGATGGCGGTGAGCCCCATGCGGGCATTGTCTGCGGCAATGACCAGATCGGCCGCGGCAATGAGGCCCATGCCGTTGGCTGCAGCCACGCCGTGAAGCTGGGCAATGACCGGGGTTTTGATTTTGGAAATTGTGATCAGCGGGGCTTCCATGTGCTCGATCCATTTCTGGTATTCCATGCCGGATTTGCCTTCCAGTTCATTGACATCAATCCCGGCGCAAAAGGCTTTGCCTGCCCCTTTCAAAAGGATGACCCGGATGGAAGAATCTGCATCCAGTTCGCATAAGGCGTCCTTGAGTTCTGATGCCATTTGGCTGCTGAAGGTGTTCATGCTGTCCGGACGGTTCAGGGTCAGGACGGCGACATGGGTTTCTTTTTTTTCAACGATCACTTGTTCAAATTTCATGATAAGGGCTCCTTTGTAAAGTTTGGCCGCAACGAAATTCAAGCTTTGATTCAAAATTAAAACAGGATTATTATTTCAGATAATGAAGGGAAAGAAAACAGGTTTTAGGTTTTTTTCCAGGCCGGGTGTACGATATCCTGATCCAGGCGGATATGCATGTCCTTTAGGTTCCGGGGGATAAAAAGGATAGATGCGGTTTCGGAATGCCCCATGGCATGGTATTGATTTCTGAGGTCTGGAAAATCAGCATGTTTAAGCAGATAGGCCAAGGCTTCTATCCTTTGTTCCATGAGAATTTTTTCTTTTTCTAAGGGGCCGGATTTAAAATACTGTTGGATCAGTCGTTCATATTCTTTTTTGGAAGCGGTTTCAATGCAGTGCCGGCTTGTGTCCAGAATCATTTCCATGGGGAAAGGGGCGAATTACAGTTTTTCAAATTTAGCCGGATATTCCCGGGCAAGGTCCACATAAAGCTGTTTTCCATAGGTCCAGAATTCCTTGTGCCGCTTTTCCACATCGCCGATAATTCCAAAGGGCACCCCGCCGGCAATTTTTTCATCCGGAACAATGGACTTCTGGGGGATAACACAGCCTTCCGCCACAATGGCCCAGGAGCCGATGACCACATCAAAGCCGATGACGGCGCCGATTCCGATGACGGCATGGGATTTGATGGTCCTTCCGTGGATAATGGCCCCATGTCCCACCGTGACATGGTCTTCCAGTTCAAGAATGCCGCCGGGCCGGATATGGAGAACGGCATTCTCCTCTATGGCGGTCCCGTCTCCAATGATGATCTTCCCATAATCCCCCCTGACAATGGCGCCATGGCCGATATAACAATTGTCACCGATGGTCACATCACCGATGACCCTTGCGGAATCGCTCACATATGAGTTCTTTCCGATCTTCGGGATTCTTTCTCCATAACGGTATACGGCCATGGCTGTCCTTTTTGGAATCCCTCAATTGGCAAGGTTTGTATAGGTCTGAACAATGGTTTCCAATCGGCTTTCAATATAGTCGCAGGCAGATTCGGCTCTTTCAAGACTCATGGTCGGCATGTCAACGGCAAGGCTTTTGATTTTGTCTTCCGGTATGTCGGTTATTTTATTGATGCTGAAAGCATCAACTTCGCCTTCATGGGGCAGAAGGCCGCATCCGCCGACAACACCCAGAAATTCGTCATTGTAAAAAACAGGCACCACCAGCTTGAGCAGTCCGGCATCACATTCTTCAATTACCGGCTTTTTGCTCTGCCGGGCCTGGTTTGACAGATTCATATGGGCCACGGCGCAGATGAAACTTTGACCTTTTTCAAGGGATTTGATCACCGGGCAGAGTGAATTGGACCAGTTTTTGTTGCTGGTGATCCGGATGCCGTCTGCATTAAATACGGAGCTTTGAAGGTGATAGAGGGTGACCAGGTCTGATTCAAGGTCGCTCCATTTTTCAATGGGTAAAATATCGGTTAATTGCATTTTTGAGTTCATTCCTTTGCCTTTGCTACAAGGCCTGACATATAATGTGTTAAAGCTTCCTGAACGGTTCGTGCCGCAAGGGTCGCACAATGCAGATCTTTTTCCGGCAGCCGGCCGATGGCATTTAATACGGTTTCTGAGGTGATATCGGTCAGTTCATCCGGGTCCCGTCCCAGGGCCAGTTCGGCCGCAAAGGACCCGCTGACCATGCTGGAGGCGCATCCGTCGGTGAAATAGGAGGCTTTTGAAACCCGGTTGTTTTCAAATTTTAAATAAATTTCCATGGTATCACCGCATTCTCCGGTCACACGGCCGCAGCCGTCCGGAGAATCCATCCGGCCGTTCCATTTTGGATTGCGCCACCGGTCAAACCCTCGTTCACCCAGGGCCTCTTTGGCATCTTCAAAGATTTCATTTTGAAGGTTATCTATAAATTCATCCAGCCGGTCCATGGTTAAAACTGCTTGCCGCAGCAACTGCCGGGACCTGCACATCCTTCGGCCTTTCCCGGCGCCGACCCGCAGCAGGCCGTATCCTTGAATCCCGGCATGGTGTTTTTGACGGGCCCCGACATGGAGGAAGGGGCCGACATCTGTTTGGTCATATTGGTACTGCCGCAGGATTGGCAGCAAGGCTGATCCTGGGTCCCGAAGATAAGGGTTTCCGTCAGCCTGCCGCAGTCCTCACATTTAAATTCAAATAAAGGCATAAGTATCTCCTTTTACCAGTGGCCGTCTTTATTGGCGTTCTCGGCATAAACAGCCCCACCCTGTTTGAATTTTTGAACCACATCAATGACCCGGCCGCTCTGATCGCTCACCACTTTTACACCGGCGGCATCCAGGGTCTGGAACGCATTGGGGCCACAGAATCCGGTCAAAAGGACCTCGGCATTTTTATCACAGACCATGGCTGCTGCCTGGATCCCGGCCCCCTTGAAGGCGTTTTTATTGTCGTTGTTATCAAAGGCCTCAAAATCAAGGGTTTCCGTATCCACGACAAGAATGTAGGCAGCGCGTCCAAATCTCGGATCGAGTTCGGAATCCAGGGTTTTCCCCTGGGAGCTGATCGCTATTTTCATTTTATGTTCCTCCTTGTACTGAATTAGACCTGTCCGCCGCCACCGCCGCAGACCTGGTCATTTTTGATTTCAGGTAGTCTGCCTGCAATGAGATCCTTTACCACAGGTTCGATTTCAACGCGCTGATCATCGTGGTACACATCAATCCCGACCTGTCTGAATCCCATGAGGGGCCTCATTCCGATGCCGCCGACCACCAGGGCGCTGACCCTGTTTTCAGAAAGCAGGTTGACCGGGACCATACATCCGCCCTGGACATGTTCCTGGTTCTGAAGAATGGATACTTCTTTAATCTCGCCGTTTTCCACATCAACCAGGGTAAATACGTCACAGTGTCCGAAATGACCGGCTCTTGTTCCGTTAAGTCCGCCCTGGCCGTTTGAAGGGATTGCAATTCTACCGCTTTTCATAATTTTATTTCTCCTATAAATGTTTTAGTATTTGGCTCACAGGCGATTTGAATGCCGGCAGGGACAGGATATTGTCCCAGATCTGCCGGACTTCTTTACCGGCCTGTGAAGTATGGTTGTATTCAAAAATGGTTTTTGCCTCGATCATGGCCTCGGTAAAGGTCGGATCAAAGGGTATCCTGCCCACCACCGCGATATCGGCCTTTTGGGCAAGTTTTTCTATTTTCTGTGTCTGGTCCAGGTTCAGATCGTATTTATTGATGCAGACCATGGCCGGGATATTAAAATGTTTTGAAAGTTGCCCGACTCTTTCCATATCATGGAGGCCTGAAACCGTAGGCTCTGCAACGATGAGGACGGCTGTTGCCTGGCCGATGGAGGCAATGACCGGGCATCCGATGCCCGGAGGGCCGTCGGTCAGGATGAGATCCAGATTGTTTTTTGCGGCAAGTTTTTTGGCTTCCCCCCGGATGAGAGAGACCAGTTTCCCGGAGTTTTCCTGGGCTATGCCGAGACGGGCATGGACCATGGGACCAAACCGTGTGTCGGAAATATACCATTCTCCGCAGACGATTTCCGGAAAATCAATGGCTTTTTCAGGGCAGAGATCCACACAAACTCCGCAGCCTTCACAATCAATGGGGTCTATTTCAAAGGAATCTTTAACCGCCCCGAACCGGCAGACCTCAATGCACCGGCCGCATTGCGTACACAGGTCCGGGTTGATGACGGCTTCGTGGCCGCCTTTGAATTCCATGGTCTTTTTAAAGTCGGGATTCAGGATCAGGTGAAGGTCTGCTGCATCCACATCGGCATCACACAGAACCATGTTCCTGGCCAGGGAGGCAAATGCTGCCGTGACGCTTGTTTTCCCGGTCCCGCCTTTTCCGCTTAAAATCACCAGTTCTCTCATTTGTTGCCTTCCTTTTTTTCAACGAGTGCCAAGATCTTTTTGAACAGGTCCAGGAATTTGTCCTTGTATTCAGGCATCTTGTCTATGATCATCTCTCCTCTGGAATAGATCTGTGCAATTTTTTTATCAAAGGGGATTTCCATGAGGATAGGGATGTTTTCTTTTTTTGCATATTGGTTTACGGCGTCATTGCCGATACCCACTCGATTGATGACGAGCCCGCAGGGGATACCGAGGATTTTTACGGTTTCAACGGCCAGCTTCAGGTCATGGAGACCAAAAGGTGTGGGTTCCGTCACCAGGAGGATGAAGTCTGCCTTATTCATGGCTGCAATGACCGGGCAGGAGGTTCCGGGCGGCGCATCAATGAGGGTAATGAGATTCGGGTCTGTATAGGACCGGATCTTTTTGATGATGGGGGGAACCATAACCTGGCCGATGGCAAGCCGGCCATGGATAAAAGAAATGCCGTTGACTGTCCCGTGTTCGATGTCCCCCAGGGATCTTTCCTTTTCCAGGACGGCGTTTTCAGGGCAGATTTCAAAGCAGCCGCCGCAGGAATGGCATAGATTTTCAAAGACCAGCACATCTTTTTTGAGTACGGCAAGAGCCCCGAACCGGCAGATGTCCATGCATTTTTTACAGAAGGTGCATTTTTCAAGGTCGATTCTGGGCACCGGGGCAATGACTGGTTCTATTTTATGGATTGACGGATGAAGGAAAAGATGGACATTGGGCTCTTCCACATCACAGTCAAAAAGTTGGACCCCTTGACCGATGGATAGGGCAAGATTGGTGGATACCGTGGTCTTTCCGGTTCCGCCCTTGCCGCTGGCAACGCTTATAATCATTTGTTTCCGGCTCCCTTTAAAGGTTTTATCTGATCCGAGATCCTGCGGATACGGGCGAGGTGATCTTGAAGTTTTTTGACTTCCGCTTTGCCCGGTATCAGGGGAAACCGCATCAGAACGCCCAATCCTTCATAGACTTCATGAAAATCTTCATCCGACATGGCGCTGAGGACCACACAATTCATCATGGCATTGAGGGTGATGATATTTTCCACCAGTTTTTTGGCGGTCATGTCCGACACCTGTTCGTGAATGATCACAAGATCAAATTTTTTTTCGGCAACCAGGGCCAGGGCTTTTGCTGCCGTATCGGTCCATTGGGTTGCCGCCCCGTTTTCTGAAAATGATAGCTCAAGGGGTTTGAAAATTTCTTTTTCAGGGCTCACAAGAAGTATCTGACTCATATGGTTCTCCCCTTTAATCCTTTGATGTTTCCGGTTTATTGCAGTTTATATCCGTCAATGCGAGATAAAAGGCACCAACGGCAAGTTCGGCGCAGTGAAAATGATCTTCAGGAAGGGTTTCCAGAAAACGGATCACCTCTTCGGGAGTGATTTCCCATGCCGCTTCAATGGTTTTTCCCATGGTCCGCTTTGCAACCGTATTACAGCAGGCAGTGGTGTTCATACAACCGTGAACATAGAAAGAGACGGATTGAATGATATTATCCTTGCAGATCAGAAAAAATTCAATCGTATCTCCACATTCGCCCGTTCTTTTTCCGTATCCGTCCGGCTGTGTAATTCTTTCAATTCTGTCGGTGCTCAAGGCCATTTCAATATATTGCAATGAATGGGAGTTTAAAAAATCATGATGATCCGGTTGCATTATCCTTCCTTTCGTAAACATGGACACCGAGGATATTAAGCAAAGGCTGTGCCATGGATGCGGGTTCTGCCAATATTTTGGAATTAGTAAATGATTTAAAATGGTTATGATAATACATGGAATAGGAATATATCTGGAAACAGGGGATGGATTGCAAAAATGCGACTATTATGAAGACGGATCGCTCAGTCTTTGAGTTTTTTGGCGAGCCTGACCTGATTCAGCCCTTCAGGGGTATGGCTGTATTCCACCACGTCCATGACCTGCCGGATGATATGAACCCCGAGTCCCCCTGGTTTTATTTCCCGGATGTCCCTGGATTTGATGAAATCGATATCAAAGGGCTTTCCATTATCAACCAGAGTAAGGCAAATAGAATCCCTATCAATAGTGGCGGTTACGTCAATACTTCGCGTCGGGTCGTCTTTACAGCAGTGTTTGATAATATTGGAACAGGCTTCATCAACCGCAAGGATGACGGAGCCGGCTTCTTTTTCGGCGAGCCCGGCAGCAGCAACGACCTTAGCGGTCATGGCCCGGATCTGTTTCAGATGGGCCGGGTGAGCCGGGATACGGATGTGAATGTGATCAGATGCCATAAATCACGGGGTCCGTCAAAAGGGTTAAGGTATTGTAAATGACAAAAGGGTTAAGTCATCACTCCTGCCTTCGGTGGCGGTAAACCGGTCCACTGCGTTTGTAATGCCCCGGCAGATCGCCTCCGGATTATTGGGCCGGGACTTGATGACCTTTAAAACCCGTTTTAATCCGAACAGCTCTGCCGAGGTGTTTTTTGCCTCAATGACGCCGTCCGTAAAAAGGGTAATACTGGCGTTTTCTGCAAGATCAAACGTTTCCTGGTGGTATTCGGCATCCGGAAGGATGCCCAGGGGCGGGCCTTTTTTCTCTTCATTTCCCAGGAGCCTGGGTCCGTTTTGATCACAATAGACAGGCGGCAGATGGCCTGCATTGGCGATTTGAAGGCGATTCTTTTGCGGGTCCAGTAAAAGGTAAATCAAAGTCACAAACATGCCCCCTTTGGCCCTTTCACATAAGACTTGATTTATCCTTGCCAGTAGGTTTTTGGGTTCCGGAGACACAAGGGTATAATACTGGAGATCACTGGTTAGCCGCGCCATACCCAAAGAGGCAGAAATCCCTTTACCGGACACATCCCCGAGAACGATGCCGAGTTTATCAGACGGCAGTTTAAAAAAATTGTAAAAATCTCCGCCGATTTCAAGGGCCGGTTGATTCACGACGGCAAATCTGTAATTCACTATAACAGGCAGATCCTTTGGCAGAAAACTTTCCTGGACTTCCCTGGCTAGCTTCAAATCCCGCTCCAGGGTTTCTCTCTGAAGAATGATCCTATGCATCCGGGCTGTGTCAATGGCAACGGCGGCACTGCTGCTGATGGTCATCAGCATTTCAAGCTCTTCATTGGTAAAGACAAAGGGGGACGTCTGTTTGTTGATCACCTGGATCACCCCAATGATCTCCCCCTTTATTTTTAGGGGAACACAGAGCATGGCACGGGTCCGGTATCCTGTTTTCCGGTCTGCCTCGGAAGAAAAATTCGGATGTTCATAGGCATCTTCAAGGTTGAGAGGCATTCCGGTTTCAGCCACCAGCCCGGCAATCCCTTTCCCTTTTTTCAGGCGGTATAATTCTTTGATATCGTCTCCGACCTCGCCAAGGGCTATCTGGAAGGTTAGATCCCCTGTTTTTTCATCGATCAGGAGCAGGCTGACCGATTCTGCGAGAAAAACCTTTTGCGTGGTCGTCATGACATTGGAAAGCAGTTTTCCGATGGACAGTTCGGAATTGATCAGATTGGCGATTTCAATGCAGTTGGACAGGCGCTCGACTTTGTTGATGCAGGACTTAAGGTCTGATGCGTGATCGGTAACAACGAATTCCGGAATATTTTTTTTCATACCGGATTTTATATAAAGCCTTTTAAGGTTTGTCAATCCTTACAATTCCCGTTGACACCATAAGTTTGGTACGTTATGGTGGGCAAAAAAACTCATAACTGCAAAAGCGACGGATTCCAACTATGATCCGAGTTGAAAATCTTGTTAAACGGTATGACGGCATTACAGCGTCCAATCATCTCACCTGCCGTTTTGAAAGAGGCAAGGTCACCGTCATTTTAGGCGGCAGCGGGTCCGGAAAAAGCACCCTTTTAAGGCAGTTGACAGGCCTTGAAAAGCCTGATGAGGGAGCCGTGTATATTGACGGAAAAGACCTGACCACCCTCAGCCGGAAAGAATTATTTGAAATTCGAAAAAAAATGGGCATGCTGTTCCAGGGATCTGCCCTGTTCAATTATATGACTATTTTTGAGAATATCGCCTTTCCCCTGCGGGAGCATACGAAAATTGCGGATAATATCATTAAAACCATTGTGACCATGAAGCTTGAAATGGTCGGGCTGAGAGGAACCGAGCATCTGATGCCGTCCCAGCTTTCCGGCGGGATGATGAAACGGGTCGGCCTGGCCAGAGCAGTGGTCATGGACCCCACCATCATTTTTTATGATGAGCCCACATCAGGCCTGGACCCCATTTCCACCGGGGTCATCGGAAAACTCATCCAGGATCTGAACAAAGCATTGAATATCACGTCCATTGTGGTATCCCATGATATTGACTCCTGTTTTAAGATAGCCGACAATATCATTCTCTTGTATTACGGGGAAATCATCGCCAATGGAACAGTGGATGAGATTCGAAACAGCACGGATGAACGGGTGAAACAGTTTATCCAGGGGGCGCCGGAGGGACCTATCCCCTTTGCCCGGACAGCAAAGAATTATCTGGATGAAATCCTGTATGATTAAAGGAGGGGTTTAGAATTTGGAAATCGCAGCATCCCTTGGCCGTTTCACCTTATATCGCATCCAGGTATTGGGCAGAAGCGGGATATTCATTTTTACAGCCATTCTTCAGGCCTTTCTGCCGCCTTTAAGGATATCCCGCCTCGTCAAAGAGATTGAGTTTATCGGGTCGAAATCCTTTTTGATTGTTTTTGTGACGGCACTTTTTACCGGCATGGTTCTGGGGCTCCAGGGATATTATTCCCTGAGCCAATTTGGTGCAGAAGCAGCCCTCGGCGTTATGGTGGCCCTTTCCATTATCCGGGAGCTGGGACCGGTCCTTTGCGCCCTCATGGTATCCGGCAGGGCCGGGTCTGCCATTACGGCGGAAATAGGGATTATGAAAATCACGGACCAGTTTCCCGCCCTTGAGATGATGGCGGTTGATCCCTTGAAATATGTGGTCAGCCCCAAGGTGGTGGCCGGGATTATTTCCCTGCCGCTGCTGACCGCATTTTTTGATCTCATCGGTATTGCCGGCGGTTATCTGGTCGGTGTGAATCTTTTGGGGGTCAGCGAAGGCGCTTATATCGGTAAGCTCGCAGCCGCAGTCACCTTCAGGGATATTTACGGCGGCGTCATCAAATCCCTTTGTTTCGGACTTCTCATTACCTGGATCGCCACCTTCATGGGATATACGGCAGATGCCACAACTGAAGGCGTCAGCCGGGCCACGACCAATACAGTGGTCCTGTCCGCGCTTTCCATCCTGATTGTGGATTATATCTTGACATCTTTATTGCTATAGGATTTAAACTATTGACCATGTACGGTAAAAAAACAGAGATTTCAGTGGGGATTTTCATGATAGCAGGCATTGCCTGTCTGGTTTATCTGTCCGTCCGCTTAGGCAGTGTGGATCTTTTCGGTTCCGATGCCTATGTGGTCAGCGCAAAATTCGGATCCATCGAAGGCCTTGAAGTAGCGGCCTCGGTTGAGATCGCAGGTGTGCCCGTGGGAAAGGTTAAAAAAATTACTCTTGAGGAAAATGAAGCCCTGGTGGAAATGGAAATCGAAAAGGGAATCCGGATTTCCGATGATACCATTGCATCCATCCGTACAAAAGGGATTATTGGGGATAAATTTATTAAATTATCCCCCGGCGGATCAGAAGATTTACTGGGAGATAAGGGGGCGTTGATGGATACCGAATCAGCCATCAGCCTTGAAGAACTGGTCAGCAAATATATTTTTAAAAAATAACCGATTATGACATTTAAAATCAAAAGCAGGATCAACGACAATATTGGGATGGTCATGGTTGAAGGCGAGGTGGATATGTTCACATCCCCGGACCTGAGGGATAAACTCCTGCCTTTTTTTAAAAAAAAGGTCAAGGGAATTATTGTGGATCTCACAGGAGTGTCCTTCATGGACAGTTCCGGGATTGCAACCCTTGTGGAAGGACTCCAATGGAGTAAAAAGGAAAAAAGGGAATTTATTCTGACAGGACTTGGAGTCAATGTCCTCAATGCCCTTACCCTTACCAAACTCAACACTGTGTTCAGTATAAAAGCCGATACAGCAGGCGCTTACCAGGAATTGCGCGGGAATTAACCCCAATATATCCAATCATGTCCGGAGGAATCGATGAAACAAGTTAAAACAGCAGTTCTTATTTTTTGCGCAATATGTATTTTTTCCCCTGTGAACCCCTGCTTTGCTTCATCTATTCAGGATCAGTTGCAGGCGACGATTGGTAAAATTATTGAAATTTTAAAAGATCCGGCCTTAAAAGGGGAAACAGCCACCCGGCAAAGAAGAGAAACCCTTCGCAAAGTGATTTATGAACAATTCAGCTTTGAAAAAATGTCCCAGTTGTGCCTTGGCAAGCACTGGAGGGAGCGGAGCGATGAAGAAAAAAAAGCATTCATTGAATTGTTTGGAAAACTTCTTGAAGATACCTATATCTCCAAGATTGAGGGATATACCAATGAAAAAGTCGAATATTTGAAAGAGGTTATTACCGATAAAAGAGCCCAGATTAATACCAAAATCGTCACCGAAAAAATTGAAATCCCCATTGATTATCGTTTGTACCAGGAAAAAGACGGATCATGGAAGGTCTATGATCTTGTTATCGAAGGCGTCAGCCTGGTGGGAAATTACCGGTCCCAGTTTGATGAAATCCTTCAGAGAGACAATTACGAAAAACTGATAGAAGAATTGAAAAAGAAAATCCAAGAATGATTCATTATTTTTTTCAGATTCCTTCCTTATAAAGGGCTTCAGCATCAATTGTCGTGTCCGGTTCAGGCGACGACAATGTTGGGACAGTGCCTTCTTTAAAACATTCGAAAATTGTTTCCTGGGAATTTTTATTGGGCAGAAGGCCGGTTTTGGCATCAATTTTCGCAAAGACAATACCTTCCGGTACGGTAAAAGAACGAACCGGTTTTCCTTCCAGAGTCTTTTGCATGTATTCGAGCCAGATGGGGGCAGCAGCCTTTGCACCGGTCTCATCTTTGCCGAGAGGGCCTTCCTGGTCAAGTCCGACCCAGACACCGGTGGTATATCTCGGTGTATACCCGATAAACCATGCATCATGGAGATTGTTGGTGGTTCCGGTTTTTCCGGCGGCTGGCCGGTTAAGGGTCTGAACCCGTTTTCCCGTCCCTGTTTTGATGACACTTTCCAGGATGCTGGTCATGATATAGGCCGTTGCCATATCAATGACCTTTTTCCGGACGAGTTGAGAGCTTTCCAGCAGTTTTCCGTCCCTGTCCTCTATTTTTGTGATAAAGACAGGCTCAATAAAATATCCCAGGTTGGAAAATACGGAATAGGCATTGACAAGTTCAAGCAGGGAAACCCCTGATGAACCCAGGGCGATGGATAGATTCCGGCCGATTTCCGAAGTGATACCAAGTCGTTTCGCATAATCGATCGCATAATCGATTCCGATATCCTGAAGGATTTTGATGGTGATGATATTTCTGGATTTTGCAAGTGCTTCGCGAAAAAGGGTCGGGCCGTAAAATTTTTCCCCATAATTTCTGGGCTTCCAGATATTATCGCTGTAAGGATCTTCAAAGACAATGGGGGAATCAATGATGATGGTGGCTACCGTATATCCTTTATCAAGGGCGGCGGCATAGACAATGGGTTTGAAGGCGCTTCCCGGCTGGCGTCTGGACTGGTAGGCCCTGTTGAATTGACTGGTTTTGTAATCCCGGCCGCCGATCATGGCTTTGACATGGCCGGTTTCAGCTTCAATGCTCAACAAAGCAGATTCAGCAAGAGGTTCCTGGTCCAGCGTGAATTCAAGGGCATCGTTTTTTGCAGAATCATTGAACAGTCTTACTTGAATAACGTCTCCGGGTCTGAAAACCTGGGAGGGTTTTTTAACTTTGGCTTCATAATCTGCACGTTCCGGATCAGGTTTTCTTGCCCAGGTCATGGTTTCCAGTTTGATGATGCCCTGGAAATCCCCCACCCTGACCCGGGTGACGGCATGATCATCGTCAACGCTGAGAACAACGCCCTGGTAAGGAACTCCGTTTTCCAGGATTGAATTACCGATATTCTCCGACACTTCCCGGCAAAAGCTTTCGATCTGAAGGCCGGGAATGCTTTTCAGGGGTCCCCGGTACCCCATGCGCCTGTCCAGTTCCGTTAAGCCATGGGTCACGGCATCGGTTCCGAATTTCTGGAGTTCAATATTGACGGCCGTATGGATTTGAAGCCCCTGTTGATAGAGGGCTTCTTTCCCATAGCTTTTTTCAACATACCGCCGGACATGTTCCGTATAGCAGGGTACGCTTTCGATAAACCAGTTTTTCCGTGGTTTGATATCCAGCTTCAGGTTAATGGCTTCCGTAGCCTCAAGGTTAGTGATAAGGCCGTCTTCCTTCATGCGGTTTAACACATAAATCTGCCGCTGCTTTGCCTTGTCCGGAAAACTGAAGGGGGAGTATTTGCTCGGTGCCTGGGGAAGGCCGGCCAGCATGGAGCATTCTGCCAGGTTAAGGTCCTTTGCATGTTTCCCGAAATAGTTTTCCGATGCCGATTCCACGCCATAGGCCCCGTGGCCCAGGTAGATCTGGTTCAGATAAAGAAAAAGAATCTCGTCCTTGGAAAAATTTTTTTCTATTCTGTAGGCCAAAATGGCTTCTTTGAGTTTTCTTTTATAGGTCCGTTCCGGAGTCAGGAGAAAGGATTTGGTCACCTGCTGGGTAATGGTGGACCCTCCCTGGACAATGCCGCCGGCCTGGACGTTTTTCAGGGATGCCCGGAGGATGGAGACAATATCGATACCGGGGTGTTCCCGGAATCTTGAGTCTTCTGCGGCAACAAAGGCATTGATAAGATTTTTCGGCATTTCAGACAAGGGGATGACAATTCTTCGTTCCTCGAAAAATTCACCGATTTTTCTGCCGTCATCTGAAAAAACATTGGTTACAACGGCCGGCCTGTAATCGTTGAGCGTGTTGATCTTAGGCAGGTCCTGATTCAGATAAGAATAAAGGCCAGCAAGGCCCGCGGCTCCCAGAAGGCCTGAGATAATGAAAAGAACAAACATCCATTTCAGGCAGGAAAGGATGAAATGAGTTTCTTTTCTTTTGCCTCTTTGCTTGAGCACCTCGGATTTGCTTTTAATTTTAGCCATAATATCCAGTCAACGGTTTTATTTTTTTGCTTATTACCAGATTACCGGATATAAGGCAACCCTGCCTGTCAAATCGCTTTTGTTTTTTAAAAATTGACTTTTTGAACAATATCGGTTATTTAATACAGTTTTAAGTATCATAATGCATGGGGAGTTTGTTTGGATGTCATGATAAAACTTGATTTTAAAAAAAACAATGGACTGATTCCCGCTGTTGTGCAGGATTACAGGACCGGAGATGTCCTGATGCTGGCCTATATGAATGAGGAGGCTTTTACGGAAACCCTGAAAACCGGAAAGGCCACCTATTACAGCAGGTCAAGAAAATCCTTATGGATAAAAGGGGAAACATCCGGTCATGTTCAGCTTGTTAAGGAAATCAGAGTGGATTGTGATCTGGATACCCTTCTCTTAAAGGTGGAGCAGATCGGTGGCGCAGCCTGTCATAAAGGATACAGGAGCTGCTTTTTTTCAAAACTGGAAGAACAGAATTTAAAAATAACGGACTCAATCGTTTTTGATCCGGATGAGGTATACAAATAATGGAAAAAATACTTAAATTGGGAATCCCCAAGGGCAGTTTGCAGGACGCAACCATCAATCTTTTTAAACGTTCCGGATGGAAAATCAGTGTGGAGGGCAGAAGCTATTTTCCGGACATAAATGATGATTCGCTTGAATGCGCCCTGTGCCGGGCCCAGGAAATGTCCATCAATGTGGAAAGCGGGGTCATTGATGCGGGCTTGACAGGCCTTGACTGGATAGCCGAGCATGAATCCGATGTCCATGTGGTGACGGATCTGGTATATTCAAAGGTCAGCAACCGGCCGGCCCGGTGGGTGATCGCCGTTGCCAACGACTCTTCCATCAAAACCCTTGAGGATCTGGCCGGGAAAACCATTTCAACGGAACTGGTCAAATTTACCACCCGGTTTTTCAAGGAAAGAAATATTGATGTCAATGTGAAATTTTCCTGGGGCGCCACCGAGGCAAAGATTGTTTCAGGGCTGGCCGATGCCATTGTTGAAATCACGGAGACTGAAAGCACCATCAAGGCCCATAACCTTCGAGTGATCCATGAAATGATGCAGACCAATACCCAGTTGATCGCCAACAAGAAAGCCTGGGAAAATACCCTGAAAAGGGAAAAGATAGAACAGATCGCCATGCTGCTCCAGGGAGCCCTTCTGGCTGAAAAGCTGGTCGGTATCAAAATGAATGTGCCGGAAAATAAAATCGCCAAGGTGGTTTCTCTTTTGCCGAGCCTGAATGCCCCCACCATTGCTTCCCTGTATAATTCCGACTGGTATTCCGTTGAAAGCATTGTGGATACGGGGCTGGTGCGGGATCTTGTGCCAAAGCTCCTGAAGGCTGGCGCCGAAGGCATCATTGAATATCCGTTGAATAAGGTGCTGTAATGGAACCGGCAAAGCGATGCAATCATATCACCCCCTTTATTGTCATGGAGATCCTGGAAAAAATCCATAAAATGGAGGCAACGGGAATTGATGTGGTTCATATGGAAATCGGGGAGCCTGATTTCAATGTACCGGAATGTGTCAACAAAGTCGGTATAGAGGCGCTCTTAAGCAATCAGACCCATTATACCCACAGTCTTGGCGATATCCGCCTGAGAGAAGCCATCCGTGATTATCATCAAAGAATCTACGGCACGGTCATTGACCCGGGCCGGATTCTGGTGACCTCGGGCACTTCTCCGGCCATGCTGCTTTTGTTTTCAGCCCTTGTGAATCCGGGGGATGAAATCATCATTTCCGATCCCCATTATGCCTGTTATGCCAATTTTATCACCTATGTCCAGGGGGTTCCGGTGACGGTTCCGGTTTATGAAGAGGAGGGTTTTATTTTTACGCCCCAGGCCATTGAAAAAAAGATTACTCCCAGAACCAAGGCGATTTTTATCAATTCCCCGGCCAACCCCACGGGAATTGTCATTCCCCGGGACAGGATGAAAGAGATTGTGGAGGTGGCCAGGGAGAATCATCTCTATATTATTTCCGATGAGATCTATCATGGCCTGGTCTATGAAGGAAAAGAGCATTCCATCTTGGAGTTTACCGATGAAGCCTTTGTGTTGAATGGGTTTTCAAAGTTGTTTGCCATGACGGGCCTTCGTCTGGGATATCTCATTTCGCCCCCGGAATTTGTCCGGGCCCTGCAGGTCCTGCAGCAGAATTTTTTCATTTGCGCCAATTCCGTTGTCCAACTGGCAGGGGCCGCTGCCCTGACACATTCGGATAAAGAAACCCAAATCATGCGGGAAACCTATAACCGTCGCCGTGTTTACATGATTGAGCGCCTGAGGCGGATGGGGTTTGGCCTTGCGACGGAACCCACGGGGGCCTTTTATGTCTTTGTCAATGCAAAACATATTTCAACCGACTCCTATGCCCTTGCCCTTGATATCCTGGAAAAAGCCCATGTCGGGGTGACGCCGGGAATTGATTTCGGTGCAAACGGAGAAGGATATCTGAGATTCTCCTATGCCAATTCCATGGAAAATCTGAAAACCGGTCTTGACCGTGTGGAAGGCTATTTAAAAAAACAATGATCATTAAAACCGTCGAATTTGTTAAAAGCGCGGTCAAACCCTCCCAGTATCCGGAATATGATTTCCCTGAAATCGCCTTTGCAGGACGATCCAATGTCGGGAAATCCTCTTTGATCAATGCCCTGATGAACCGGAAAGACATGGTGAAAACCAGTGCAAAGCCGGGGTGCACTCAGCTTATAAATTTTTTTCTGATCAATGGGGACCTCTCCTTTGTGGATCTTCCAGGGTATGGATATGCAAAAGTATCCAGAGAAATCAGATCTCAATGGCAGCCCATGATCAATCTATATCTTTCCGAGCGGAAGAATCTTCTGGGATTGATCCTGTTGATCGATATCCGCAGGGACCCTGAAAAAGAAGAATTCGATATGGTCAAATGGCTGGAAGGCCATGAACTGCCCTATCTTTTGATATTGACCAAATCCGACAAGCTGTCAAAAACACAGCAACAGAAAAGGCTTACCGCCATTTGCGCCCTGATGAGCAGGGAAAACAGCAGCGCCATCCTTTTTTCATCAAAGACAAAACTGGGAAGGGATCGGGTGTTGCAGGAAATCATGAATTTATTGGATTGGAATAATGAATAATACAGACGAAAAGAATATCCGATCCGGATTTGTCGGCATCATCGGTGCTCCCAATGCCGGAAAATCAACCCTCCTCAATCAGGTTCTGGGGCAGAAAATTTCCATTACATCTAAAAAACCCCAGACCACCCGGGACAGGATTCTGGGCATTGTCAATCGGCCCTTATCCCAGATTATTTTTATGGATACCCCGGGGATACACCGGAGCAAAAGCCTTTTTAACCGGAGAATCGTTGACCAGGCCATCCTGGCCATGGAAGATGCGGATATGATCCTGTTCATGATTGATGCTGCTTCAAGAAATTATACGGCGGAAAAACTGATTCTGGCCCAACTGAAAACCATCAAAAAAACAGTGATTCTGGCATTGAATAAAATCGACCTTGTGAAAAAAGATCAGGTGTATACCCTGGTTGAGGAATTTCAAAAATTGCATGAATTCAAGGCCATCGTTCCTGTTTCGGCTGAAAAAGGGGTCCAGGTAGAGGATCTTTTAAAGGAAATAGAGAACTCATTGCCGGAAAGCCCGAGGCTTTATCCTGAAGAAACCTTGACCGATGTCTCGGAGCGGTTTTTGGTAAAGGAGATGATCCGGGAAAAGGTCTTCCGGTTGACCGGGATGGAAATTCCCTATTCAAGTGCAGTTACGGTGGACGCCTTTACCGTTGAAAAAAGACTCATCCTGATTCATGCCAGCATCCATGTGATCAAGGATTCCCAGAAGGGCATCATTATCGGAAAAAAAGGCGCCATGCTGGCAAAAATCGGGGAAAAAGCACGAAAAGACATTGAAGAAATGCTCGGGAAAAAAGTGCTTTTGAAACTGTTTGTCAAAGTAACCCGGAACTGGGTTGAAAATGAGAGGATCCTCTCTGAATTCGGTTATTAACGCCATGGACCAGCCCTTCGGGTTCGCAGATGAAATTTTTCTGAAAAAGGAGCGGGACAAGGCCAGAAAACTCAGATCAAGCCAGTGGTGGAAACGAAAACGCTCCTCAGGCATCTGTCATTATTGCAAACAAAGTTTTCCTCCCGGGGAACTGACCATGGATCATATCATACCCCTTTCAAGGGGCGGCCGGACGGAAAAATTTAATGTGGCAGCCTGCTGCAAAGCCTGCAATACGAAAAAAAAGACGCTTCTTCCCTCAGAGTGGGACGAATATATGCAGTCCTTAAAAACATAAGAGCCCGGAAGAAATAGTTTCCAGGGCTCTTATGGGGTATGATCGGGTATGCTTATTTTTTGTTGCAAAGCCTGTGAATGGTCTGTGCATGCCATTCGCCGCGGCCGGAGAACGTCGGTTGACCAAGTTCGATGAGGCGGGCGGCAACCTGATCAAAGGTGGCGCCTTGGCTGCGCATGGTATAAATAATATCCATGACGGTGTCACGGCCGAGAAGCCCGCTGTCTGCGGAGACGGTTTCTTCTGATTTTTGAGGGATCAGTTTTTTTCTCTTCCGGATGACGGGTTTTTCAAGTTCGGCAGTGGCCACAGAGGCTTCTGCAGTCTCAATCGGAGCAGGTTCGTGCAGAGTGACATAATGATGCTCGAAAGCGCCGGTGGGTTCATTTTCTTCCATAGGTTCTTCAGCATCCGGTCCGGGAGCAATATTCAGATGATCGACAATCCTTTCGATGGCAATGGCTTGGCGTTCCATCATATCAGCCATTCTTTCCTGGACATTGATTAAATAATCCTGATTCTTTGCCAGGGTTTCAATGTGGTTGCTGAGATTTTCAACGGCGTCCGCCAGCATGGCAGTAACGGAGGCTTCATCCACGGGCAGGCCGTTTCCGCTCTGAAGGGCAGGGATAGGGGGTCTTTTCACATTCTGGTTTCGGGTGTTCTGGTATCCTCCTCCGCCATAGGAATTAAATCTTTGGGTGGTATAATGATAGGAATTATCATAGTTTTTTCGTGTTTTGGGAGTTCGCGGTTTTTCAGCCTGGCCATTTCTTAGGCTTTGTAAGAAGTCGTTCATTTGGTTCATATCCTCCTTGGGGTATTAAAATGCCAAAACTGGTGATGCCAAGCTTGACAAAAGATAACTTTGGATTTTGCAACTTATCGAATTTACTAAAAGTTACAGAGCTTTTCAGGTTAACGCCAACGAAAAAGCTGCGTATTTATCCTTTTTTTAAAAATTTTTGTCAAGCTTTTTTTACGAATTCCAAATGACGACAAACAAGCGCCTTTTCGTTTTTTTATTCATTTGAAACACATATTTTTTTATGATAAAAGAAATTTTTCCGTTAATCCTTAAAAAAGGGACAGCATAAAGATGGTTGAAAATAAAACCTATAAAACCAGTTGCCGGATTGAAGATCCCGGTATTGTCAAAGCAGACATCCTTGAACCCATTCCCTATGCCTATAAATCCAAGAGAAGCATTGACATCACCATCAAACAGCCCGAATATACCTCTGTCTGTCCCATGACGGGCCTGCCGGACAACGGCTGTATCACCATACGATACCGGCCCGACCAAACCATTGTGGAACTTAAATCCCTGAAATATTACCTCCTCCAGTACCGGAATGTCGGGATGTTTTATGAGCATGTGGTCAATAAGATCCTGGATGACCTGGTCCGGGTATTAAGCCCTTTGCGCATGGAGGTCACCGGTGAATTCACGCCAAGGGGCGGGATCAGCTCCCTTGCCACGGCAGTGTATGAAAAGGGGCAAAGCTCTAACCTGTAAGCGTCTCAAACTCTCTAATAATGGACAGGGCGTGATCGCCGGATTCAATGGTGGAAAGTCTTTTCCTGAAGGAAGAACACCCGGGGATACCTTTGATAAACCAGGACAACCGGCCTCTAAGCATCCTGCAGGCCGGTTCTTCACCAAAAAAATCAATATAACTCCGGGTTAGGTGTGCCATGGCGCCGAATATCTGCCGATGGGACGGAACCGGATAACTGCCGGTTTCAAGGAAGGCATCAATCTGGGAGAAAATAAAGGGATTGCTTAAGGCCGCTCTTCCCACCATCACCGCATCACAGCCGGTAACCGATAGCATTTTATGGGCATCTTCAACACAGGTGATGTCCCCGTTGCCGATTACCGGTATGGAAAGTCTTTTTTTCAGTTCTGTAATGAGATTCCAGTCGGCTTTGCCTTTGAATCCCTGGCCGGCTGTCCTGGGATGCAGAATCACGGCATCGACCCCGGCATCCTGGGCAAGCTGTGCGATCCTGAACGCATCCTGCCCGGAGGCATCCCATCCGGAACGGATCTTGATGGTCAGGGGCAGGTCGATGGCCTTCCGGATGGAAGACAATAGGGCCCCGGCAAGTTCGGGCTGCTTCATCAAGGCAACCCCGGCCCCTTGTTTTACCACTTTTTTCACACTGCACCCGAAATTGATATCAATGATGTCGGCCGCTTTCATCTCCTGGATCGCTCTTGCAAAGTCTGCCATCAGTTCCGGGTCAGCCCCGAAGATCTGTATGGATAGAGGCTGCTCTTCCTTTTTTGAAGATATTAACCGCATGGTTTTTTCCGAATTATAAAAAAATCCCTTGGCACTGACCATTTCCGAATAGACCACGGCGCAGCCGCATTCTTTTACAAGAAGGCGGAAGGGCAGATTGGTAATCCCGGCAAGGGGGGCGAGAAATGTTTTTCCGT
>CAZAHK010000024.1:0-32218 GCA_964484555.1 uncultured Desulfobacula sp.
GGAAGTTCGGTGGACAATGATATTGTAACGGCGGCCACCCATCTTGCCAGGGATGAGGGGATTGAATGTCTTTTGGCCCTGCTCATTCCTTATTCGCCGGGCGTTTCCGCCGATATCGGGGCAAAGCTCAGTCAGGTGGCCAGAAATGAGGGCAAACCCATGATTGCCTATGTTCCCAATGAGGAAAAATACAGGATCATTATCGAAGGCTTTGAACTCAATGATATCCCGGTGGCCTCCTCTGTGGAGGGCGCCGTCCTCATGGCAAAGGCTTTACAGAGGTGCAGACCATGCTGAAGAAAAAAATCAGAACCCTCATTGCGGCCCACAAGGATCTGGGATGGGTCCTGGAGCCGTCTGCAAAGGCGATCATGAAAGCCCAGGGCCTGGATATCCCGGAGTTTGTCCTGACCGATTCCTTTGAAAAAGCGGAAAAATTCTTAAAGAAAATAAAGGGCCCGGTGGTGGCCAAGGCGGTTTCAAAGAAAATTCTTCATAAAACCGAATACCAGGCCGTGGTGACCGGGATCACCACAAGCCGTCGTCTGAAAAAAGAGATGGAGAGGCTTCAAGGCCTGGAGGGCTGCGAAGCCGTCCTGGTGGAAGAAATGGTTCAGGGTCTCGAGCTGATCGTCGGTGCAAAAAATGATTTCCAGTTCGGCCCGGTGGTGGTCCTTGGCATTGGCGGGACTTCCGTTGAAATTTATAATGATACCGCCATCCGCATGGCGCCCCTGAAGCCCGGAGATGTGTTTTCCATGGTAGACTCCCTGAAGGCTAAGGCCCTTTTATCCGGATACCGGGGAAGGGACGGGGTGAATATGGAGGTTCTCACCTATGCCCTGGTCCGGTTTTCCCATCTCATCATGGCGCTGGAAAAGGATATGGACTCTTTAGACCTGAACCCCGTTATCTGCACAAAGGACCGGTGCATCATCGCCGATGCCCGGATTATCCTGAAAAAGGACTGAGATCAGGACAGTCTGCCGGGACACAGATGTATCATGAGACAAAAATAGGAACAGCTATGCCGGATAAAACACAATTAAAAATAATTTCCTGGAATGTGAACGGGCTCAGGGCCGTTATGAATAAGGAGTTTAAAAAAACGGTGCAGGATTCGGATGCCGATATCTTCCTATTGCAGGAAACAAAGCTTCAGGAGAACCAGCGGACCGAAGAGATGATTGCTTTGCCGCCCTATGATTCCTTCTGGTCCTATTCCACCCTGAAAAAAGGATACAGCGGCGTGGCTGCCTATTCAAAAATGGCCCCGTTAAGCGTCACGACATCATTCGGCAGGCCTGAATTTGACGGCGAAGGCCGGGTCATCCAACTGGATTATCAGGACTTTACCCTGTTTAATGTGTATTTTCCCAATGGCCAGATGAGTGATGAACGCCTGAAATATAAACTGGATTTTTATGATTGGCTTCTTGCCCATGCCGATGCTTTGCGCAGCCAGGGCAAAAGTCTCATTATCACCGGGGATTTTAATACCGCTCACAATGAGATCGATTTAAAACATCCGGGCCCCAATTCAAAGTTCTCCGGGTTTTTAAGGATTGAAAGGGATGTTCTGGACCGCATGGTGGAGAATGGATATGTGGATACCTTCCGGTATTTTTATCCGGATACGGTCAAATATTCGTGGTGGTCCTATCGGTTCAATGCCCGGAAAAACAATGCCGGTTGGCGTATTGATTATTTTTTTGTAACCCGGGACCTTATCGATAAAGGCATAATAAAAGAAGCCTTTATCGATAATGAGGTCCAGGGGTCGGATCATTGCCCGGTGGGTCTGATTCTTGAAATCTAATCCTTGAACACGAGTTTTCCGCCGATAAATCCGGCTACACCGGCTGCCGCCACCATGACGATATTGACCAGGATGAAGACAAAGGCCTTCGGGCTTGACAAAACTTTTGGGTCAAAAAGATACCAGAGAAGGCTGATCACACAGGACACCGTGGTCAGGGCTGCGGCCAGAATCTTGATTTTAAATAGCGGGGTCAGCGCACCCTGATATTTTTTCCGCCATTCCAGAATCCCTGAAAAGATGACTATTGGAAAGGCCAGCACCACAAAGACCATATTGATCATGGCGGCCTTGGCCAAAAGCTCGGAATTAAATATCCAGGCCAGGATCCACAGGACCACTGCGATGGGCAGGACGCCGTTGGGCGTGTGCACGGAAACCGGGTGGAGGTGGTGCTTCAGGGCCAGGGATTTGATTTTTTCAAAACCTGTTTCAGGCGCCGGCGGCGGTTGTTTTTTGGGAGGTTCGGGCGCTGCCTTAATATCGGCTCCGGCTGCAGGGCCTGTCGGCTTTGCAGCATCCTTTCGCCTAGGCCGTTCCGGTATCTTGGATTCATCGATTTCAATAAATTTGCTCTTGTCCACACCGCAGACAGGGCATTTTTCAGGGGGTTCCTCCCCCCGGTGAATATATTTGCAAACAGTGCATTGCCAGACTTTCATGATTAAATTATCCTTTTTGGGTTAACGTTTATCCAGATCAACAAAGACACACTCATCAGGCCCGCAATAATTGCCCACATAGGTTGCTCCCGGCCGGTAGAGCGAGGGCTTGGGAGCAGCCATGGCAAATTGTTCCTCAATCACATGGGCCGACCACCCGCTGATCCTTGAAACGGCAAAGACCGGGGAGAAAAGGTCCATGGCAATCCCCATGGCGTAAAAAAGGGAGGCGCTGTAAAAATCCACGTTACAATAGATTTCCCGCTGTTTTTTTGCTCTGAATGCGGCTTTTGCCTTTTGTTCAAGTTCCTTTGAAAGTTCATACCAGAGGGGTTGCCCGGCGATCTCTCCCATTCTTTTGCTCATGGGTCCCAGGATCAGTGCCCTTGGGTCGTCGGTCTCATATACGGCATGGCCGAGCCCCATGATGAGATCTCCTGAGTCCAGCACGCGGTTGATATAGGCATCAATATTGTCCTTTGACCCGATTTCCTTCAGCATCTGCATGACCCGGACATTGGCCCCGCCGTGGAGTGCCCCGGACAGGGACCCGATGGCCGCGGATACGGCGGCATAAATATGGGCCCGGGTGGAGGCCACCTGCCTTGCCGTGAAGGTGGACGCATTAAATGAATGCTCGGCATGCAGCACAAGGCTGGTGTCAAAGAACTGAGCGGTTTCAGAATCAGGAATGTCACCGGTGAGCATATACAGAAAATTGGCGGCATGGTTTAGATCCTCATGGGGCGGAACAATGTCTTTGTTGTTTCTGATCCGGTCCCAGGCCGCAGTAATGGTTGCCATCCCGGCGATCAGGTTTTCGGCGCTGTAAAGGGTATTTTCAATGCCCGGTTCGCCAACGGTTTTATCATTCCGGATCAGAAGGGGGGTCGCTGTCTGAAGAACATCCATGGGATTCATTGTCGGTGGCAGGGCCTTTAAAACCGTAAATATATTATCCGGGATGTGTCTTTTTTGTTTCAGGCTTTGGCCGAAGTCCAAAAGTTCTTGTTTATTGGGAAGCCGTTCGTACAATAAAAGAAAGCTTACTTCTTCGAAACCGGCTTTTTTTGCAAGGTCCTGGACCAGAAAACCCCTGTAAATCAGTTTTCCTTCCTTGCCCCGGACATCACAGATTTTTGAGCTGGCCACGTCAATACCCCGAAGGCCGGTATTGAGAATAGACATACATTCATTCATAATGTTTACCTCAGGAACTAGAATATTTTTTCAGGGGGTCGCCGTTCAGGAACGTATTCCGTTTCGATCTCATTGTGATGCACGGCTTTCGATACATAAAGACCGCAGAAGCAGGCCCCGTATTCCTTTAAATCCGGTTCCCGGTAAACACAGGGGCAGATGATATCTTTGTCTTTTTCCCTGTCGTTGCAGGCCAGTCTGCAAGGGCAGGCCATATATCCGTACCGGTCCTTGTTCAGCAACAGGGCTTCAAGGAGTTCAAACACAAGGTCTTTGTCCTTGTTAAAATAGATATCCTTGGCTTCCTGGGATTTTTTTAATGCCTGATACAGTTGTTCAACTTTCATGATCGATTCCCAACGCCTCCTTTATTTCATTTTCTTTAAATCCCACAATAACGGTGTCATTAATCTTGATCGTCGGAAAGGAACAACGCGGGTTAAGGGTTTTGATTTCTGCCAGAATGGCTTTTCGTTCTTCGCCTTCCAGGTCATCCACTTCGATATAATTGAATTGCACATTGCATTCGGAAAGCAGCTTTTTGGTTGATTTGCAATGGCTGCATGTACTCAGTGCATATAAGGTTGTATTGTTTTCGGTCATGTGTTTCTCCTTAGAATGGGCACAGGTTTAAGAAACGGTTGTGTTCAGATGTTATAAGGTATAAAGTTTTGCACAATTTATGCCATATTGGCAAGGTTAAAATTCAGAAAAAAACAATTCAGGATTCAATTACAAAAATTGATAATCATGGTCTGAATTTTGCTATATTGCATTGTACGTGTTAACGGCTCCAATGGAAAAAACACGTACAGAGAAAACAGATATGGAAAAGGATACTATGTTAATGATATTCTTGGCAGGGCCCAACTCAAAAAAAGGAGATCAGGAATGAATCAATGGTATTGTTCCGTCTGTCATGAAATATTAAAAGCTGAAAATAAACCCGCTTCCTGCGAAGTCTGCCGGGCCGATGACCGGATGATCATGAACATGGAAGAGGTGCCCGGGACATTGGAGCAGGTCAGGGACATGGCCAGAACAAAACTCAAGGGCATCTGCGCGGCCTATCCGTCCTGTGACGCCAATTTTGATAAGATCTGCCAGAGAGAGGCCTATGGGAGGCCCATCGGCCTTGGCGGAGCCGGTCAGGGAAGGTCCTTCCGGGCCAATATCGAGGCCTTAGACAAAATTGAGTTCAATATGTCGGTATTGGGCGATCATTTTGAACCGGATACCTCCTGCTCCTTTCTCGGGGTGGATCTTAAATTTCCGGTGCTGGCAGCCTCAACGGCAGGAGCCCAAAAATACAACGAGGCCCTGGATGAAACCCAGTTCTGCATTTCCGTATTAAGGGGGTCAAAAGAAGCGGGAACCATGGGCCTTCGGGGGGATACCTGGTTTTATACGCCGGAAAATCATCCCTCCCTTAAGGCCATGAAAGCCTGCAACGGATACGGAATACCCATATTCAAACCCAGGTCCCAGGATGTGTTGAAAGCGCTCATCCAAACAGCGGAAGAATATGGGTGCAAGGCTGTGGGCATGGATCTGGACGGGTGCGGGTCCACCATTATGGCCCGTCAGGGCCAGCCGGTGTTTAAAAAAAGTGTGAAAGATATCGAGGAACTTGTCCGGTTTACCTCGATGCCCTTTATTGCCAAGGGCATCATGATGCCGGAAGAGGCACAGAAATGTGCTGATGCCGGGGTCCGTGTCGTCGCCGTTTCCAACCATGGGGGAAGGGTTCTGGATTCAACGCCGGGAGTGGCCACGATCCTGCCCCTGATCCGAAAAAAGGTGGGAAAATCAGTGATCCTCACCGCCGACGGAGGCGTCAGAACCGGGTATGATGTTTTAAAGATGCTGGCCCTGGGGGCCGATGCAGTTCTTCTGGGCCGGGACATTATCCGGGCTGCCGTAGGAGCAGGTACCCTGGGTGTGAAACTGCATCTGGAACATGTTCATAAGACATTGAAAAAAGCCATGTTTATGACGGGTACAAAAAACCTGAAAATGGCCGATTCAAGAATTTTATTTAACCAGGATTGAACAGGAGAGAAAAAATGGGAAAAGTATTGATTGTATATGCGTCCAGAGCCGATGAGACAAAAAAAATAGCCGATCTGATTGCTGAAGGCGTCCGCATCTCAGGGCATGAGGCCGTGATCAAGAAAACCGGGGATATAAAAACGGAAGAGGATTTAAAGGGATATGACGGATATGCCTTTGGGTCCGCCACCTATCACGGCGAAATGATCACTTCCATGAAACAGATCCTTTTTATTGCGGAACGGGCGGAACTCAAGGACAAAATCGGCGGAGCCTTTGGTGCTTACGGCTGGAGCGGTGAGGCCCCCGGCAGAATTTTTGATACCATGGCCAATATTTATGGAATGAAGATGGTATCAGGCCCCCTGATGCTTAAGGCAAGCTGGGTACAAGGCGGTATCCAGGCTGCCCAGGCCTATGGAAAAAGTATTACCGCCTTGATCTGAAGGATGATTATCATGGCTGACAGTTTGATATTGGTATGCAAAAAATGTTCGGCAAAAAACAGGGTTCCGGTATCACGAATCAATGAAACCCCGAAATGCGGAAAGTGTGGAACAGTTTTACCAAAGGACATCTTAAGCCGTCCCGTCAATGTGACCGATGCCACCTTTGACAGGGAGGTGCTGGGATCAGCACTCCCTGTCCTGGTGGATTGCTGGGCGCCCTGGTGTGGGCCATGCCGTTCGGTTGCCCCGATCCTTGATCAGCTCGCGGAAAAATATAAGGGAAGACTGAAGATCGCCAAGCTGAATCTGGATGAAAATACCGGAATCGGATCCAGATATTCCATTTCCAGCGTCCCCACCCTGTTCCTCGTAAAAAACGGCCGGATTTTGGACACCCTTCTGGGCGCTTTGCCAAGGGAAAAACTGGAGTCTGCCATTGCAAGAATTCTCTGATCCGTCCAAGGGAGAATTTCTTCAATGGCTCTCTCATCGATGGGAAATTGAATTTAAAGTGATTCGAACAGATATTGAGATCCCGGGCAGTCCGGAACGGACAGTTTCTCGGGCGGTGATTCAGGATGGGAGAGGCAGGCTTTTTCTGCTGGAAAAATTCCCGGCAGAAAAATTTTCCATCCGGGATCAGGTGGCAAAGGCGGTTGATTTTCTGAACCGCCAGGGACTCTTTGAAGCCTTGCCTTACCGGAAATCGGATCAGGGAGAATTCCTGCCGTTTTTCAGGGAAGGGTGTTTTCAGATTTCTTCTTTTCTTGACGGAACAGACCTGAAAAGACCGGATTATCTTGATTCATCGGACATGGGAAAAAGCTTTGCCTTGTTTCTGGGTAGGATGCAAAGGGCTTCCCAAGGAATTGAAACAGTTTTATCCTTTCCTCAATTTTCCCTCAAAGACTATATTTATAAACTCTTCAGCAAGATGAAAATTCATGACCGGCCGGTTTATGAAAAATTTCTGCCTTTTTTAATATTCCTTGAATCCGGGTTTATGCAGGCCCATGACCATCTGCCGCTTTCTTTTTGTCACGGAGACCTTCATCCCTTGAATGTCATCTGGCATCAGGATAAGATAAAGGCCGTCATTGACTGGGAATTTACCGGCATCAAGCCGGATCTGTACGATGCGGCCAACCTTGTGGGCTGCGCCGGGATTGAAAACCCCAACGGCCTGGGGATGTCCATGGTCATGACCTTTCTGGAAGAGATCCAAAAGGCGTCAGTGATCAGCGAAACAGGCCGGCGATTCTTTCCGGAATATGTGCTGGCCTTAAGGTTTGCCTGGCTGTCGGAATGGCTCAGGAAAAAAGACCAAATCATGCTTGAAATGGAAGAAACCTATATGGGGATTCTGGTTGATCATATGGAGGAAATCAGAAAACAGTGGCAAATGGGTTAGTCTGATCCGCCCCATTGGATTTGCAGGTTTTTTTTCGTTCTCAGGATTTATAAAAAAGAGCCTTTTGATTAAAAATGGGTTGAAATACCAATTCTTTTTCTGTTAGGATACATCATCTGATTCTTAAATCGAATTTCTTTTATTCCAATTTTTTCTTTTTCGCTTTGGTCAGTACAGTGTTGTCTTGATTTTTCTGGGGATTGATACGATATTTGAGACATGACTGTCTCGGTTCCGTTTCATTGGTTTTTATAAGCTCTATTTTTTATTCGTTGCTTGTTCCGGAAGTATTTCAGGAAAACGGAGGGTTTTTGATCATCTGGTATGATATTTGCTGTATTAATTTTTAGAAAAAAAATCCAGGAGGGATGATATATGATTCGCTCAGAAAGAGGCAAACAGCAAAGTTTGAAAAAACCGCATCAGACGCATTCTTATTTTGCCATAAGATCTCAAAACGAGATTTATTATCAGATGGCTTCTATTTTTAAAGCCGCCACAAAAAACGAAGAAGAATTAACCCAAAGGATGCTCGGAACTTTATTGAGCATGAAAAAACCGGATTTTTTTGTGGAAAAGAAGCTTTAGATTGGATATATACGTTACATTCCCTGAAAATAAAAACGGGTTGAACCTTGCAGGTTAGACGTGTTTTTTATAACTGATATGAATTTGTTAACCTCAACATTAAAATAAAGGAGATCGTAGATGGCTGAAAAAATGGGTATTTACAAATGCGGCAAATGCGGAAATATTGTACAGGTTCTTCACGGTGAAAACCCACCTGTAATGTGTTGCGGCCAGCCCATGGACAGGCTGGTGGAAAATACGGTGGACGCGGCAAAGGAAAAGCATGTGCCGGTCATTGAAAAAATCCAGGGCGGGTATGTGGTAAAGGTCGGCAGCGTGCCGCATCCCATGGGCAATGATCACTGGATTGAATGGATTGAGCTTACTTCAGAAGATAATACCTTTGTTCAGAGACAGATGCTGACGCCGACGAGTGCCCCCAGAGCAGAGTTTAAGACCGATGCGGCAAAGGTTACGGCAAGGGAGTATTGCAATCTTCACGGCCTCTGGAAAGCCTAACCCTTTTATTTTTCTGAAAACAAAAATCCCCTGATGGTGACCATCAGGGGATTTTTGTTACGCGATATCGATAAAACTCAATAAAGTTCGGCCAATTTACCTGCAAGAAGCCGGATATGCCCCATTTCTTCTTTGATAATGGCGTCTATCTTTGATCTGCCATATTTTTCCGGAACCAATTCCTTGATGCCAAGATAAAAGATAATGGAATCTTTTTCCGTCTGGATGGCGCAGTGTAAAATATTTTTAAAATTGTTGTCCGGTTTTTCCTTTTTGAAAAACACCTTTGAATCGGCAAAGGCATTCAGATAAAGGATATTTTCGTCTTCAGGATCAAAGGTTGTTGTCATTTTTTCCCGGGATGTCAATTCTTTTTTCAGGTTGGAAAAAACAACTCCATGTTCATCTTCCATTCGGGCAAGCTCCAGAAGAAAATCCTTCATTTTTTTTTCTTCAACCTGACCGGCAGCATCCCGGTAAAAAACGGCACCATTCTGTTCGATTTTTACGGCCATTTCAAATATATCATCTGCATTAAATTCGTTCGTCATGCTTCCTCCGGATTATCCGTTTATTTACGATAACCTTTCCTTTAATGTTTTTGCTATTTTTACACCCAGATCAAAGCATCTGTTCAGATCTTCTTCATCCGGAACATATTGAACTTTTATACCTTCGTCAATAATATCGAGCTTCATTTCCGCAAATTCCTTGTTCAGGATATTGACGGCTTCTCCGCTCCATCCATAGGAACCAAAGGCCACTGCAATTTTATTCTGGGGCCGGAGGCCCTTGATATAGGTCATGACGTCGGCAATAACAGGGAAAATGCTGTTGTTCAGGGTGGGGGATCCCACGGCAATGGCGCCGGCATCTATGATTTCCGTCATAATATCGCTTCTGTGCCATTTCCGGGTGTTCATGAGCCTGACATGAACATCTTCGGACTCTATGCCGCTGGTGATGGCCCTTGCCATCTTTGTGGTGCTTTCCCACATGGAATCAAAAATTACGACCACCTTTTTTGCCGGTTCCTGCTTGGACCATTTGTCATAGGCCTCAATGATCTTGGAAGGATTGTCTCTCCAAATGATGCCGTGATCCGGGCAGATCATGTTCAGCTTCAGGTTCATTTTAGCCACATCTTTCAGGAGCGCCTGAACCCGGGGTGAAAAATGGAGCAGAATATTGGCATAGTATTTTCTGGCATGGGGAATGATCTCATCTCCGATTTCATCATCAAAGAATTTATCCCCGGAATAATGTTGCCCAAAGGCGTCGCTGGAAAACAGGATTGCATCCTCCACAAGATAGGTGAACATGCTGTCCGGCCAGTGAAGCATTTTTGTCTCAATAAAGGAAAAGGTCCTGTTGCCGACTTTCAGTTCGTCCCCGGTTCCCACCACCTTGAAATTAAAATCCCGGTTAAAATGGCTTTTCAGGTTTTTGGCTCCCATTTTTGAGCAATACAGGGGCGTATCTTTTCCGATGGCTTCAAGCACCTTGGGAATGGCGCCGGAATGATCCATTTCCGTATGGTTGCTGATGACAATGTCAATTTTTTTAGGGTCAATGATTCTGCTGATATTGGAAATAAGCTCATCTCCAAATTTTTCCTTGACCGTATCAATGAGGATGTTTTTTTCACCGAGAACCAGAAAAGCATTGTAGGTTGTTCCTTCATAGGTGGAATATCCATGGAAATCCCTGATATCCCAGTCCCGGCACCCGACGGAATAAATCCCATCCGCTATCTCAAAGGGTTTATACATTTTTTAACGGCCTCCCTGTTCGAGTATCAATCCATTTTTTCAAAATTTTCTTTGGCAGCCCCGCAAAGGGGACAGACCCAGTCTTCCGGCAGATCTTCAAATGAGGTTCCCGGCGCTATGCCGTTGTCAGGGTCGCCGCCGGCAGGGTCGTACACATAGCCGCATATAGAACATTCATATTTGTTCATAGTAATCCTCCTATCATACATCCGTTAATTGTTATCATGCAATAAAACACAGCCGACACTCAGGTTCACGAACCATCCGTAACGACTTTGCAAAAAATATTGCAAAGAGTGTGCCTTGGAATATTAAACCCCTGTCCCGATAAAAAGGGTTTAAACTTAAAAATTATTATTATAGTATAAGAACCGCAAAATCAATGGATGAATTAATTTAAGAGCAGGTCATGAAGAGTGATATTTTTATAAAAAAGACCCGGATCAATGCTCCGGTTGAGGCGGTTTTTTCATGGCACGAAAGAAACGGGGCCATCGCCAGACTGACCCCTCCCTGGGCACCCCTGAAACTCGTCTACCGGTGTGGTGAAGGGATTCAAAAAGGGGTTAAGGTCACTTTCCGGATTCAAATTTTTAAAATACCCCGGCTCTGGGTGGCCGAACATATTGATTACCGGAAAAATCAAGAATTTAAGGACTGTCAGGTCAAGGGTCCGTTTTCCAAATGGGAGCACACCCACCGCTTTCTTTCCGACGGGTCCTCCGGAATGGTCATGGAAGACCGGGTGGAATTTAAACTGCCCTTTGGAATTCTAAGCAGGCCCTTTAACGGCTACGCTAAAAAAGAATTTGAAAGGATGTTCAATTACCGCCACAGGGTGCTCAAATATGACCTTGAACACTATTCAGGAGATATGCCGAAAAAAAGAATCCTTGTTTCCGGCGCAAGCGGCACCATTGGCAGCGCACTTGTTCCGTTTTTACAAACCCGCGGCCATGAGGTGATCCGGCTTGTCCGCAAAAAAGACGGTCTGCAGAAGGACGAGCTTTTCTGGGACCCTT
Source organism: uncultured Desulfobacula sp. (assembly GCA_964484555.1). Lineage (GTDB taxonomy): Bacteria > Desulfobacterota > Desulfobacteria > Desulfobacterales > Desulfobacteraceae > Desulfobacula. Next base: position 11,477 of record CAZAHK010000024.1, read on the forward strand.
ACAAGGGAGATCTCGACCTGGAATCGGCAGGGCCCATCGACGCCGTCATCAATTTAAACGGGCTGGATATTTCAAGGGGGAGGTGGACCTGCGAGCAGAAAAAAAAGATTCTGGAGTCAAGAATTATGCCCACCAGGCTTCTTGTGGAAAAGATGAAAACCCTCAGGCACAAGCCCGGTGTTTTTGTCTCATCATCGGCCATCGGATTTTATGGGGAGGGAAAAGACACGGTTTTAACGGAATCTTCGGCTCCGGGCCGTTGCTTCATCTCCCAGGTCTGTCAACAATGGGAAGACACGGCCAGGGGGGCGGAGACGGCCGGAATCCGAACGGTTCAGCTCAGGATCGGGATTGTTCTCACCCCTGCAGGCGGTGCCTTGGCCAGGATGGAGCTTCCGTTTAAATCCGGTTGCGGGGTAACCCTTTCCCACGGCAGGCAGTATATGAGCTGGATCAGCATGGATGATGCCGTATCCGGTATTCTGCATATATTGAATTCAGAGGCTATCCAGGGTCCTGTAAACCTGACGGCGCCCCATCCGGTTACAAACCAGGAGTTCTCGGTCACCCTGGCAAAGGTTTTTTCAAAAAAAATATTTTCCAGGTTCCCCGCCTTTCTCGCCCGGCTGTTATGGGGGGAAATGGGACAAGAAACCCTTTTGGCCAGTGCCCGGGTCAAACCTGAAAAACTTTTGAACCATGGGTTTTCGTATCAGCATGAGACACTTGTCCCGGCATTGAGACATGTCCTGGGACGATAGGAAAACAGGGGCCAAAAATTTTAAGGACCAATTAACAAATCAAAGCATGATATCATGAACAATAGATTGAAAATTCTTTTTTCCATTTTAATGATTGCGGCCCTCATCTTCGGGTTTATGAATATTTATTTTCCTGCGGAACAGTACAGTTTTGAAAGGCTTCATATCTTTCTTTTCAATCTTTGTACCGGCGGAACCATCCTGCTCTATTACACCCAGGCCAGGACCCGGATATCCGGAACTGTTCTTCTGTTTTTTTCAGGATCCATCATCTATGCAATATCTGCTTTTTTAATGATATATCCGATAACCATTGCCGTATCCATCCCCTTGGCTATTCTAGTGGAAAAAATCAGGATTGAAAAATTCTCGTTTTTCCCCATTTTATTTTTCAGTTCAAAGGAATCCGTATCTAAAAAATTTCACCAGGCATCCCTGCTCTGTCTTTCCATAGGGATTATCATGGCTTCCCTGGTGATTCTCAACAATGAATATGTCAGGCTTATCTATATGGAAAAATTGACCCTGAATACGTTTTTCCTTGGATTTTCTTTCCCCTTGTCCCTCATCTCCTTATCCCTTGTCTTTTCCATGCTGAAAAAGATGGAAGGCACATCAGCCAAAATAGTGATGGAAATTTGCTTCTGGACCATTACCCTGGGGGTGATTATTTTTTTTGTATTTATCCTGTTTGAACGGTTTATCCCCCAGATTTTTGTCACCTCGGCCCTGTTTTTTGCCGTTGTCACGGTATTTTTCCTTTATGCAACATTTGCCGACAATATCCAGCAGAAACTTTTTTTGACTTCGGGGATTGGATTTTTAAATTTCACGGCCGTTTCAGGGATTGCCTATATACTATTGCAGATGTCACCGAACTACGACCCTTCCAAGACGAAATGGCTGTTGCATATGCATGTATTTGCCTCCCTTTACGGCTGGAATCTTTGCGGTCTTGCCGTGATCTGCCGGTTCGATGATTTTCCCATCAAGCTGCACTCGCCCACTGTTATCGCCGTTCATTGGCTGACGGCCCTTGTCCTTGCGCCCTTGGGCGTGTTTTACGGCGTGTTTGCCGTTCCGGCCATTATCGGATATGCCTTTATCACCCTGACCCTGTTTTTCAGCAGCAATAATAAGGAAAGAGCGCAATGAACAACAAGGAAAAACTCAAACGGTTTTTAACCCTTTTCACCGGCAATTCAAAGGTGCTGGTAATCATCAATGCCGACCCCGATGCCATTGCATCCGCCATGGCGGTGAAACGGCTCTTGTGGCGGAAAGCGGCGGAAGTCGTCATCGCCCATTTCAACCGGATCACCCGTCCGGATAATATTGCCATGATCGAACATACGGAATCCGGCCTGGTGGAGCTGGATAAGGTGAATAAAGAAAATTTTAACGCTTTTGTCATCATAGACTCACAGCCCGGTCACAATGAACAGTTTTCCGGGTTTACCTTTGACGCCGTCATTGACCATCATCCGCCAAGTTATGACGGCAAGGCACCCTATGTGGATATCCGGTCCGATTACGGGGCATGTTCCACCATGATGACCGAATACCTGAAGACCCGCAACATCAAACCTTCGGCAAAGCTTGCAGCAGCCCTGATGCTGGGCATTAAAACAGATACCGCAGATTTCACCCGGGGCGCAAGCCTGAAAGATATCAGGGCCTTCCAGTATCTTTACCGGTTCGCGGACAATAATATCGTCACAAAGGTGGAAAGGGCCAACTTGACTCAGGAAGACCTTGATTTCCTGGGAAGGGCCATTAAATACAGAAAGGTGATCAATAACCGGGTGTTTTTTCATGCCGGAAATATTTCAAAGCCTGACGGACTTGTGGTGGTGGCAGATTTTTTCTTAACCCTGTCAAAAATCAACTGGAGTATCATATCCGGAATCTATGAAAAAAAACTCATCATTGTCATCCGTAATGACGGTTTGCGAAAAGGGGCCGGAAATACCGCCAAAGAGGCCTTTTCGGCATTCGGTTCCGCCGGGGGGCATAAAACCATGGCCAGGGCCGAGCTTGAATTAAAACGGGTGAGAAAGCAAACAGGCACTATCAGTAAAAAAGCCCTTCGCGGATGGATTATTGAGGTTATTGAAAAAACGGCAGGGAGAAAAATCGAATGATTTTGGATGCAGATGACCAATGAAGAACTGAAACCCGACAGGGAAAGCGCATTATTTACAAGCGAGCAGCGATACCGGACCCTTGTGGAAACCATGGGAGACGGGTTGAGCGAAATCGATGAACACCAGGTGACAACCTATGCCAATGAGATGCTCTGCAGGATGTGGGGACGGTCAAGGGACGAGATCATCGGTCAAAAAGTCGATCAGTTCCTGGATGATGAGAATAAAAAAATTCTTCTGGACCAGCTTGAAAAGCGAAGGAAAGGAGGAAGAGATCCCTATGAAATCGTCTGGATCAAAAAGGACGGGTCACCCCTCCATTCCATCATGACACCCACCCCCTATTTTGATGCAGAGGGCCGTTTCAAAGGTAGCTTTGCGGTTATTACGGACATCTCCACCCAGAAAAAAGAGAAAAATCTTCTGGAACTCAGGGTCCGGCAAAGGACAAAGGAGATTGAAAATAAGACTCAGAGTCTTGAAGAAGTGAATACGGCCCTGCGGGTTCTTTTAAAAAAAAGAGAAGAGGACAAAACCCTGCTGGAAGAAAGAATGGTACTCAATATCCGGGAACTTGTCATTCCCTACATTGAGAGAATGCGGGAGTCGGCCCTGGATGAACGGCAGAAAGGCTGCCTGGACATCATGGAATCCACACTTCATGATATTGTCTCCCCATTCCTGCACCGGATGTCCCTGGAATTTCTGAACCTGACCCCGTCGGAAATCCAGGTGGCCAATATGGTCAAATTCGGAAAAACAACCAAGGAGATTGCAGGGATTTTAAACCTTTCCGAAAAAACCGTAGAATTCTACCGCAAAAGCATCCGCAGAAAAATCGGGATCACCAACCAGAGCATCAACCTCAGGACCTTTTTGTCTTCTTCAAAATAACAGGTATATTTTATACCTGGTTTACCCCTGGAATATACCTCTTGCTAAGCTTTGTTTATCAGGATAGTGATTATATTTTTTTCACAGAATCAAAAAAAGGATAAGTAAAATGCCTGATCAGGAATACTGGAACCCGGTCCTTGAGACATTGCCCCGGGAAAAGCTGAAAGTATTACAGTTTAAAAAATTCAAACAGATACTCGCCTGGGCCTATACCCGTTCAAAATTCCATAAAGCCTTGTATGACCAGGCCGGTTTAACGCCGGACGATATCCGGTCCTTTGATGATATTAAAAAAATTCCAAAAGTTGAAAAATCCATGATGCGGGAAATCCAGAATAAGGACCCCTTTCCTTATGGGGATGCCCTTTGTGTGCCCCTGGAAGAGGTGTCCGTTTTTCGCCAGACCAGCGGCACCACAGGACAGCCGGTGTATCAGCCCGATACCTGGCAGGACTGGGAATGGTGGTCCGAGTGCTGGTCTTTCATCCTGTGGGCTCAAGGGTACCGCCCCGGCGACAGGGTCTTTCTTCCCTTTGGATATAATATTTTTGTGGCTTTCTGGGCCGGGCATTATGCGGCGGAAAAGCTGGGGTGCGAGGTGGTTCCCGGAGGTGTTCTGGATACCCAGTCCCGTATTTTGAAAATCAGGGAATTAAAGGCCACGGCCATGATGGCTACGCCCACCTATGTCCTGAATATGGCGGATGTGGCAAAAAACAAGATGGGTATAGATCCGGCAACGCTTTCCATTAATAAGATCACCTGTGCAGGAGAGCCGGGGGCCGGTATTCCCAGCACCAAAAGAAGAATGGAAGAGGCCTGGGGCGCAAAGGTATTTGATCATTCCGGGGCCACGGAAATCGGGGCCTGGTCCTATGAATGCAGGAAACAACCTTGCGGCATGCATGTGAATGAAGCCATGTTTCTTGTGGAGATTGAAGATCTGGAGACGGGTGAGATCATCGAAGAACCGGGCCGGAAGGGAAAAATGGTGATTACGGCCCTGGATCGGATTGCCCAGCCCTGTATCCGGTTTGACTCCAAGGATATCATCCAGTGGGATTCGGAATCCTGTTCCTGCGGCCGCTCCTTCAGGCTTATCCGGGGAGGCGTCCTCGGCCGGGCCGATGATATCACAAAGGTCAAGGGGGTTCTCATCTCACCGGCCGCCATCGAAGAAGTTGTCAGGTCCATTGACGGTCTTGGCGATGAATTCGAAGTGGTTGTGGATAAGCAAGGGGATGTGGACCGGATCAAACTCAAGGTGGAACTTCTGCCTGAAATCACACAAATCAGTGTCGAAAACCGTTTAAAAGATCAGCTCCGGCTGAAAACAAATCTTGGATATCAGATCGAATATTATGATTACGGCAGTCTGCCGAGGTATGAAGCCAAGGCAAAACGGTTCAAGGACCTGAGAAAAAAAGATACGGCACAAAAGGAGGGCAGACCATGAAAACCGTTTTGGACCTGAACCAACTCAATGACAATATTCTTAAAGTCAAAGCACTATTAATTGATATAGAGGCATCAGCCTCTTCTTTTCCGGCCCTGTCCCGGAATTCAAAAAGAGCGCTGGCCAGCGTGAAGATGATGGAGCTGAACCTTTGTGATCCGGTTGCACTGGGTTTGGCGGATCACCCGCTGTCCTCCAACCCGTAAAATTGCAGTACGTCCATAATCCCTTTGAAAGGAGGTGAATCCGCGAAAGCATAAAAAAAGGAGTATGTAACCCCAGGCTAAAAAATGAGTTTCCCAGTGGCACCTTAACCATTTTCAGGAGATAACAAAATGAAGAAAACGATGTTTCTATCTTTTTTAATCTTTTGCTTGAGTGCTGTTTTTACTTTCAGTGCATTTGCTAAAACCGAACTCACCTATGCGGATTTCTTTCCCCCTACCCACACCCAAAGTCAGCTGGCAGCGAGCTGGTGTGCTGAAGTTGAAAAAAGAACCAATGGCGAAGTGGTAATCAAATATTTTCCGGCCGGTTCCCTGGCAAAAGGTCCCCAGATTTATGACGGGGTCATCAGCGGGATAGCAGATATAGGGCTTACCGTACTGTCCTATACGGCAGGACGGTTCCCGGTCGCTTCAGCCATTGATCTTCCCATGGGGTATAAATCCGGATCCCAGGCAACCCGGGTGGCCAATGCGGTCCTGAACAAATTCCAGCCCAAAGAATTTGACGATACCCGGATTATGTATCTCCATGCCCATGGCCCGGGCCTTCTTCATACCGTTAGTAAAAAAGTGGTCACCCTGGATGATATGAAAGGTCTAAAAATTAGGGGAACCGGAACCAGCGGCAGCATTATCACCGCCCTTGGCGGATCACCCGTGGGTAAACCCATGAATGAATCCTATGAATTGCTGCATAAAGGAGTTGTGGACGGGGCCCTCTATCCGGTGGAATCCAATAAAGGCTGGAAACTGGGAGAAGTTACAAAATACATGACCGAGAACTATTCAACATCATATTCCCTGGCTTTCGGTGTCATGATGAACAAGACGAAATGGAAGGCCTTGTCACCGGAAAATAAAAATATTATTAACACGATCAATGCGGAATGGATCGTTAAAACCGGCCAGGGCTGGGATGATATCGATAAGGAAGGACTCGATTATTTCAAGGAAAAAGGAGGAGAAATTGTGTCCCAGAGCCCAGAGGAATCCGAAAAATGGCAGAAGGCCATAGCCCCCATTTTTGATGAATACATCAAGAGCCTGAGCGAAAAAGGGATTGACGGAAAAGCGGTTATTGATTTTATCAAATCAAATATGTAAGATCCATCCCGGTTCATGCTGAAAGGCCGATTCACGGCCATTCAGCATGAACTGAAACAAATCTACAGGATCTGGCGTGTAATAATATGGGGAATTTGTTGTATCTATTCATACTGCTTGCCCTGGGAAAATTTTCCAGGCGGCTGTCGGCATTTCCCGAGAATACCCCGCAGATCCTGAACCTGTTTGTGATTTATTTTTCTTTTCCGGCCACTGTATTGCTGAAAACAAAAAACCTTGATCTGGGGGCGGACCTCGCCGTCCTGGCCTTAACCCCCTGGGCGCTCATGTTCATGACTGTTCTTGGGATCAGGCTGATCGCATGGTATCGGCACTGGGACCGGAAAATGACAGGCACCGTCATGTTATGCACAGGGCTTGGAAATACTTCTTTTTTGGGTTTCCCGGCAGTGGCGGCATTTTTTGGAGAAGACGCTCTTTCCTATGCCGTCATTTATGATCAGCTCGGCACATTTCTCGGGCTCGCCATATTCGGAACCCTTGTGGTATCGGTTTACGGAGCGTCAACAAGACCCTCTGTAAAGCAGATCTTTCTGAATATCATCGGTTTTCCGCCATTCCTTGCATTGACGGTAAGTCTTTGCCTCATGAAGGTCACCTATCCTTTAACCGTCATTAAGCTGCTTGAAGGGGTGTCGGCCACCATGATCCCCCTGGTTATATTTTCCATTGGAGCCCAACTCAGGCTGAGACAACCCTTTTCCAATCTCAAGCCCATAAGCCTCATCCTTTTTCTGAAGATGATGGTTTTTCCGTTGGCGGTGCTTTTTTGTCTCGTGATGATGAAGGTCCGCGGGCCTGTGCTTCATATTTCAGTTTTTGAGGCAGCCATGCCGTCCATGGTGATGTCCGGAGTACTGGCACAATCCGGCCGCCTCAATGCAGAAGTGGCCAATGCTGCCATCGGTTACGGGCTGGTCCTGTCCTTTATCACCCTTCCGTTTTTCGACCTTTTGCTGAAAATGTTTCCTTAGAACATAAAAAGGCCGGGCAGAGATGATCGTTCCGCCCGGCCTGCCGGATCAATTCCTATTCTTTTTCAAAATCGTCTTTTGAAGCTCCGCAGATGGGGCAGCACCAGTCATCGGGAAGGTCTTTGAAACGGGTTCCCGGCTCTATGCCGTTGTCCGGGTCGCCATCTGCCGGATCATACACATAGCCGCAGGGTCCGCAAACATATCTGTCCATGTTAAATCTCCTTTTGATTATTGGGGTTAAGGGGTGCCATAAGGTTCAATCGTATCAATACGCGTCTTCCAGATCAAGGTCTTCCTGACTCACCGGATGCCTGAAAAAATGATAGGACCAGGCCTGGTAGATGATGACCAGGGGGATAAAGACCAGGACCACCCCCAGCATGATTTTCAATGTCAGGGGGCTGGATGAGGCATTAAAGGCAGTGAGGGAAAAATTTGCATCCATGCTGGACGGAAACAACCTGGGGAAAAGCCCGACAATCCCGAAGAAAGTGGCTCCAACAATGGTCAGGGCCGAGGCAAACCAGGCTTTGAAAAATTGCTGTTTTGCAATAAAGATTCGGGTCGCAAAAAGGGCGGCTACAGTGACAAGAATGACCAGGAAGAGGGCCGGGGTTTTAAAATAATTGGCATAAAGATCCGTAGCAAAATAAGAAGCCGCGAGAAAAATTACGGCCACCGGCACAAGGGCGAGCCAGATTTTTTGAGATGCGGCAATGGCTCTCTGCTGAAGTTCACCCCTGGTCCGGATATTGAGCCAGTTGGCGCCATGCTGGAGAAATAAAAGAACAAACAATACCCCTCCCAGAAGCCCGTAGGGATTCAGGAGTTTTAAGGTGTTGCCGTGATATATGCCCTTGTCGTCAAAGGGGATGCCCTGGAAAATATTGGCAAAGGCCACCCCGAAGAGAAGGGCAGGCAGAAAACTGCCCAGGAAGATAAAGGTGTCCCAGAGTTTTTTCCAGCCCTCACTATTGATTTTTCCCCTGAATTCAAAGGCCACTCCTCTGAAAATCAGGGCAAATAAAATCAGCATCAATGGGGTGTAAAGGGAGGAAAACATGACGGCATAGACCTTGGGGAAGGCGGCGAAAGTGACCCCGCCAGCCGTTAAAAGCCAGACTTCATTGCCGTCCCACAAGGGGCCGATGGAGTTGATCATGATCCGTTTATCCTGGTCTGTCTTCCCGAGAAAGGGATAAAGGGTCCCCACTCCGAAATCAAATCCGTCGGTCATGAAAAATATAGCCCATAAGAGTCCCCATATAAAAAACCATATCGATTGAAGCTCCATATCATCACTCCTGTATTTGTTGGTTAATGTGCAGCCTCAGGGCCTTTTTTGGCAGTCTGGGCCATGAGATAAAACCCGACGGCCCCCAGAAGGCCGTAGACCAGGATAAATCCGATAAGAGAGAACAGGACCTGGCCGGCCGCAATCGGGGAGGCAGCGTCGACGGTTTTCAAAAGGCCGTAGACAATCCAGGGCTGGCGGCCGACTTCCGTCACTATCCACCCCATCTCAATGGCAATGTAGGGAAGGGGAATGGAAAACAGAATCAATTTCAGATACCCCGGGCTTTCCATGATCTTGTTCCTTCGGAACCAGCCATAGACGCTTAAAAGGATCAAGAGGGTCCCGATGCCCACCATGGTGCGAAATCCGATAAAGACCGGCAGAACCGGAGGGCGTTCATCCCTGGGGATATCTTTCAGTCCTTTGACTTCGGCGTTAAAATCGTGAAATCCGAGAAAACTCAAGAGACCGGGCAGGGAAATGATTTCAATGGTATTTTTTTCCAGTTTTTCATCGGGAATGGCAAACATGATAATGGGGGCACGGGTCTGGGTTTCCCAGTGGGATTCCATGGCGGCAAGCTTTGCCGGTTGGGTTTTGGCCACATTCACACCGTGGAAATCACCTACCAGGGCCACAAAAATGGAGCATACCACGGCAACCGGCAAAGCGATTTTAAAGGATCCCATAAAAACATCCACATGCTGTTTTTTCAAAAGATGATAGGCAGAGATGCCCATGATGAAAAAGGCGGCCAGGACAAGGGCCGACGGAAGAACATGGAGGATTTGAAGGATGCTGTTATAATTGAAGAGAACGGCAAAAAAATCGGTCAATTCCGCCCTGCCGTTGCGCAGGGCATATCCCACGGGATTCTGCATAAACCCGTTGGCGGTCAGAATCCAGATGCCGGAGATATTACCCGCTGCGGCCACCACCCACATGACGGCGGCGTGTGCCTTTGCAGACATTTTCTTCCATCCGAAAATCCAGATGCCGATGAAGGTGGATTCGAGAAAAAAGGCCATGGAAGCTTCAATGGCCAGCAGGGACCCGAATACATCCCCCACATACTCGGAATACCTGGACCAGTTGGTGCCGAACTGGAATTCAAGGGTGATGCCCGTGACAACCCCCAGGGCAAAATTAATGAGAAAAAGTTTGCCCCAGAATTTGGTCATTCTCAGATATACCGTATCCCCTGTTCTTGCATATTTTGTTTCCATATAGGCGATAATAATGGAAATCCCAAGGGTCAGCGGTACAAAAAGAAAATGGAACATGGTGGCTGCGGCAAATTGCAATCTTGACAGAAAAACCGGATCCATAAATCCCTCCACTTAATACTGTTTTAGCCTGATACTGTTACCAATATTCATGAATTACTTTTTCGGAAAAAAGCAATTCATATGCCATGGGTGAAAAGAAAGAAATAATTAATTATAGAGCTTTAAATATCAGCACATTATCGGATTTTATCAGGGATGGCAAGCAGGATTTTTGTTTTTGAGACAGCAGGAAAACGAAAAACTGAAACACTGTTGTATCGCTTGGGTGAGACAGAGATTCCTCCTGCGGAAGATGGAGATGCTTCCGCAGGAGGAATTTTTTATTTTTTTCTGACGGCCTTGGTTTCCCAGTCTTCAATGGCCGTGGTGTCGGTGACCTCTTCCCAGCCCGTGACCATGCCTGACACATGCCCCAGGACGGAATGTCCCGTGGTGATCATATAAAGGTGGATGATCAAAAAATTCAGGAGAAAAAGGGCGATAAGGGTGTGGATGCCGGCAAGGACGGAAAGAGAGAACATGCCTTGCAGATCATTGTAAAGATAGTATAAGAGCCCAGTCACCATCTGCACCGGCAGAAGCATGGCGGAAATGCCCAGATAGGCCAGCCGCTGCAAGGGATTATGCTTTGCATGGGTTGATTTCTGGACCGGATGGGGCTTTCCCTGAAAAATATCCCAGGCATAATAGCGGACCACGGAAAAAAGCCTTTTGGTGGTGGGGATATATTGCCTCCATTCTCCTGTGGTGAAAAGCCAGAAGACAAAAAAGGCAAACAGGGTAAGCCAGGTCAGGCCTATATAATTATGGATACGGACTGCGGTTTTAAATCCCAGGAAAGTGTAGGTGCCGTGGATTTCCAGGCCGGTGATGATGAGAGTGATGACCACTGAGGCCTGGAACCAGTGCCAGAGTCTTTCAAACCGTGTATACAGATAAATTTTGATGGTGTTTTGATCCGTCATTTAATCCTCCTTGCCGTTACGCATGAAAAACCGGCCGAGCCCATGCAGCAGGACAGCCACCAGAGCGCCGAGAACAGACACCCATCCGATGGTATCCACCAGGCGGAACCGGTCCCGGCCAGGCATGTACAGGTCTGTTATCCCGGCCAGCCGGGATGTTTCCCGGATATGGCATTCCGTACAGGCCAGGGCGTTTTCCTTGGGCGCCACCATATGGGTAATGGGCACGGCATAGGTGGTTTCCACATAATCAAATTCGCCGGAATAGGGCAGGCCGAGGGTTTTATTGCCCCGCTCGATGGCGTCATTCATGTCCAGAGTCGTCCAGAATCCCTTGGGTCCTGACAGTATGGGGGCCAGAAGCTTGTTGTGGACCTTGTCATAGGGCTGTTTTCCCCGGTGAATTTTAAAGGGAAAGATGCGGGTCTGGGGATCGGATTTATCCCCCACCGGCCGGCTGACCTCCACAATTTTTCCGGGATCAATGATGTCGTCGGCCGTGGTGCTGGTCAAAGAGCCGTTGAACCGGAAATATTCCGGGATCACGTTCTTTTCCCATTTGAATTCCCCTTTGATGGTCTTATACACGGGTTTACCGAATTCGCCGTCTTCGGTGTAGGGTTTGCCGTCCTTCATCTTTCCCGCCTTGGACCAGTCCCACATCATCATGGTGGGATTCACCCGGGCAAAGCTGGGAATATGGCAGGCCTGGCAGGAAACCACATCCGTATGGTCGTTCATTTTGGAATCATTTTTATGGGGCATGGCGCTGTGGCAGGATTCGCAGGTGATCTTCGGCGCCAGATCATCTTCGATCAGGCTTTTCCTGGATTCAACAGCCGGATTGGTGTAAATCCGCCCGGCAATATTATGCTCTGCCGTGGTATGACACCGGGTGCAGGTGAAATTTTTTCCGTCGGTTCCCATATGCACATCCAGCATGCGGTTGGGTTTTGTGAGAGAGGTGTCCAGGTCCCCGTGTTTTACCCCGTCGCCGCCACCGCCGGTAAAATGGCAGTCCCCGCAGTTTTTACGATTGGGAAAGGTCACCTGGGTGACGGCGTTTCTGATGTCCTGCTGAAGATCTTTGGCCATTTCATGGGCCTCGGGGTCTTCGTCTTTTAGAAAGGATTTAATGTCGGTGAGGGCCTCTTCAAAATTAAACCCGGATGAGTTGTGGCATTTCAGGCAATTGACCTCGCCCTGGACTCCCTTTTTGTCCCATCCGGGATGGCAGCTCAGACAACTTTTATCCTCCATGGCATTGCCTGAGATGCAGAAATTGTTCACCGAAAACCCGGCCTTGCCGTAACGCAGATCCGTTTTATCCCCGGAGGCCAGCCAGGTCCAGTGAATGGTCTTATGGAATTGGGTTGCAGCTTCCGAGTGGCAGGAAATGCAGGCCCGGGTGATCTCTTCCCCGGAGGTGAAATCCTTGTTCAGGGCCTCTGCTTTTTTGTGGTCTGTCGTGGTCCACGGCTTGCTGTCCTTGACGGCCTGCCTGGCAAGTTGCCTTCCCAGGGCATCATCACTGTTTTCCGGCGTGGCTGCAAAGGCCGGGGAAAGAGCGCACAAAAGGACGGCAATCGCTGCTGCAGCCGTTCCACAACTGAATAAAATTCTTTTTTTCATTGGCATCTCCATGGGCTGAGAGGATATGAGCCGTTGAAAAGGACGGGGGAATATCCCCGTCCTTTTTTAATGTCTAATTGCATGTGGCCGGCGAAGGGGAATCCGAGGCATGGCCGTAAAAATATGAATAAATATCAAGGACATCTTCATCGGATAAGGCGGTCCAATGCTGCTCACAGCCGAACTCATTAAATTTCTTAGCCTCAAAAATCGACTTCCATTCGGCCATGGTTTTATCGGCAGGACTGATTTTCGGGGTTGCAGATTCAACCTGGCCGGCCTCTGAACAGGATTTGTACACTTTCCGATAGGTGTATTTGCCTTTTCGGTCATTGCCGCCAGGGCCTTCAGAGGCAATGAGCATGGTAGTGGACACAAGGATGAACAGGGCTGCCACAAACAAGAGAGTTAATTTTTTAAACATGGAAGGTCTCCTTTTTTTACTTATCTGATCCGGATTTTTTGGGTTTTTTGATTTCGTATTGGCCATCACCTTTGAAGGTGATCCCAGCCTCCACATAGTACACTTCTTTTAAGGAATTTTTCAAGTCCTTTGTCATATAAAAAGCTTCTCCGCTTCTGGCGCCCGTGGTGCAGACAAAAACAACAGGCTTGTCTGTCGGAAGCTCGTTGATTTTTTTCTCAAGCTTTTCCACCGGGATATTAACGGCGGTTTTGAATGATCCCTTGGCAAATTCATCCGGATCACGAACATCAACGATCATGATGGATTCAGGATTGTTGGCAAGGATGCCAGCGAAACGGTCAAGGTCAATGGCGCCTTCAACTCCGCCTGATTTTGCCGCCACGGCAGGGGCGGACCCGCCATAGAGCTTTTCCCATTCCGGGTAGCCCAGGCTGAACACGGCGACCTCGGTGTATCCCATCTCAATGGCCTTTTTTGCCGATTTATGGCTCAACGGGCAATCCAGCCCGCCGCAGTAAAAGACCACCGGGGTCTTTGTGTCTCTCGGCAGTTTGCCCTTGAGTTCGTCAAACTGGGTGTCGGGGATGTTGACGGCCGTGGGGACGTGCCCTTTGTCATATTTGGCCTGCTTGGGCCGGGAATCCACGATCAGGGACTTGTTTTCGGAAATCATCAGGGCTACCTGCTCTGCGCTGACGGAAGGGTAATGACCTTTCAGGGTAACCCATTCCGGATATCCCTTTGAATAGACCTTCACGTTTTTATAGCCCAGGGCCTCGGCTTTCCGGGCGGAATTATGGCTGAGTTTGCAGGTTTCACCTTCGCAGTAATAAATCAGGAGGGCGCTTTTATCTTGAGGAAGAAGATTTATTTTCTGGTCAAATTCTGAAGACGGGATGCTGACGGCGCCGGGGATATGGCCCTGGATAAATTTTGTTTTATAGGGCCGTGAATCGATGAGCATGACATTGGCGGGCATGGGAATGTCCATGTGGGCCTTGACAAAGTTCGCATCCACAATGTCATGGAACATCCATGACTGGTCTTCGGTCTGGGTCTCTGCGGTTTTCGCGGTTTTGGCCGGGGTGCATCCCGTCAGCAGCAAAAGTCCTGAGAGAAAGACGAGAGCCATTATGTTTGTAAGATTGTTTTTCATGGGGTCTCCTTTTATTGTTAAGGTTTGGTTTGTGAAGGTCATTATTATTTCCAAGTTTCCATTTTCCTTATAGCAATGAGTGTGCCAGGGTCAATCCCGTGCCGGACCGTCTGATTAACTATTTGGATTAAAACACTAAAACGATTCATACGCCATTCTTTTTTCCAGATGTTTGAAAAAATATCACTTGCATATGTGTTAATTCATTGTTAAGTTAACTGTAAATCATATTAACACCTGTGAGGGGATATGAATATTGAAACCCAATGGCGGCCCATCATCGATGCAGTTCAGGACGGTATCATTATCGTGGACGAAAAAGGATGTTTTGTGGCGGCCAACCAGAATGCCCAGTTAATGACCGGCTATACGGAAGAAGAACTGAAGGGACAATCCTGCAGAATATTGAACTGTACCGGGTGTAAAATCATTGGTCAAGGCCCTGGTAAAAAATGGTGTGCACTGTTTTCCGAAGATTTTGTGCGGGAAAAGAAATGTGTTATTACCAACCGCCGGAATCAGGCCGTACCCATTATAAAAAATGCCACGGTGCTCTTTAATGAGAAAAATGAGATTGTGGGTGCGGTTGAAACTTTGAAAGATATTTCCGAGAACATCCATTATAAGAATGAGCTGGCTTCCATCAAACGGATGTATCACATTGATGACGGCTTCCACGGCATCATCGGAAGAACGCCGGTCATGCAAAGCCTTTATGAAGGCATCGAAAGTCTCTCCTCACTGGATACGCCGGTCATGATCCTGGGAGAGAGCGGAACGGGAAAGGAAATGGTGGCAAAGGCCCTGCATGAAACCGGGAACAGGGCCCAGAAGCCCTTCATAAAGGTCAATTGTGCGGCATTAAGCGAAAATATTCTTGAAAGCGAATTGTTCGGACATGTCAAGGGGGCTTATACCGGTGCGGACAGTGACCGGATCGGAAGATTTGAGGCTGCCCATAAAGGCACGCTTTTTCTGGATGAAATCGGGGATATCCCCCTCTCGGTCCAGGTCAAGCTGCTCAGGGTCCTGGAGGAAAAAATGATTCAGCGGGTGGGGGCAAACCGGTCCATTCCCATTGATGTCCGGATCATCACCGCCACCAACAGGGATCTGGAAGCCCTGATCGCCGCCAAAGCATTCAGGGAAGACCTGTATTTCAGAATCAATGTGTTTCCCTTGACCATTCCGCCGCTTCGCCACAGAAAAGACGATATCACCTTGATTATCCAGCATTTTATTCAATTCCTGTCGGAAAAAACAGGAAAGAATATTCTGGGATTCAGACCCGAAGCCATGCGTATGATGGTGGCCTATCCCTGGCCCGGAAATGTGCGGGAATTAAGAAATACCATAGAATACGCCTTTGTCCTGGCAAGGGAAAAAAGCATCGGGCCGGAGCATCTGCCGGAAAAGATTGCCGCATCTAAAACTTTCCTGCCCGAACCCATGAATGACCGGCGAACCGATCCTGTCGTGAGGGTGGGCCTGTCTGAAAAAGAAATGCTTCTTGACGCGCTTCATAAGGCGGACGGGAATCAGAGCAAGGCTGCACAAAGTTTAGGTGTGAGCCGGGTTACCGTCTGGAAGCGCATCAAAAAATATGGGATACAGCTTAAATGAACCTGCCTTCCGGATTAAAGGCTGATGACGGCCGCATCGCAGACAAGATCAATCAATTCTGCCGCAGTGGCAAGCCGGCATGAATCCGCAAGGTCCTTTTCTTCAATAAACCGTGATTTGGCACAGGGGGTACAGACCAGGATCGGAACCTCATGGGCCTGCAGATGGGCCAGGGAATCATCCGCTGAATCTCCGGTGGCGGCCTTGATCCCTTCTGCAACCCCTTTCCGTGCAAGGTATACCCCGTCATCCAGCAGGAATACGGTCACATTTTTCCCTTTTTTCCGGGCAACGGCAGCAAGAAACAGGGCCCGCGTCGCCCGGTTGGGATTGTCGGTTCCGCAGGACAGTATAACAACCACATTCTGTGTCATTTTAGTCTCCTTTATGAATATGAATGTCAGAAATCGGTAGTTTCTTAATAAAGAAAATTTCATCTTATGTAAAGCCATAGGCTTTTATTTATAAGGTTTGCGGGACATTTCGGCAAGGGATAGGGGTTAACACCATGTTAACACTATCTTAACATTCTGCCGGTTTCCGTTTTGTGTAAATCATCGGGGCCGTGACCGGGCCGAAACAAAAACCGGATGGATATGGGTTCCGGCATCTGAGACGGTGAATAATCTGCTGAAAAAAGATTTTTGGCATGATCATTGCTATGATTTATGCTATGCTCACATCCGGCCATCTCTATTATATATGAACTGAATAAAGGACCTGACATGAAAAAAGAAAATATGCTGGTGATTGTGCTGATCTGTATCGCTTTTACCGGTGTGATGATCCATAATCACATCCAAGAGGGAGAGGCTGTTGAAACTGCTCCTGGTAAAGCCGCTTCGGGAAAAGCCGCTCCGGGCTCAAAAGAGACGGGCATCCAGTGGAAAGCCTATAATGAAGGCCTGCAACTGGCCAAAAGCAGCAACAAACATATTTTTTTGTATTTTCATGCAGACTGGTGCACCTATTGTAAGAAAATGGAAGCCACCACCTTTATGGATAAAAAAATCTGGACATATTTAAATGAAAATTTCATCAGCATCCAGGTGGATACGGAAAAAGACACGGACATTTCCGAACAATGGAAGGTCAGGGGCCTGCCCACCATCTGGTTCCTTAAACCGGACGCTACAAAGCTCGACAGTCTTCCGGGGTATGTGGATGAAGACTATCTTTCCAAGGTATTAATCTATATTCAGTCGGGAAAATATGAAAAAATGAGTTTTAACGAATTCATGGAAACATTAAAGAGGAATTAAAAGAATGAGGTCGCAAATTTCGCGCAGAGCCTTTATCAGAGGCTCCATTGCAGCAGCCGGGACCGTTGTCGCCGGGACCGGCATTGCAAAGGCTGCAGACGCCCTGGTCAATGAAAAAAAAGAACCCCTGGCCACCCTCCTGGATATACGGAAATGTATCGGATGTGAAGAATGCGTCCATGCCTGCCGGGATGTCAATGCCACCAAATACCCGGAACCTGAAAAACCTTTTCCCAAAATGTATCCCAAAACAGTCCCGGTTCAGGACTGGTCTGATAAAAGAGAAGTGATAGATCGCTTAACCCCTTATAACTGGCTCTTTATCCAGCACGCTTCCGTCAGTCTCAACGGCGAAGAAACGGAGCTGAACGTCCCCAGAAGGTGTATGCACTGTGCGAACCCTCCCTGTGTCAAGCTTTGTCCCTGGGGTGCGGCAAAACAGGAAAAAAACGGGCTTTCACGGATTGATGCCGACCTCTGTCTCGGCGGGTCTAAATGCCAGGCCGTCTGTCCGTGGAGCATTCCCGAAAGGCAGACCGGCGTCGGTCTTTACCTGGACCTTATGCCGGCCCTTGCCGGCAACGGGGTCATGTACAAATGCGACCGCTGCTATAACCGGCTTGAAAAAGGTGAAATCCCGGCCTGCATCCAGGTCTGTCCTGAAAATGTCCAGACCATCGGGCCGAGACACAAAATCCTGGAACAGGCCCACAGTCTTGCAAAAGAAATCAACGGATACGTTTATGGGGAACACGAAAACGGAGGAACCCATACCATTTATGTATCTCCGGTCCCCTTTGACCAGTTGAATGCAGCTATTGAGAAAGGAAAGGGAAAACCCCATCTCGATCCGGTCGAAAACATGATGGCGGACGGCACCAATCTGTCCAGAGCCATGCTGATCGCTCCCCTGGCCGGTCTTGCAGCAGCCTTCGGGAAATTCTATCTCAGGTCCAAGGAGGATCATTCATGAAATCCAAAGGAAAAACAAGATCCTATATTTACGGGCTGATTCTATTTTTGATCACCCTGTCCGGATTTGGACAGATGCCCATTTTCAGCCGGTATTATATTGCGAGCATCCCCGGGCTGGGTTGGCTGGGTGAATTTTATACCACCCATATCCTGCATTATGCGTCGGCCGTCGGCCTGATTGCCCTGGCCGTATATGTCCTTTTCGATTTTGTGATTCAGGGGGCAGGGGTCAAACGCATCACCGGATCAGGATATCTCAAGATCGGTATCATTGCCGGCCTGATCATCTCCGGTGGCCTATTGGTGGTTAAAAACCTTCCCGGCATCTATTGGGACCACACGGCGGTCATCGTATTGGATCTGACGCATATGGGATTTTGCATGGCGTTACTGATGGTAAGCCTGTATACGCTTATTCTCAAAAAAAACTGGGTAAAATAAGGGAACCGCCTAAAGGAGCCCTATTTTTTTCATTTTTTCGACCAAAACCTCTTTATTAAAGGGCTTGATCACATAGCCGTCACATTTTCCAATGCAGGCCTTTACCGTATCCATATCGGAATGGGAGGTGACCATGAGGATTTTTGCTTTTTCCTGAGGCTCAAGACCGCGTTCCGTTTCCATCTTCCGGATGGCGGTCAGCACATCGGTCCCGCTGATGTCCGGCATGGAAATATCAAGGGTGATCAGGTTATAGAGTTTCCATTCCTCAAGGGCTGTTTTTACTGCGCTGATGGCGGCTTTCCCATTTATGACCCCTTCACATTGGCCGAAATCGGCTACGATTTTCATCATTTTTTTCCGGCTGACCAGCTCGTCATCAACAACAAGTATTTTCATGGAAATTTTCCTTTCCTCGATCATATATTTTGATATTCAAAGAATAAATATGGGTGCAATGGCTATGGATTAATTTTTTGTTTCAATATTAACGGATTTATGATTTTTTTCAAGTTCATTTTTTTAAAAAAAGGATTAACCTTGTCCCAGGTTGCTGGTATAGTGCAGGTATTGTTCAAAGATCAATACAAATCAACGGGAGGGGGCATATTTTGATGGTCATGGAAAAAAGTCCCATTGTCCTCTTAACGGATTTCGGGCTCAAAGATGCCTATGCAGGCATATTAAAAGGGGTGGTGGCGTCCATCAGCCCCCAAACGTCCATCATGGATCTGAGCCATGAGGTTTCTCCCCAGGATATTTTACAGGGAGCCTTTTTACTGGCCACCTCCTTTTCCTATTTTCCCAAAGGCAGTGTTTTCTGTGTGGTGGTTGATCCGGGAGTCGGTTCGGCCCGGAAAGCCATCTGCATCAAAACAGAGGATTATTATTTTGTCGGCCCGGACAACGGCATCCTGTGGGAAGCGGCAAACCGCAACAGGATCAAAGGCATGATCCATCTGACCAACGCGGCTTATTTTTTGAACCCGGTCTCCGGAACCTTCCACGGCCGGGATATATTCGCCTCTGTTGCAGCCCATATTTCAAAGGGGCTGAATGATATCCCCCTGCTTGGAAAAGCCCTGGAAAGCTGCGTGAAATATGAATTCCCCCGGATCGGGGAGGGCAGGGATTCCCTGGAATTGTGCGTCATCCATATCGACCACTTTGGAAACCTGATCCTGAATATCGAAGAGGAATCCTTTAACCGGTTTGTACAGGGACGGGAATTCAGCCTGTCCATCAACGGTGAAAGGATCAGCAAAGTCTTTTCCCATTATGCCCAGGCCGGGGACCGGGAATTATTTCTCATAGCCTCGTCCTCATCCCATATGGAGATTTCCCTTAAAAACTCAAGTGCTGCTCTTGCGCTTCAGGCGGTCTGCCTGGACAAGGCAACCTTAATAAAAAAGCTCAGGTCCTCTTGATAAGTCTTTCCAATTGTGTTAGGCGCTTTCAGGATCGACAAAGAATTTTACAGGAGAACCGGAATGTTGAAAATCGGTATCATCGGCGGATCAGGATTGGATGATCCCCATATTTTACAAAACCCCGAAGCGCTTCATATCCAAACCGAATATGGAGAACCGTCCTCTTCCCTTTTATCCGGCCGGATTCAGGGTGTCGAAACCGTTATCCTGGCCCGGCACGGCCGGAAACACCAGTACAGCCCCACCCAGGTCAATAACCGGGCCAATATCAGGGCCCTTCAGAAGGCCGGGGTGACCCATATCATTGCCACGACGGCCTGCGGCAGCTTAAGAGAGGAAATCAACCGGGGGCATCTGGTCATCCTGGATCAATTTATTGATTTTACACGGTTCAGGAAGACTTCTTTTGTGGAATCCTTTGAAAACGGCCCGGTTCATACGGCCATGGCCCATCCCTTTCATGAAGGATTGAGAAGATGTCTTTCGGACTGCGCCCGGAAACTGGATTTGGCGGTTCACGACCAAGGCTGCGTCATCACCATTGAAGGACCGAGGTTTTCAACCGTTGCAGAATCCAGGATGTTCCGGATCTGGGGGGCGGATGTCATCAATATGTCCATCGCCCCTGAAGCCATGCTGGCCAATGAGGCCGGGA
>CAZAHK010000025.1:0-23608 GCA_964484555.1 uncultured Desulfobacula sp.
CGCGTACAATCCACCAGGTTATCGGTTTATTTGTTGTCCTCGATTTCCAGGATGATGTATTCATGACATTGGATCATTCATCATATTGTATTCATTATGACCGAACGGAGATCCGAAATCTGGTAAGTACTCCCATTTTATGAACTGCTTTGAAAATTATGCCGATATAATATTTACTTTCATTCCCGATTAAGGCAAGCTTATATCATTTGTTTTTTTAAATGCAAGGAAAATTATTGCTATTCAACTCAAGGGCATTTTCAATTTTTGATATCAACCCCAAAAAAATTTAGTTTACTTGCAACGCTCATGACTTCAAATTAAAACGAAAAATAGTTTTGATTTATGGGTATTGTTAAGTTTTTTCAGTGCATATTTTGTCTATTTATATGGGGTTTCGGCTGGAAACCTAAAGCGCTAACTGGCATTTTAAAGACTCAGTCAAGACAAGATTCGGGAACCCTACATATGGTATTTGACGCTTTTTTAGCTTTGATATTTTTATTAAACTATATGGACTGAAACCATTGTCAATAGACATTCTTCCGCATTAATTTTTATAATATAAAAACCTGAATATGCTTATAATACCCTTCCATCACCTGGTGGCCTTTGATGCAGATTTCACCGGGCTCTCCCTGGGCCACGGGGTTTTGGGTATCAGGATCCACCAGCCGGATATCCGTGTTGGGCAGAGGCAGCCCGATACTGCCCAGTTTTTTCTGGGAGTCTTCGGGATAGGCGGCAGCAGCCGTTATGCAGACCTTCAGGGTGGAATGGTCCATGCGTTTGAATTTCGGGTTTTCCATGAGCAGATGATAGAGGGAAGGCACATTGTCAGATGAAGCGAGGATGAGACAATATATGGGGTACAGGGTTAATCAGACGAATAAAAAATGCCGGAATCCGGACCCGTTGAATAATACCATTAGTACTTGGTCAACTTTTTATATTATAAAAAACACTATGGGGAAAGGCCGTTGATTATTATTGTTATCAAGTAAAGTTTAATTTTATCGAAATCCCCGGCCCGTAGCCAATGTATTTTCCTTTTTGAACATCTTCAAAAAAGTCATTTAATTTCGATTGCAGTTTTTTGAAGCAGGATCAGAATTGAACTGTGTATTGTAAAAGTTATAAGATTAAGCTTTCATGGTAATTTCAAAAAATGTCTGGATTTCATCTTTTTTTCTTCGAATCTGATCGATAATCAACTCTATTTTGGCTTGGTTTATCCCCAATTTGGCCAACGAATTTTCAGGAATATTTGGGACCAAGCATCCCCGAAGTCCGACACCGGCCTTTTGTGTTATGTGATCTGCCAGGGCAATAATATAAGAATGGTGTTTGAATTCAACCGGTGCTGAATCAGGATTATGATGAAATCGACATGGTAAAACAATGGAGTTTGGGAAATTCCATCGTTTCATTAAAAGAGCTGAAAGTACAGCGTGATCCAATTCGAATATTGCATTTTCAGCATACTGTAGTGTTTCTTTATTCTCCTCAGCAAAATTTTGGACGATTTTATATTCGTCTTTAAAATATACTGAAAAAACAATCTTTCCAATGTCATGAAGCAGTGCCGGAATAAAAATTTTATTGGCGATTCCAGGATTTGTTCTCTTAGCGAGTTCTTTTGATGCCATTGCCACACCAATGCTGTGTATCCAAAATGCACTCATATTTAAACTCATTCCGGACGCATCTTTGAAAGAAGATAAAACCTCCATACCAGATGCAATGCCGATAATTTCATCTAATCCTATAACAGCAATGGCTCTTTCAATAGTCTCAACTTTTGTTTTTTGTGAGTAATATATGGAATTGGAAAGCTTTAATAATTTAATTGTCATGGCTTGGTCATAGGATATAATTTCCCCAAGTTCATCGATTGTCGATCTTTTATTCGAAGCAACACTAATAATTTTATTAATGACAACCGAAAGTGTTGGTAAATCACTATCATTTTTTTGAACTAATTTTAGAATTTTTTCTTTGATTAACATTTTTTCCTTTTCCTACAGTTAATTAGAAATGTCCTGATTTACTATATTTCAATTGATATTTTAAAAGGTAATCAAGGTCATTTCAGACATGACTACCATAAGCAGATTTTTATTTACAACCAGCTATTGTAATCCTAACGGAAACAGAATGGCCATCGCCCCATGGCCACCATACTGCAAAGATCTGATCGCTGTTTTCCGGTTCTGTTGTAAACAGAAGCTGGCCCTTTCGAAGGTCTCCAAAATATTCACTTGTGGTTTTAACGATATCC
Organism: uncultured Desulfobacula sp.; assembly: GCA_964484555.1. Taxonomy (GTDB): domain Bacteria; phylum Desulfobacterota; class Desulfobacteria; order Desulfobacterales; family Desulfobacteraceae; genus Desulfobacula. The sequence goes on from CAZAHK010000025.1 coordinate 2,282, forward strand.
GGTGCGTTTTTGATAGTCTTGTTATCCCAGGTGTTTTGAAGGTGCTTTTTTAAGACACCAGTCACTTTATCCTGTGTTTGTATCGTAAATTCAGCCAGGAGCGCTTCAAACCGATCATCCCATTTCCATTTCAGAATTCCTTCAAAATCTTTGATTATTTCTTTGCAAGCCTTTTCTATGGAAGATCTTTTTTCGTCCAAGTGAGTCTCCTTCATTGCATTTATTGGTTCAGTATTAAATATGATGAAATATTTTCACCAGAATGTCAAATGGCAGGGGAACCAAGAAAATTTCTTTTTTTTCAGAAGATCTATTTTTAAACTATCTATAGGAAAAGGCTTTTTCAAATTTACCAAGCTTCCGTTGAAGCAGATTGGAGCTTTGCCCCAATCTGTGGCCTGCTTACAAACCCAATACCCCTCGCCTGCTTTGTTCAGGGTTGGGTTATAAATGAATGGACCTTTTCCCGGATGAGGCTGGTGCCGACATCCGTGATATCGTTGTGGCCAGCGCCGGGGATTTCCACCAGGGATTTTTCGCCTTTAAAACAGGCCAGTTGCTCCCGGGCAAACCGGATGGGGATGATATCGTCCTCTTCGCCGTGAAACAGGAGGGCCGGGGTCCGGCCTGCCCAGGTCGAGGCCTCGAACCGATGTTTCATGAGCCGATGCACGGGCAGCCAGGGATAATGGTACCGGGCCACACGGGACAGGGAGGGATAGGCGGAGATCAGGATCAGGCCGCTGACCGGGGTCTGGGATGCAACAAAGGTGGCCACCCCGGTGCCCAGGGACTCGCCCATAAGATAGACCGGAAGGCCGGGGGCCAGGGCTTGGATATGGTTGACCAGGGCAAGGGCTCCCTCCAGGATCACGGTTTCGCCGGGTTTCTTTCCATCCCGGCCGAATCCGGGATATTCAAACACCACCAGGTTTACGTTAAACCCTTCCAGAAGGTCTAAAAAATAGGTGCGGTCGCAGGCATTGCCGGCATTGCCGTGGAAGATGATGATCCACTGCGCCGGGGACGGGCTTTTCTGAATATAATACCGGATATCTCCAAAGGATTCGGCCTTTGCCCCGCGGTGCCCCATGTCCGGGCAATGGCCGAAGCGGGCCGGGCCGGGGAAAAATATCATTTTTTCCTGGAACAGATAAAAGGCGGCCAGGACGATGGCATAAAGGGCCGCGGCAGATCCCAGGACCATGACGACGGTTTTTATCATAATGGGGTTTCCGACCTTAAAGGCAGCCTGACGGTGAACCGGGCCCCCTTTCCGGGAGATGAATCCACCGTCATCCGGCCGCCGTGATTATCCACAACAATAAAATAGGAAACAGACAGCCCAAGGCCGGTTCCCTTTTCCGGGCCCTTGGTGGTAAAAAAGGGTTCAAAAATCCGTTTGCGGGTTTCTTCATCCATACCGGGACCGTTATCCTCCACCTCAATAGAGACCATGCGGTCTTCCTGTTTCAGACGGATGATGAGCCTCGGCCCCTCTCCCTCTGTCGTTCCGCCTCCCATGGATTCAGACGCATTTTTAAACAGATTGAACAACACCTGCTGAATCTTGCTCTCCTCACAGAACACCGCCGGAAGATCAGGGCTGTATTCCCGGACAATGTCCATATGTTTAGCATCATGGGTTTTGTTCAAACCATAATCATTTTTTACAAGGTCAAGGGTTTTGTCCGCCAACACGGCCAGATCAACTTTTTTTCTGGAGGCATCGCTTTTTTTGGCAAAGCTCAGCATGTTTTCGATGATCTTTGCCGCCCGCATCCCTGCCTGGGTGATGCTGTCCAGGTGGTTTAATATTCCCCGGATCTCCATGTACCGGCGGATGGCAGGCATGGAAAGGTCCAGTTCCCGGGCCGCAGCCGTATTGGCCGGCAAATCCTTTGTCAGCCGGTTATGGATGACCTGGGCGTTCTGGATCATTCCGGCCAGGGGGTTGTTGATCTCGTGGGCCATGCCCGCGGCAAGCCCGCCGACGGACACCATTTTTTCAGACTGGATGATCATTTCCTGGGTCTTTTTGATTTCCGTTATATCATTGACCAGCGCAGCCACGCCGATGATTTCGCCCCTGGTATCCTTTAAGACCGTATTGTACCAGTCACACAGGATGCTTTTCCCGGTTTGGGTTCTGTTTTTGCGTATGCTGCGATCCCCTCCCCGGCCGGACAAGAGCGCCCGGTAATCTTTTTCAAACGGATGAACGTGCTCCGGGAAAAAAATCAACCCCGATATTTTTTTCCCCACAGCCTCCTGTTTCCTATACCCGAATATGGATTCAGCCGCAGGGTTCCACTCCATCACCCTGAACTCCCTGTCCCATGAAATGGCGCCCACCGGTGTGTTCTGCAGGTGCACAAAAAGCCGGTTTTCGCTTTCCTGGAGAGCTTTTTCCGCTTTTTTACGCTCCTCCAGCTCCTGTTTCAACAATGTCAGAACCTGCTGATAAATTGAAAGCAAGGTAAAGGACACAAAAAATACAAAGATCATGGCAATGGAATTATCAAAAAAATAATCCAGGCGTTCTGTTGTTGTCAGATCCTCGACCGTAAAAAGATATACATTAAAAAGCCAGAAAACGGCCATATTGGCTGCAAAATAAAGAACCATGGGACGGCGGCGTTTAAAAAACATGAGAGGCATGGCGCTCATGAGGGCCGGCACAAAAACAATGGTGTCCAGCACGGTCAGGGGTCTGGTATTCGGTGAGACGAACATCACCATCCATATGGTGCCGAACCCGGCCGTCAGAAGGGTATGGACGGCAAGCCCGTAACGGCCCTTGATGAGAAGGATCAAAGCCGACAGGATAACGGCAAAGCCGGCCAGTTCCGTGCAGATGACGGTCCGGCTGAAACCCAGCATAAAATAGGCATATGCCATGGTGGATAAGAGGGACAGGACAATAATAAGGGTGATGATCAGAACAAATTTCGCCTTGAGATAGAGTTCCTTATCCCCTGGATCATATTGGTTTAAAAAAAATTCCGGGAAACGGCTCTTGGTTTTCATGGATTCCTATAGGCCTCAAGAAACAGGTTTCATGGTAATACCTTCCATAGATCATTCCATATCGTAGAGAGCAATAAAGAGTCAACCCAAATAATTTTTTGACTTCGGGCCTGAACTTCTTTAAATATCAGGATATGGATAAACGATGATTTATGATCCGGGCATTGATCCATGACCCCATTTATTCCCAGATATGTCAGGGCCTCACAAACAGGCGCACTGAAAGAAAAGATCCGGCAGGCCGAGGAGATCGCTTCCGTCATGCTCTATCTCCAGAACATGGGGTGCTGCAATATCAATCTGGTGACCCCCAGCCATGTGGTTTCCCAAATCTTAAAGGCCATGGATATTGCGGCGGGCCTTGGGCTGAGACTTCCCCTGGTCTATAATTCATCGGGCTATGACAGTGTTGAAACCCTGAAAATCTTAAGGGGTGTCGTGGATATTTATATGCCGGATTTTAAATTCTGGGAGGCTGCGGCGGCAGACCGATACTGCCATGTCAACCTCATGTCCCAGTACCGGCCCATGGGGGAGACGGAAAAATTCAAGGAACTGTCCCTGCCTCTATCGCCGGAAGAATTCAGAAGTGCCCTGAAGCTGGGCCGGGCCTCGGGCCTGGTTCTTGTCCGGTGAATGAGGGCAAAAGCCCTGGCAGGATGATCTGATGGGGTTATAGGCCGATCTGTTCAAGCTGGAAGGGGCCGAATACGGCAAGAGAGAAAAAGCGTTCCGCCATTTTTTTTTCACCGGTGGTAAAAAAATTCAACTGGGGCGTCCTGCGGCTATCCGAGATCAGACCATATTCCATGAGGATTCTTTTGGTCTGGGCCGCCACGGCATCGGAAGGGTCGATGACGGCCAGCCGGGTGCCGGCCACCTGTTGTATCATGTCCTTTAAAAACGGATAATGGGTGCAACCCAGCACCAGGGTGTCGGCCCCCTTTTCCATCATGGGGGTCAGATAGCGTTCCAGTAGCAGCCGGGCCTTTTCACTGTTCTGCTCGCCCTTTTCCACCAGTTCGACGAGGCCGTATCCCGGCTGGATAAAGACGTCTATACCGTTTGCGTGTTTTTCAAAGGTCTGTTTGAACAATCTGCCGTTAAAAGTATTTTCCGTGGCCAGTATCCCGATTTTCTTTGTCCGGGTCCGGAGCGCCGCAGGTTTCAGGGCCGGTTCCATGCCGATGAAGGGGATTCCGTATTCGGATCTGAAATGGTCAATGGCCACGGCGGTAATGGTATTGCAGGCAATGACAATCAGCTTGCAGTGATGCACCAGGAGGAATTCAATGTGTTTCCGGGCCAGTAAAAGAACCTCCTCCCGGGTTTTGGAACCGTAGGGGCAGTTGCCGCTGTCGGCAAAATAGGTGACGGCCTCAAAGGGCAGGAGTTTCCTGACTTCCTTGAATACACTGAGTCCGCCCACACCGGAATCAAAAATGCCGATGGGTCTTTGCTGTATGGGGGTTTCCTGCATCCGTCCGCCTAAAAAACCGGGTATTGCGACAAAGTTCAGCCGCAATCTGACACGGGCCTTTGATTTTGTCAATCTTCAAAATATCGGCAATGCCTGCATGACCGGGGACTGATTCAGGCATTGCGGGCTCAGGGGTTATGCCCGGCGTGAAGGGCGTTTTTCTGGAAACCGATACCTGCCTCACTCTGGACATAATCATTTCCCGACGCCTGAAATGGCAGGTACGCAAGGCTGAAGGCGGTCAATGTCAATTTTTCCGTTTTCAGAATCTCCAGGGTTTCTTTTTTTGGGACAACCAGAGTTCTCAATACCGGCAGGACCGCCTGAACCCCTTCATCCAGGGACAGGGTCACCGGATAAAGCGCCGTTCTCGGTATTTTTGTTGCCTGGCCCAATGCCGGTTTGGATAGGGTGATCTGCTTTGCAAGCCTTAAGAAAAGCTTGGGAGCGATTCTGAACGCCGGAATATAAAATTCCAGGGCCTGTTTCTCCTGATCCTGGGTGACCTGCCGGGGTACATTGGCAAGTCTCATCAAATCCGCATGGGTGGACCATGTTGCGCGGCTGAAGCCCACTTGAAGCCGCCAGAAGGGCAGCAGCACGGCCGGGTCCGGGTCTAGGCCGGAAAAGACCACGGACAGCCGGTTTAATTTTTTCTCCCGGATCAGCCGGAAACTCGTGCAGTTTTTACAGGACAGGACCAGGGAATCGGTTCGGCCGTCCAGGTCCCATCCGCAATCCGGGCAGAGACAGGGGGTAAAGGAAAGGGGATGGGCCGGGAATGGCTTATCTGCTGAAAAATCCGGCATCGCCATGTCCAGAACCTGTCCTGATAATCCGTCAACCATCCTGCTCCTGTCCCGGTAAAAGGGCATGAAAATAAGGCTCAGGAGTTCTCCGATATAGGTTTTGTCCCCATCCCCCCCGGACATCTGGTCCAGAGCGGCTTGCTTTGATATGTCCGGAGCCGTGAAAATGCCGTCAAGACCCTTGCGGATAAATTTCAGGGGCCGGGTCTGGGTGCGGAGGCCAAGGGAAACCGGCAGCCCGGTTCCATCAACGGCCGGGCAGGAATGGTCCATGACCCGGCACATAGGTTCTGCTCCGTTGAAACGGAATTCCATACCCTTGAGTCGCCAATAGGGCACATACAGGAGTGCCGCTGCCCGGGGCCGGTCAGGGCCCGGCTCCAGGTAATAAGACGAAAAAGGCCCGGTATGAAGGACATGCCGGGTTTTGCAGAAACCGCACTGAACAATGCATTCCGTTTCATCCAGAACCACGGGCGCCCCGCAGCGGGGGCAGCGCATGTCTATTTTAAAATTAAAGCCGTTCACCGCAGTGGTTGCAATAGGTCGATTGAACCAGATTTTCGGTTCCGCAGCCCTTGCAGAGACGGGCGGTTTTTTGGGGGCTCACCGGCGTGCCGCACCGGGAACAGAACCGGGCATTGGGCGGCAGATTTTTATGGCAGTTCACGCATTGGGAAAACACCATGATCTGGTGGCCGCAAAAGGGGCAGAAGCCGGCATCTTCAGGAATAGCCCGGCTGCAATCCGGGCATTGGGGTAAATTTTTCCCCGGCCCGGCCGAAGTTTCATCCATGATTTTTGATACCATGGGCGGGATCATCCAGCCAAGCCCCATGCCCATGGCCTGTCCGGCAGCTCCGGGGTTTTCCGCTGCTTTTTCCATGGCAGCGGCGGCTTTTAACTGCATGAGCTTGTTCATGTCCTCAAACAGGCCCAGGGCGCTTTTGTCATCCATGCGCTTCTGGACTTCCTCGGGAGGGGTGATGGAGGTTATAAACAAATCCGTCAGCCCCAGGCCGAAACGGCTGAAATCATCCCTGAGATTTTTTTTCAGCCCGCTGGCCCAGGCTTCATAATTGCCCGGAAGATTCAGGATCGTGTCCAGGTTCTCCCCCATATAATCATTGAACCGGGAAACGATCACCCGGCCCAGGTATTCCTCCATATCCGAGGTGGTGAACCCGGCCACGGTGCCGATAAGGGAATTGATGAACAAAAGGGGCTGGATGACCCGGATATTAAACATGCCGAAGGCCCGAAGCCGGATCAGACCCAGTTCTTTGTCCTTAAAGGCTACGGGGTCCCGGGTCCCCCATTTCAGATCCGGGAAGATTTTCATATTGATGAAATAGGCTTCGGCCCGCAAGGGGCTGGTTAAACCCCAGGGAAGGGCCAGCATCTTGTTGAGGACGGGAATATTGGCGGTTTTCAGGGTATGCCGGCCAGGCCCGAACACATGGAGGGCCTTTCCATTATAAAAGAAGATCCCGGCCTGGTTCTCCCGGACAATCATCTGGGCACCGAATTTGATTTCTGCCGAGCCCTCTGCAGGAAGGCGCTGAACAATTTCCCGGCCGGTCTTGTCAAACCATTCCAGAATTTCCAGAAATACGATATTATTCGTTCCCATGTGTTTCTCCTGATTGAATCGGGGTAAGCGACCGTTCTTTTCTGTATGCGACAATTGCGGCGTTCTGTCAAGAAAAGAGGTTCGGTCAAAAATTTTTTGCCGGGCTCCGGATTGACAAAGCCGTGAAAAATCTATAATAATTTCATTCTTTTAAACACGGTCGGCCCATATGGTTAACAGGGCCGCATAAGATAAAGGTGGCCCCCATCAACCCGGAACAGAATACCCCCATTGAAAAAACGGAACAGGATTCCCTGGCCGCCGTCCGAAACTGCATTCCCCTCCTGGAAAGCCTGGCGGAGAATTCCGGACTCCTGGCGGGTCTGTCGGAACCGGAACGGATTGCCCTGATCACGGCAGCCGGGAAACTATCCCGGCCGGACCGGAAAGAAATCAAAAAGCGGAACAAGGACAAAAAAAGGCTGGGCAGGCTGGCTTCTGTGACCCGGGAACGCCGTCTAAGGGGAGACACCGGTATCCGCAAAGCCCGGGAGGCCGAGGTCTTCCAGGCGCCCAGGCAGATTTCAGGGGACAAGGCCGGGCCGGAAGCCACAATAGCATCCAAGAAACTGGACAGCCCCCGCAACTGTTATATCTGCAAGGCTGAATTTACGGATCTCCATCATTTTTATGATGCCCTGTGCCCGGAATGCGCAGACTTCAATTACCGGAAACGATTCCAGACCGCACCCCTGGATGGCCGCGTCGCCCTCATCACCGGGTCCCGGCTCAAGATCGGCTACCAGGCCACCCTCATGATGCTCCAGGCCGGGGCCAGGGTCATTGCCACGACACGGTTTCCCAAGGATTCGGCCCTGCGGTTTTCAAAGGAGGCGGATTTTTCCGGCTGGGGTCACAGACTCCGGATCTTCGGGCTGGATCTGCGCCATATCCCCAGTGTTGAACTCTTCTGCGAGTATATCAAACATACCTATCAGCGCCTGGATATCCTCATCAATAATGCGGCCCAGACCGTCCGGAGGCCGCCGGGATTTTATGCCCATCTCATGGGAACCGAAAACCGGAAGGTGAAGGATCTGCCCGCAGCCGCCCAATCCCTTCTCCTTCAATACCAGGACTGCCTAGGTGAGCTGAAATGTGACCCGCCAGACCATGTGGGCCGGGAAACCGCCCTGCCCGTGACCTGGAGCGGCACGACCCCCGGCGTGGGCCTGCGCTTGTCGGCCCAACTGTCCCAGATTCCCTATTCCTATGACCATACCCTGAATGTGCCCGAGGTTTTCCCGGAAGCACGGCTGGATGCCGATCTTCAGCAGGTAGATTTGAGAAGCGTCAATTCCTGGCGGTTGAAGCTGGGAGAGATTGAAACCTCGGAGATGATGGAAATCCAACTGGTCAATGCCGTGGCCCCCTTTGTGCTCTGCAACCGCATGGAAAACCTCATGAAGCGCGATAACACCGGGCAGAAACACATTGTCAATGTCTCGGCCATGGAAGGCAAATTCCTCAGATTCAAAAAGGACAGCCGCCATCCCCATACCAATATGGCCAAGGCGGCCCTCAACATGCTGACCCATACGGCGGCCGGGGAACTGGCCAAATCCGGAATTTATATGAATGCCGTGGATACGGGATGGGTCACGGATGAGGACCCGGCCGTCCTGGCCCGGCAGAAACAGGAAATCCATGATTTCCAGCCGCCCCTGGATATTGTGGATGGGGCCGCCAGGGTCTGTGATCCTTTTTTTCACGGGATTCTCACCGGAAAGCACTGGTGCGGTAAATTTCTAAAGGATTATTTTCCCATAGACTGGTAACCCCTAAACAAAACGGAGAAGAACACCCATGGGCGGTTTTTTCGGTTGTACATCAAAAAGAGCTTGCAATAAGGACCTTTTTTACGGGACAGATTACCTGTCTCACCTGGGAACCCGGCGCGGAGGGCTGGCCACCCTTGATAAAAAAGAATTTCACCGAAGCATTCACAGCCTTGAAAACAATTATTTCAGATCAAAATTTGATTCGGATATTTCCGGTCTGACCGGCAATATGGGGATAGGGGTGATCAGTGACACCGATTCCCAGCCCATTGTCATCCATTCCCATCTGGGCAAATTTGCCGTGGTCACCGTGGGAAAAATTGCCAACCTGGATGAATTGGCCAAGGATGCGTTTTCGCAGAATATCCATTTTGCCGAAACCAGCGGAGGGGATATCAACCCCACGGAGATGGTGGCCGTTCTCATCAGCCAGAAAGGGTCTTTTGACGAAGGGATTTCAAATGCCCAGGAAAAAATCAAAGGGTCCTGCTCCATGCTGGTGCTGACGGAAAACGGTATTTTTGCAGCACGGGACCGGCTGGGAAGAACGCCTATCATCATCGGAAAACGCAGTGACGCCTATGCAGCTAGTTCTGAATCCTGCGCATTTTCAAATCTGGGCTTTGAAGTGGAATATGATGTAGGCCCCAATGAAATCGTCCGGATATCCCCCGAGGGATTTGAACAGGTCCGGCCTCCGGGTAAAGACATGCAGATCTGCTCGTTTTTATGGGTGTATTACGGTTATCCGGCCTCCTCCTATGAAGGCATCAACACGGAAACCGTCCGGTATCATTGCGGAGCTGCCCTGGCAAAAAGGGAAACGGAAACCGTGGACCTGGCGGCCGGTATTCCGGATTCCGGCATCGGCCATGCCATCGGCTTTGCCAATGAAAGCCGGATCCCCTATATGAGGCCCTATGTTAAATATACGCCCACCTGGCCAAGGAGTTTCATGCCCCAGAACCAGGAGATGAGGGATCTGGTGGCTCAGATGAAGCTGATCCCCATAAAAGAGATTATCAAAGGAAAACGAATCCTTTTCTGCGATGATTCCGTTGTCAGGGGAACCCAGCTCAAGGACCATGCAAAAATCCTCTATGAATACGGAGCAAAGGAGGTTCATATGCGGATTGCCTGCCCCTGCCTCATTCACCCCTGCCTTTTTTTAAACTTTTCCACCTCACGCTCCACCCTAGACCTGGCCGGCAGAAAAGCCATCTATGACATTGAAGGCTTGGAGGACCCGGATCTTACGGATTATGCCGTTGACGGATCAGACAAACATTCGGCCATGGTGGAAAAGATCACCCAACGGCTGAACCTGACCAGCCTCCGCTACCAGACCCTGGAAGACCTGGTGGCCGCCATCGGCCTTCCCAAAAACAGGCTTTGCACCCATTGCTGGGACGGTTCCGGCTATTATTAAATCCGGCAGAATAAAATAATTCAGGACCTGTTTCAATCATTGATATGACCGGGGGGATATGTTACGGTATAGACAACTGTTCATCTTTTTCCGGAGGTTCCCATGCAAATTTCCATTACGTTTAAAAATTTAAATTCTTCCGATGCCCTGAAATCACACATTTCTGAAAAATTCGAAAAACTCGACAAAATGCTGGATTCAGAGGCCGATGTCCATATCGTCCTGTCCGTTGAAAAATTGCGCAATATTGCGGACGTCAACATGACCTGCGATAAAATCAGAATCAATGCAACAGAAGAGGCTGAGAACAATATGTATGCCGCCATTGATGCCCTGGCGGAAAAGGTCAAGCTGCAGATCAGAAAATACAAGGACAAACAGAGACGACATCTTGCAGGGGATAAAGAGAGCATCAAAACCAATGGCCAGGCCCTGGACTCTCCCGACGTCATTGACGGATAAAACCTTACTGAAGAAGGGGGAATAAAATGAATTTCATTTATGGCTTTCTAGGTGATTTCACCTGGGAGGCCATCATCAAGACAGGGCTGCGCATCTCCATGATGATTGTTTTTGCATGGGTTGCCATGAAGCTGCTACAAAAATCCATTCAGCGGCTTGAAAAAAATCTAATCATAAAAAGCCAGAAAGCGGGAGAGCCGCCTTCGGAATCCCAGAAACGAATTGAAACCATTGTCCGTTTGATCAAGCAGGCCCTGTTTATTGCCCTATGGCTGACGTTCAGTCTGGTGCTGTTAAAAGAATTCGGTGTTGAAATCGGCCCCATTATTGCCAGTGCGGGTGTTGTCGGCCTTGCCGTTGGTTTCGGGGCCCAGAATCTGGTTCGCGATATCATTGCCGGTTTTTTCATCATCCTGGAAAACCAGATCCGGGTGGGTGATGTTGCTCTTGTCAACGGGACGGGCGGGCTTGTGGAAAAAATTAATTTCCGCACCACGGTTCTCCGGGATTTAGGGGGTGCCGTACACATCTTCCCCAATGGAAATATCTCCACCCTAAGCAATTTGACCAATGAATGGTCTGCCTACATTTTTGAGATAGGAGTTGCCTATAAGGAAAACACCGATCATGTCATCGACATCATGAAAAAGGTCGGAAAAGATCTGCGGGAAGACGAAACCTATGGTCCGATTAAAAAAACATCGCCCCAAAACGACGGCATCCCGGGATGAATTCAGAAGGAGGGACAAAAGGCTTTTAAGGCTCATGGAGTTTCGCAACAGCTATCCTGCATCACCGGGCATCTTTCTTCCCGGGAGATGAGGCCTTTATACGGCCCCAGAAGGGCCTCATATTTACGGTGATAATATTCGGGCAGGACAGGGGAATCTCCTTCATGAAACGCCCGGAAAGCCCTGTCTGTCTTTAAAAGGGCCAGAATCTGCCCCATGGTCCGGATCATCAGCCTGAGGCTCAGGTTCCGGATGGGGTGATAGGCTTTGAATATCTTGTTTTCGCTGGTTCTGACAGCCCCTGCCAGGATGCCCAAAGAGGTCATATGGGTGAAAATGTCCATCAGTTTCTCATAAAACGCAATGGGGGTATAGTTTTTCAATGTGGTGGCAAGATAGGGTTTGCAGTAAAAGGTAAAGGGCAAGGCCGTCAATATCCGTGACCCTTTAAGATACCTTTCAAATAAAGGAGTTCCGCCGAAGGGGGCGGGAATGTTCAGGGAATGGGCCACATAGGGGGTCCGGGTAATGAATTCAATGATCCTTCCGTCAGAAACCATTGTTTTCTGGGATGGGGAATCCTTTCAATGACGGCCATAACCTCATCAAATTTCACCCCGAAATTGGGATCATAAAAATTAATCCTGACCCCTGGAAGATGCCTGGCCGCGAACAAGAGATCCTGTTCAACCCGTTCAAGGGGCAAAGGGGTATAGGGGTTGTTCCAGTCCACACAGAAATCACAGGCATAGGGGCAGCCTGTGCTGGAAAGAATGGGGATGAAGGAAAAAGGCGTGGGCCTTGATCGCCGGAAACCGGCAATCCTGATTTCCGGCAACCGCTCTTCAATGCAGGGAAGGTCCATTAACCGGCGTTGGGTGGTCACCACCGCTTTTCGCGGGAAATCCCTCAAAATTTCCCTGACCAGGCTTTCATCGCAGTCCTTGACCACCACATCAAAGAATCTCAGGGCGTCGGACGGAAACTGTTTGGCATGGGGCCCGCCAAGGATGGTCAGAATATGGGGCCGCCGCAGTTTTAAAACTTTGGCCAGGGCATAGGCCAGTCCGCTGCCCCTGGAAAAACAGGCAAGGAAAACCACATCCAGGTCATTGGGAATCAGTTTTAAAGGGTCTTTTTGCCCATAATAGGTTGCATAACAGACATCATGCCCGAGCTTCCTGCACCAGACGCTCATCTTTAAATCCGACATTTCATCCCCTTATTTTTACCCTTGGTCTCAACGGGGTTGAGTTCAGGTTCCATGCTGATAAAATCAGAAGGCATCAGGATAGCCTGATCATAATAACCCTTTAACGGAGAAACAAAATGAAACCTTTGATGCTTTTGATCTTTCTGGCCGCCGTCCTGGCTCTGCCCCCCATGCCGGCCGCCTTGGCCGGTGACCCCGGAACCGGGGAGCTGGCCCTCATCATCGAGGGCTTTGATAATTCAAACGGCGCCGCCAGGGTGGCCCTGGCCGATTCCAAAGAGAATTTCAGCCGGGCCACGCCCTTTAAGGGCTATATCTTTCCCATTGCCAACGGCCGGGTCGCGGAAGCCCTTGTGCTTCCCTGCGGGGAATACGCCGTCAAGGTCTTTCACGATGAAAACGGCAACGGCGAGCTGGACAAAGGGGTTTTCGGCATCCCGGCCGAAGCCTACGGATTTTCCAATGACGCACGGGGCTCCATGGGGCCTCCCGAATATGAAAAGGCGGCCTTTCAACTGGATTCCGCCGGAAAAGAACTCATCATCCATGTCCAATAACCCCAACAAAACAAGGGGTCTCCCATGAAACAGATCCCGGCCCTATCCCGGCGCAATTTTATGAAAACCCTGGTCATGGCCTCCAGTGCGGCGGCCATCGACTGGACAAGCTTTGGACAACTGGCCCGAGCCATCCCCGATAAGGCAGCCTTTCCGGTGGTGGTGATCGGCGCCGGGCTCGGGGGGCTTGTGTCGGCCGCCTATCTGGCCAAGCACGGCTTTGAGGTCACCCTCCTGGAACAGCATGCGGTTCCGGGAGGGTATGCCACCTCCTTTGACCGGGGGGACTTCACCTTTGACGTGTCCCTGCACGCCACCGTTGCCGAACATGCCATGCCCCAGGCCATCCTGACCGATCTCGGCATCTGGGACAGGCTCAAGACGGCCTATACCCCCGAACTCCGGCGGATCATCACGCCTGAATTTGATGTGACCCTGCCGGCAAAGAACCCGGAGGGGGTTAAAAAAGAACTGTCCCGGGTTTTCCCCCATGAAACAAAAGGCATTTATGGTTTTTACGGGGAGATGGAACAGGTCATCGCCGAACTCTGGGGCGGCAAACGCTTTGATACGTCCATGATGGCCCGGCTTGAACCCCTGACCCTGGAGCAATGGATGTCCCTGCATGTCAAGGACCCTGACGTCAAATACTGCCTGGGTATTTTTTCAGGCTATTACGGGCTCCAGCCGGAAAACCTCAACGCCCTGTTCTATGCCGTGGCCACGGGCGAATACCTGGTCCACGGCGGGCAGTATTACAAGGCAAGATCCCAGGATCTGAGCAATGCCCTTGCCGGATGCGTTGAGGCCGACCATGGGAAGGCGCACTATCACACCGAGGTCGGGCGGATTCTCCTGGATCAAAACCGCCATGTGTCCGGGGTCACGGATAAAACCGGAAAAACCTTCCCGGCCAGGGCCGTCATTGCCAATTGCAGCATCCCGACCCTGTTCGATCATCTGCTGCCCGGGGATGTCATCCCCCCGGAATTTGACCGGGAGGTAAAAAAAAGGCGGGTTTCCCTTTCCAGCTTCATCGTCTTTCTGGGCCTGAATAAGACGATCAGCCAGGTCCGGGACTATGAAATCGAACTTGAGGAATCCCATGATCCTTACGGCGATCTCTTATCCCCGAAAGCCGATCCTGCGGAATCCGCCATCGGTATTACCATTTACGACAACCTGTTCAAGGGGTATTCCCCTCCCGGAAAAACAACCCTCACCCTGATGTGCCTGTCGGATTCTGAACCCTGGAAAAAATTTGAGGCCGATTATTTTAATAACCGGAAAGAGTCCTACCAAAGGGAAAAGGAAAGGATTGCCAAGCGGTTTATACAGCGGGTGGAGAAACTGTTTTAAAAGATTTTCAAGGCTAACCCGGCGAAACCGTACACTTCCCCTTGAATATTGGGCAAAGGCCTGTTATGCTTATCTTAAATTCATGCAATCTCGGCTGGCCAGTATTGTAAAAAATTTGTGGAAGACAGCCTGGCCATGGAGGATCTGGATTATGCCGTCTTTTCCAATGTGAGCCCCAGGTCCGATGAGGTGATGAAGGGTGCAGAGATTTACAACTGGGAACAGTGTGACGCCATTATTGCCGTGGGCGGCGGTAGTCCCATGGATTGTGTAATAGGTATCGGCATCGTGACCTCAAACCCGGGACATATCCTTGATTATGAAGGGGTGGACCTGATTCCCAACCCCCTGCCGCCCATGATTCACTCCACGGCCAGCTCCAAAATTACGGATAATCATGCCTTTGAGGCCCTTCGCCTTTTAAGCCTTAACCTGCCCCGGGTCATTGAATCCCCCGGGTCCTATATCTTTTTTTCCGTCTCCGACAACGGCATCGGGATGAACCGGGACCAGAACATTTGAAACCTCAGGAGGAGTATGAAAGATCAAGGCCGACTGCAAGCGATTCTGATGAAAATTGCAGCGAAATATATCAATATCGGGTTGTCCGAAGTTGAAGATACACTGAAGCTGAGCCTGGGTGAAATGGCAACCTTTGTTGAGGCTGACCGGGCCTATATCTTCGACTATGACTGGGATGAAGGAACGTGCAGCAATACCTATGAATGGTGCAGTGAGGGGACAAACCCTGAAATAAACAATCTTCAGGAGATTCCGCTGGAAAATATCGCCCAGTGGGCTGATTCCCATAAAAGAGGCGAGGCCATGTATATTCCGGAGGTGTCGGACCTGCCGGAAGGCGATGGTGTCCGGCAAATCCTTGAACCCCAGCAGGTGAAAAGCCTTATCGCCATTCCCATCATGGATAGGAATCACTGTACCGGCTTCATCGGTTTTGATTCCGTGAAAAAACACCATATTTATTCTGAAAAGGAAAGATCCCTGCTCCTGTTGTTTGCCGAGATGATAGTAAATGTCAGAAACCGCCAGAAATCGGACCAGGAATTGCAGACCTACTCGACAGCATTGGAGGCAAAGAATATCCAATTGGACAATGCCCTGTCCATGGCTGAGGCCTCCCGCAAGGTAAAATCCGAATTCCTGGCCAATATGAGCCATGAGATCAAAACGCCCATGAATGCCATCATCGGATTTACGGATTTGCTTGAAAAGACAGAATTGAACAAACAGCAGCAGGGATATGTCCTTAAAATAAACCGGGCTACGGAAAGCCTGCTCACCATCATCCATCGGATTTTTGATTTTTCTAAAATACAGGACAAAACCCTGTTCATTGAAAAAATGGATTTCAATCTGGATGATGTTCTGAAAAAAGCGACCCGGGCAGCAGAAAAAAAAGCATGGGAAAAAGGCGTAGGCTTCTTTCTGGAAAAAGACCCTGCTGTTCTGTCTTTTCTTAAGGGTGATCCGCTGAGACTCGGCCAGGTCATCCAGAACCTTGCAGACAATGCTGTGAAATTTACGGAAAAAGGTGAGATTCGGATAAGGGTCCGGCGCGAAGAACAGGATGAAAACAAGGTGAAAATCGGCTTTTATTTTAAAGACACCGGTATCGGGATGACTGAGGCGCAAGCCGGCCGGATTTTCTGCCCCTTTGTCCAGATAGACGCCTCCGCGACGAGAAATTACGAAGGCTTGGGGCTTGGGCTGGTGATTGTAAAAAATACCATTGAGCTGATGAACGGCAGCATCTCTGTTCAAAGTGACCATGGAAAGGGCAGTTGTTTTTATTTTTCCATCCCTTTTGAAAAAGGAGACCCGGCCGGGACGGCCGGGGTATCTGTTCCGGGATCGGAGGATCCATCGACCGGCATTCAAGCAACAGATAGAAAAATATCACCCCCGGGGAAAACAAATCCCCTGTTGTCGCACAAGGCTTTGAAAGAAAAAATGGCTGTGTTGAAAACGCTTCTGGAGGGGTATGATACCGCCTCAGTGGATGTCATTGAACAGATAAAGGATTCTGTCCTGAAGGCAGGCATGGAAAAAGAAATCCTGGATATGGAAAAGAAAACAGCAGCCTATAATTTTGATGCAGCCCTTGAAATCTTAAATAAAATTTTAAAAACCCCGGATTTTGCATAAGGATAAAGCATGTATACGGTATTGGTGGTGGATGACGTGGTTGAAAATATAGAATGCCTGACAGGGCTTTTAAAAGCGGACTATCACATCAAAGCCGCGACAAATGGAAAAACAGCACTGAAGGTGGCCCAGAAAACCCTGCCGGATCTTATCCTTCTGGATATCATGATGCCGGAAATGGACGGATATGAGGTATGTACGGCATTAAAAAAAAATCCTGTGACAAAATCCATTCCCGTGATATTTGTGACTGCAAAGGACCAGGCTGTTGATGAGGTCAGCGGGTTTGAAACCGGCGCTGTGGATTATATCGGCAAGCCCATAAATCCGGCCATCACCAAGGCAAGAATAAAAACCCAGATTGCCCTGTCCAATCAGAAAAAAGCCCTTGAAATACAGGTCCGGGAAAAAACAAAGGAGATCAATGAAACTCGGCTTGAGATCATCCGGAAACTGGGACGGGCCGCCGAGTATAAGGACAATGACACCGGGCTTCACGTAGAAAGAATGAGCCGGTACGCCTATCTTATTGCCAAGGCCTACGGATTAAATGAGCATCTGTCTGAATTGCTTTTGAATGCCTCGCCCATGCATGATATCGGTAAGATCGGAGTGCCGGACACCATTCTGAAAAAACCGGGGAAACTCAATGAAGATGAATGGCGGATAATGACGGAACACACACGGATCGGCGGGCATATCATTGGCGAGTCAAAGAGTGAACTGTTGAGCATGGCAAAAATAGTTGCCGAACAACACCACGAAAAATGGAACGGCAAGGGATATCCCGAGCAGTTGAAAAAAACGGAAATCAATCTTTTTGCGAGGCTGACGGCCATTGCCGATGTTTTTGATGCGTTGACCAGCAAAAGGCCCTATAAGGAGGCCTGGACAACGGAAGATGCCGTTGCCCTGATAAAAAATGAAAAAGGGGGGCATTTTGATCCCAAAGGGGTGGATGCCTTTATGGCAGCGCTGCCCGGGATCATAGAGGTAAAAAACAAATTTCCCGAATAGGTGAAACCCGTTGATATTCTGTCACAAAAGAAGAAATCATAATCCCGAGGCGGACGCTATGGACAACACCGAAGAGCTCTATACGAAATTAACATCCTTCAATGTCAAAGAAGGGCTTTCCAGGATGGATGGAAACGCCGATCTGTATATCCGGATACTCAAATCCTATGAAAGGAATTTTAAAGATGCCGTTGAACGGATGAAAGAATTACAAAAAGCCGGGAAAACACCCGATCTCCTTCGGGACCTCCACACCCTGAAGGGAACCGCCGCCAACCTGGAGTCAACGGAAGTTCACAGGCTTTCGGCAGCTTTGGAACAGAGGGTTAAAGAAGGCCGGGAGATTTTAAAAACAGGCGAATTTAAAACACTCCAAACCGCTATAACCAAATCCTTTCAGGAAATAAACAGCTTATCTGGCACGGATGGAAAAGAGATTCCCGGCATACTTCCTGCAGCGATATTGAAAAAGAAACTGTCGGCGCTAAAAGCCGGATTGGCTGATTATGACGTAGACGCCATGGATATCCTGGGAGAGATCAGGGGCTCGCTCTGTGAAATGGGGTATGAACGAGAGGTGATGAAACTGGAAGAAAAAACAAGCGTCTATGATTTTGATGGGGCCCTGGAACAGTTTGCAAAAATGGAACATCGTATAAAACGGCATAAATGATGGCGCATCAGACAAAAAAATCAGCCGGCCGCCTGGATACGGCCAGGGCCCTTTTAAAAAAATTCACAGAAATGAAAACCATTCCGTCCATTGCAACTCGCCTCATCCATATGCTGGAAGATGAGAACAGCACCTTCCAGGAATTTGAAGAAGTGATAAAGATGGACCCCACCCTTGTTTTAAGGGTGTTGAGGCTTGTCAACAGCGCTTATTACGCATTGCGGAACAAAATCATCAGTGTTTCCGAAGCGGTTGCCTTCATCGGGATCGATAACCTGAGAAATTTAATTGTGATTGATGCGCTCAAACATTTATTTTCGAAAACCTCCGGGACTGATACTTTTTCAAGAAATCGATTATGGCTCCATTGCGCCACAGTCTCCATCTGCTGCCAGATGATCGCCGAAAGAATATTCTCCCAAAAAGGAGAGGACGCATTTTTATGCGGAATCCTCCATGATATCGGTTTAATTGTTGAAGACCAGGTGGCGCCGGACCTGTTCCGGGAATTCTGCATGACCTTTAACCCTGAAAAACAGGTGATCACCGAACAGGAATATTTCATCATGGGCACGGACCACCAGGCCATCGGTTCTTTGCTGGCCGAGGACTGGCGGTTATCAGAGGATATCCGGCATAGCATCGGACAACACCATCGTTATATGACGGACGTGGCCCCGGAAAGCCTTTCCGGCATATTACAGATCTCAGAGTACCTGGTCTTCCGGTTAAAGGTGTCGGCTTTTCCGGAAGTCACCATGGCCTTGTCTCCCCCCCTGCTGCTTCATATGAAAGGCAATATAAAGGAATACAGGGCCATTGCAGAAGATTTGCCGGAGGAACTCCGGAAAGCGAAGGAAATCTATAGCCTGGAGAAGGATTGAGCCAATGGATATTTTTGACGACCTTGCACCGGATGTGGATGGGAATCATCTCTTTCTCCGACTTGTGGCGCAATATTTACCCCAATACGATTTCACCATTATCTCAGGCGATGGTAACCGGATCTCTTTAAATGAGACGATCCATCTTGACTCGGATTTTGAAGCTGAATTGTGGGGAAAAACAAAGCCATCAGAAGAATCCCTTTGTGCCCGGATCAAGGAAAATGTTTTTGTTTATTCCCTGTACCTGAAGACGCGGCAAAGCCTTATGCTCTGCACCCTGCCGGAAAAAGCAGATTTGGCAACCTTGCAAAAAAGCATTACCCCTGTTTTGCGTTTATGTTCCGAAGTGGTTGATAAAGACCGGTTATTGACCGAAGGCAAAGAACTGCTGCAGGTTCATAAAAAACAACGGGATAGAAAAATAAGGGTTTTGGAAATAAAATACGAAGAGATTTTAATTAAAAATCAGGCGCAGAACGCCGGATATTCAAAATTATTGAAATCGGAAATCAAGCGCCAAACGGCTGAATTAAAAAGAACCAATAGAGCTTTGGCCCTGGCAAAAGAAAAAGCAGAAGCTGCCAATATTACCAAAGACAAATTCCTTGCCAATATGAGCCATGAAATCCGCACGCCCATGAATTCCGTGCTGGGATTTATAGAGCTGATTCTTGAAAATCAGTCCATTAAAGGGGATATCCGGCAGCAGTTGTCCATTGCCCATCATTCCGCCAGGGGGCTTTTGTCACTGATAAATGATATCCTTGATGTCAGCAAGCTGGAAAGCGGGAAGATGGTTTTAGAAAAAAAACCCTTCCGGTTCATGGAAGTGATAAAAACAGCCATGGATACCATGGCGATAGAAGCTCATAAAAAGGGGCTGTCCCTTGACTATGAGATTCATCCGTCCCTATCCGGTTCATTTTCAGGGGATGATTTTCGCATCAACCAGGTCCTGATCAACCTCATCGGCAACAGCATCAAATTTACCCATCAGGGAGGGGTTGCGTTGAGGGTCATGCCCGCGAATCAGGAAGGCCAAGTGCATTTCATGGTCAAAGATACGGGAATCGGCATCCCCCTGGACCGGCTGACTAAAATTTTCGACCCCTTTTCCCAGGCCGATATGTCCACCACACGAAAATATGGGGGGACGGGCCTTGGAACGACCATTTCAAAGCAAATTGTGGAACTTATGGGGGGACGGATCTGGGCCGAGAGCGAGCTGGGAAAGGGGAGTGTTTTTCATTTTATCATCATGGCTGATCCGATTCCCGGCCAAGGAGTTGAAGCAGAGCCTCCGGTCCCGGATAAAAAGGCTGAGGTTTCAAAACCGGGCCGCAGCTTCAGGATACTCCTGGCAGAGGATATCGAAGTCAATGCCCTTCTGGTCAAAACACGCTTGGAACGACAAGGACATGGCATCACGACGGTCTGTAACGGCAGACAAGCTGTTTCAGCATTTCAAGATCAGGCCTTTGATATCATCCTCATGGATATCCACATGCCGGAAATGGATGGGCTTGAAGCCACGGCCCGTATCCGCGCCATGGAAACCCATACCGGGGCTCATATCCCCATCATTGCCCTGACGGCCAGTTTGATGGGAGATGAAATAAAAAAAACTTTAGCCGCCGGAATGGATTCGGTGGTGGCCAAACCCATTGATTTCAATGAACTGACGGCGACCATGGCGAAATTGATTCAGAAGCAAGGGGGTCGGCCAAGGAATGAAGCCTCCGATCCATCTTTTTCGGGATCCGGCCCGCCTTGTCTCGACGGGGTGGATATTAAAAGCGGCATCCTGCGGTGGAAAAAACCCGAGGTTTATTTAAAGGCCTTAACACGATTCAGCGATGAATATAAAAACTTTCCGGCCCGGCTCTCTTTTGTAATTGGCGAACAAGACATGGACCAGGCCTGCCGGATGACCCATACACTGAAGGGCGCTGCCGGTAATTTATCCGTAACAAGAGTGGCGGATCTTGCCGGGATCATTCATGGGGCCTTGAAAAAAAAAGACATGCAGGTCGTCCTGAAACAGTTGGCCTTGCTTGAAACAGAACTGAATACAGCCCTTGAATCCATCCGGCAGTGGGG
>CAZAHK010000025.1:23708-30841 GCA_964484555.1 uncultured Desulfobacula sp.
CCCTTGACCTGTTCAAAATGGAGCAAAATATTTATCGGCTGAATCTTGTGGAGGTCGATCTGATCCGGATCATCCTCAGGATTGAAAAAGAATTTCATTCACTCATCAGAACGAAACAGACGCAGATTGTGATCCGGAATGAGGATCTTCCCCAGGCTGAAACCGGAAACTTTATTGTGAGAGCCGAAGACCTCCTGATATATTCAATGATGTCCAATCTGATTAAAAATGCCGTTGAAGCAACCCGGAAAACCGAAAAGATCAGTATTACACTGTCAAAAAAAGATTCACAGGCCGTCATCTGTATTCACAACAACGGCAGTGTTCCCCAAGAAATCAAACCTGTTTTTTTTGAAAAATATACCACCAGCGGCAAGGCAAAAGGCTCCGGTATCGGGACCTACAGCGCCCGGCTTATTGCACAGACCCTGGGCGGCAGCATCCATATGGATTCATCTGAAGAAAAAGGCACCCACATATCCATTCTCCTGCCGGATTAAAATACGGCAAAGACTTGATCCTAGGTCAGGGTCATGGCCTTTTCTTTTCCTCATGAGAAAATAATAATTTATCGCAATTTTTTACTATACTATATTTTTTATAATGATTATTGTAGCATCAATTTTTTATAAAATTCCATATGCAGGACAATGAACACCCTCAAAGATACATATTTCAGACGGAATGCCGCAAGCGTCGCCCTGGTGGAATTTTTCTGGGGCCTCGGATTTCCGGTCATTCTGGAGTCCACCTTTCTCCAGATTTTTCTCAAAAACAACGGAGCCTCGGATTTTCTCATCGGTCTTGTTCCTTCCATCCTGATCCTGGGGATTTCCCTCTTTCCCTTGATGGCCAGCTATCTTGCCCGGAACCGGGAAAGAAAAAAAATTATCGTGCTGTATCTTCACCTGGTATCCTCCTGCTCCACCCTGTTTTATGGCGTTTATCTGTTTTTTGCAAAGGATACGGTCCTGATTTTACCAGCTTTTTTTATTTCTTATATAATTTTTTCCATTTGCCTTGGCATAACCCTTCCGGTCTGGCTTCATTTCCTGGTGAAAATTTTTTCTCCAAGAAAAAGCGTCCAGGGGCTGGGCATCATGTATCTTTCCCAGAATACGGCTAAACTGATTTCAAGCCTTTTGATTCTTAAAATGGTGGAAGAATTTTCCTTTTCCCTTCGTTCCTCGGCCCTGATTTTTCTTTTTTCAGGCCTCTGCTTTCTTCTGGGGTCCCTGTGCTTTTTGTTCACAAAGGAATTGCCCTCGCCTGAACACCCGGTTACTCTCAAGGATGGGTTTTATCAGCACACCAGAGACACCATTGTGGAAATGGTTCAAAATAAAAACCTGGTCAGATACCTCATGGGTGACCTGGACAATTATATTATCCTGACGGTGCTTTCTTTTTACGCCATCTACGCAACCCAGTATTTCGGAATCAAAGACGCTACGGCGGCCGGGCTTTTTGTCGCCCTGATCTATGCCGGCTCCATCCTGGCAAACCTGATGCTGGGGACCTTGAACCTCCTGAGCCTGAAAAGCAAATTTTTATCCACAAAGCTCATCGGCCTTATGATCCTCCTAATTTTGATTTTTTTCCCCGGATTTATGGGATTTTTATGGGCCAGTTTTCTCATGGGGTTTTGCCGGGGAGCCCGGGGACTTGTGTATTCTCCTGCCATTAAAAATTTCTGCAAAAGGGAGGACACCACCGGGTATTTTGCTGCAGCCCCCCTTTTGACCCTCCTTTTCGGTTCAGGGTTCCCGGCCCTGGCCGGAAAGATGCTGGATCTGTTTTCGCACCAGGGGCCCCTTTCCTATCAGATCCTGTTTGGGATCTGCTTCGGCCTTGTCATCGTCACCCTGATGTTTGCGCAGCTTACGGATTTTGATCCTGAAGCCGGTAAGACCCCTTGAAAACGATTTAATCGGCCATATGTTCATGAGAATTTTTATAATGAAGGATATGTGTATGGAAACCAAATTTAAGGACAAACAAACCGCAGGAAACAGATTTTTCAGGCTCATCCGGAAGAGTCTTCCCTTTCTGGCCGTGGTGCTGATCATTTTCTTGATCACCCTTCCCCTGGGCAAAAAAATTGCGGAAAAAAAAGAAGCCCTGGCGGAAAATCAATCCCGGGAAATCGCCGAGAAAGCTTTGACCAATGTCATCACCATGCCTGTCGAACCTTCCCTGATCAGGGAAAAAATCACCCTGCCCGGCGTTGTCAAGCCCTGGGTTTCTCTTCAACTCCTTTCTGAGATCAAGGGCAAGATCGTTGATAAACGAATCATGGAAGGCCGGCGCGTGAACAAGGGGGACATCCTGGCCCTCATTGATGCCGGTGATTATCAGAATGCCTATAATGCCGCCCTGGCCTCTTACGAGACGGCCCTGGCAACGGAAACCCGGCTCAAAGCCCTGATGAAGAATAATTTTGCCACTCAGTCCCAGTTTGATGATGCCGAGGCACGGGTCAAAACCACCCGGGCTGAACTGGACAGCACCAAGCTCAATCTGGCCCGGTGTACCATTTTATCCCCCATGGAAGGGGTTGTGGACCGTATCTATATTGAAAACGGAACCTTTCTGAGCCCCGGCGACCCTGTGGCCCAGATCCTCCAGATCGATCGGCTGAAAATCGAAGTGGGCATCCCCGAATCCGACGTGGATGCCGTCCGCCGGCTTAAAGTCTTTGATATGACCATTGATGCTCTGGACGGGAAAACCTGTACCGGCGAATACCATTATCTTTACAAAACCAGTGATTCCATGGCCCGGCTCTATAACCTGGAGATCAAGGTGGACAATGCCGACGGCCGGATCCTCCCGGATATGTTTGTCCGGGTGGAGGTCGTTAAACAGCAGGACCCCATGGGTCTTGCCGTACCCATCTATTCCCTGGTCACCGTGGATAAAAAAACCGGGGTCTATGTTGAAAAAGAGGGGGTCGTTCATTTCAGACCTTTGAAGACCGGCTTTCTGGACGGCTGGAAAACCCAGGTGGCCGAAGGGCTTGAACCGGGTGAACATGTGGTGGTGGTGGGCCATCGCATCATTGAAGACGGTGAAAAGGTCCATGTGGCCAAAACCATCCGGGATATGGAGGAAATCTCCCAATGATCCTCTCTGATACGGCCATTAAAAACAGGGTCAGCGTTTTTGTGCTGGCCCTGATTATCATTGTCATGGGCATTTATTCCTACCTGGCCCTGCCCCGGGAGAGCGAACCGGACATCACCATTCCCTATGTGTTTGTGCGGACCGAATACCGGGGGGTTTCCGCCTCGGATATTGAAACCGGCATCACCATCAAAATCGAAAAAAAACTCAAGGGCCTGGACAAGGTAAAAAATATCAGCTCGGTCAGTTCCCAGGGCCTGTCCCAGATCAATATCGAATTTCTGGCCGGTACGGATATTAATGACGTCCTGACCAAGGTCAAGGACAAGGTGGATGAAGCCAAAAACGATCTGCCCACGGATCTTGAAAACGACCCCTCCGTATTTGAAGTGAATTTTTCGGAAATGCCCATTGTGATCTATTCTTTGGCCGGACCCTGCGGCCCGGGCATGCTCAAAGAGATTGCCGATGATATTAAAGATGACATCGAAGCCCTGCCCGGGATCCTTGAAGTGGAAGTCACCGGGGGCCAGGAAAGGGAGATCCGGGTGGAGGTAGACCCGGACAAGCTGACCTATTACCGGATTCCCATCACCTCCCTGCAGCAGACCGTTGTCAGCGAAAACCAGAATACGTCCGGCGGGGCCATTACCCTGGGAGACGGGCGGTATCAGCTCAAGGTGCCGGGGGAATTCCAAACCCCTGAAGAAATTCTCTCCCTGGTGGTGTCCACCCACAACGGCAGGCCTATCTACCTCAAAGATGTGGCCACGGTGGTGGACGGCATCAAAGAGGTCTCCTCCATTTCCCGGCTCAACGGTGTGGACTCCGTCAATATTTCCGTAAAGAAACGGGCGGGAGAGAATATCATTTTCATCGCCGACAAGGTGGATGACATCATTCAGGAGGCAAAGCAAACCTTTCCGAAAAACACCACCATCACCAAGCTCATGAACAAATCCAAGGACATCAAGCTCATGGTGGCGGACCTTGAAAACAATATCATTTCCGGACTGATCCTGGTGGTGGCCGTCCTGTTCATCTCCCTTGGGTTCAGGAATGCCCTCCTGGTGGGGATTGCCATCCCTTTTTCCATGTTCCTGTCCTTTGCCGTGCTTCACGCCCTGGGCTATACCCTGAACATGATCGTGCTCTTCTCCCTTACCCTGGCCCTGGGCATGCTGGTGGACAATGCCATTGTCATTGTGGAAAACATTTACCGGTATATGCAGCAGGGGGTGCCGAAAATAGAGGCGGCCATGAAGGCCACCAGCGAGGTGGCCTGGCCGGTCATCGGCTCCACCCTCACCACCCTGGCCGCCTTCTTCCCCATGATTTTCTGGCCCGGCATCATGGGAGAGTTCATGAAATACCTGCCCATCACCCTGATCATTACCCTGAGCTCTTCCCTTTTTGTGGCTTTGGTCGTCAATCCGGCCATGTGCGCCTTTTTCATGAAGGCCAAACCCCTGGATACGGGCCGGGCCCTGACTGCTGAAGAGATAGCGGCCGAAGGCGAAAAGCCCATTGAAATCAAAGGGATAGTCCTGACCTCCTACACAAAGCTGCTCCATAAGGCCCTGGACCACAAGCTCTCGGTGCTTATGGGCTCCTTTGCCATGCTGGTGATCTTTTTCATGGTCTGGCTCTACCAGATCGGCATTGAGAAACCCGTGGAATTATTCCCGCCCATTGACCCGAAATCCGCCTATGTGAATATCGATATTCCCGAAGGGGCGGATATCGATTATATTGACCGGACCGTGAAAAAAATTGAAATGGCCGTCACGGGCTGGCCCGAAGGCGATTATACCGAGGCCCTGGGGCTTCAGGAGCATGAAAATGCCGACGGTACCAAATTCATGGCGCCGAGCAATATCAACAATATCGAACATATTTTTTCAAAGGTGGTCCAGGATGCAGGGGCCTCCGTCTTCGACTCCAACCTGCCCAACCATATCGGAATCCAGTTCATTGATTTTGAACACCGGAAATCCCCCACCAAGGAGGACCTGGAAGAATTGAGGCAGCGGGTCAAGGGCATTGCCGGGGTGAAAATAACGGTGGACCAGCTTCAGGAAGGGCCTCCCACGGGTCCGCCCCTCAATATCGAAATCTCAGGGGACAGTTTTGAGGTTTTAAGTAAAATTGCGGAAAATATAAAAAAACTGATGGAAGCCATCCCCCATGTCAAAGACGTCCGGGATGATTACCAGGGAAGCCTTCCCAGCGTGGAAGTCATCATCGACCGCCAGAAAGCCGCCCTTTTCGGGCTCACCACCAGCGCCATCGGCTTTGCATTGAAAACCGCCTATAACGGGCTGGATGTATCCACCTTTTATGAAGGAGATGAGGATTATGACATTGTCGTTAAGCTGACCGAATCCGACCGCCAGGTGGCCGATGTTCTCCATACGCTCACGATCCCGACGTCCGGAGGAAACCTGGTGCCGCTGACCACCCTGGCCTCCATCGGGTATAAGGTGACCCTTGGGGATATTGTCCGGAAAAACCATGACCGCGTGGTCACGGTCAAGGCCAATGTGGATGAGGCCAAGACCACCGGAACCGTTGCCCGGATGGCGGCCATTGAGCTCCTGAAAAAGGTCGATCTGCCACCCGGATACCGGTATAAATTCACGGGAGAAGATCAAGAACAGAAAGAGTCCCAGGCGTTTTTGAGCAAGGCCTTTGCCATTGCCCTGTTCCTGATTTTCCTCATCCTGGTGACCTTGTTCAATTCCGTGATCCAGCCGGTCATCATCATGATTTCCGTGATCCTGTCCCTTGGCGGGGCATTCTGGGGCCTGGCCGTGATCAAATCGCCCTTCGGCATCATCATGACCGGGGTCGGCATCATCTCCCTTGCCGGGGTGGTGGTGAACAACGCCATTGTTCTCATAGATTATACCAACAGGCTGAGGGAAAGAGGGCTGGGCGCACGGGAAGCGGTTGTCCTGGCAGGAGCCACCCGGTTAAGACCCGTCTACCTGACCGCCGTTACCACCATCCTGGGGCTCATCCCCATGGTGACGGGCATCAGCTATGATTTTCATATCATGGAAATGACACTGGCCAGCGAGTCCAGCCAGTGGTGGAAATCCATGGCCAGCGTGGTTATTTTCGGCCTCCTGCTGGCCACCGTCCTGACCCTGGTGGTGGTACCGGTCCTGTACGCCTCCATTGAAAGCGCCAAGGCCTTTTTTATTCGGCCACGGAAATCAGTTCAACATCAAAAATAAGGGCTGCATTGGGCCCTATGGGTTCCGGACCGTTTTCCCCATAGGCCAGATCGGAAGGTATGAAAAGCTGCCATTTGGAACCGCTTTTCATGAGCTGAAGAGCTTCGGTCCAACCGGGAATAACCCCGTTGACCGGGAAAGAGACCGGCTCTCCCCGTTTGTAAGAGCTGTCAAATTCGGTACCGTCCACCAGGGTGCCCCGGTAGTGGGTGGTGACCGTGTCCGATTCCTTGGGCATCTTGCCGGTTCCCTCAGTGATCACCTTATACTGCAAACCGCTTTTCAAGGTGACGACCCCGTCCTTTTTTGAATTTGCTAAAAGAAAGGTTTCCCCCGCCTTTTTATTTTTTTCCCCGGCCATTTTAGTCTTCTCCGCCTGTTTTGCCATCATTTCTTTTTGAAATAGGGTCATGGCAGAGGCCATTTCCTCATCGTTAAGCAAGGGTTTTGCCCCTGACAGGGCATCCTTGAACCCTTTCATGAGCATGTCGGTATCGACATCAATGGCGTCTCTTTTAAAATGATTCCCCATATTGATGCCGAGTATGTAACTGATCTTGTCCTTATCGGTTTTCAGCACTGTAGTGTCTGCCGAAAAGACCTGAGTTGCCATACATAATACGGCCAGTATTCCCATCCATCCTGATTTCATCTTATCCCCCGGTTATTATAGGCTCCTGCCCGGCGGGATTCCGCCTGACAGACATTGGTTGCGTCTTGGCAATTATCATGTTTCATTTGCCTTGTCAAACAAGGAAGTTACCC
>CAZAHK010000026.1:0-2545 GCA_964484555.1 uncultured Desulfobacula sp.
ACTTTAGTCTATTTATACTGTTGTCTTCCCATTGTAAAGAATAACCCCGGGCGGTATTTTATCCAGCGAAAACCCCTTGGGTTTTGTCATCATCGGATCATTGTAAATCGTTTTCATCAGCGCCTCCCTGTATTCGGGATGTGAAATGCTGGCCAGGGCAAGCCCCTTGAATCCGGTGGGCAGATCCCTTAAATCCGCAATCCCGTATTCAGTGACAATGACCACCCCGTCATAGGCGGAAGCCGTCAAGGTAATGCCGGGCGGGTGAGCCGGAACAATTTTTGATTTCCCGTTTCTTGCAAGACTTTTCATGGCAATGATGGGGGTACCGTATTTTTTATGGCTCAAAGCCCTCACAAAATCCGGCTGGCCGCCCACCCCGCTGTAATAGGTGGTGGGATTGACAAAATCCGCCCAGACATTGCCGGACAAGTCAACGCCGATGGCCGTGTTAACGGATAGAAAGGGTGCACAATCCCTTACTTTTTCGGCTGAATTGGTATACATGCAGGGCCTCATCTGGACCTGGGACCGCATGTGGACATAGTCATAAAGCTTTTTCGAACCCATGATGAGGCTGGTGGTGCTATACCCCGTGTTGATTTTCTTCATCTTATTGGTGATGATTCCCTTTTCCTGGAGAAACATGAGGCCGTCGCTGTATAGTTCGGTCTGGACCCCCAGATCTTTGAAACCGGCGGAACCGATGACGCCGACAACGGCGTCGGGAATCTTGCCGATGCCCACCTGCAAGGTCATGCCGTCTTTCAGAAAATGCTCGGTGATCAGTTCGCCGATCCGCTTTTCTTCAGCAGAAAGGTTTTCAAAATCCGGGGAATCAAAGATGTAAACCGGTTGAACCCCGGCTTCAATGATATAGTCAATGTCCTCCCCGGCAATGACGCTCTGTCCCTGGGTAAAAGGCATGGTGGGGTCCAGCTCGGCAATGACCACGCTCGCTGTCTCAAGGGCACAGTGGATGGCATCCACGGAAAGGCCCAGGCTGTATTCCCCGGTGATATCGTTTTGCCGGACCTTCATGATGACCACGTCCATTTCATAGGCGCAGCCTTTTCCGATCAGGCGGTCCATGGTGCCGAGGGTGCAGGGAAGATAATAGGCCCGCCCTTCATTGGCGGCTTTGCGGACCGCTTCTCCGGAAAAGATGGAATAGGCTTTGACCCTGTCCTGAAGGCCTTCTTCAAGATAGGGGATATTGCCGTGCAACAGGAGATGAAACATTTTCATGAACGGCAGTTTGGCGCTTTCCTCCTTGATGGCCTCCGTCAGGGCCTCGATGCTTGCCGTCGGGGTTGCGGCATTGGAGCCGATATAGCAGTTGATGTTTTCCCTGTGTTTGAAATGGTCAACAAGAATATGGCCGATATCATCCAGTTTTATGGCAATGGGTTTCTTTTTCATGGTCCTCTTTCAGAATCTCATATTGTTTATCAGCACAGAGAGCCGAAACAGCCCTCCAATTTTGCCTATTATATACGGCGGATGAAAAAAACAACAGAAGATGGGCAAAATAGAATTCTCCTTTACAGGTTCCAGGATTGCTGATACGAAATATTCACGGTAAGGTTCTGACGGATATGGTCGGATATCATTCAAATTGCAAGGATACACAGAACCACACATTAATTTGTTCTACTAATAAAATTTTTATATCCTTGCCTACAATGGACAGCAAGGGTTGGGCTTATTGTGATTAAAATGGAAACTCAAAGCGCTCGAAAAATTCTGTCATTGATCGATAAAGCATGGAATGGAATTGAATTTATTGCAGACGAACGAAATGATTTTTCACTTGCCTTATTAGATATTTCTTTTGACCATTGTAAATCAATACTATTTTTGTGTGAAAATGGACTGTTCGCCTCGGCCTATGCTCTTGCCAGACCAATGTATGAATGTTTTATTCGAGGTGCATGGATTCAACACTGTGCAACCTCAAAACAAATAGAAAAAATAAAAGAAAAAGATGAATTTCCTTTAACCTTAAGAAATATGGTTAAGAACGTTGAGTCAAAAACCAAATGGCCCAAAGCATTAAGTAACATGATGGAATACTTAATTAATAATATGCATAGCTACACTCATGGTGGGGTTCAGATAGTTGCCAGACGGTTTGATGGTGGCAACATGGTTCATCTTCCTGATACGGAAGAAATAAACGCCCTATATAGATTTTTATTAATCATTTCGTTTGTTGCATTCACAGAAACCCTATCTATCAGTGGGATTAAAAATAAAAATAAGGACATGAACAATATTTATTCATTAATAATTGACCAACATTTTAAAAACATACCATTATAGCCAGTCCTTAAACGCGTAATAGGAGATGTCATGGAACAAGATATTCTCGAAATGATAAGTAATATTTCATCCTCGATAGATTATAGTGCATGGGTTACTGCGATTGCGTCGCTTATTTTAGCAATTTTAACATTTATCTATGTAAACCTTACTCGAAGGATATTGTCGTCTCAATCTGACCCATGTGTCATTTTAACTGTTGTGCATGACGAAGATCGAT
>CAZAHK010000026.1:2555-6938 GCA_964484555.1 uncultured Desulfobacula sp.
TAGCAAAAAATGTAGGCACTGGCTTAGCTCATGATATTCGTTTTAAGTTCTCGCATCCTATCCCTGCAAAAGCTTGGGGGATTGCAGTTGATAAATCAGAAAAAGCTAATGAAATGCAAGATGGGCCACTCATAACCGGTATACCTGCCCTTGGGCCAGGCGAAAGCCGTGTAATTGATTGGGGGCAGTTTGGTGGCCTGAAAGCTTCAATCGGTGAGTCAAAAATTATTGCAAAATGTCATTTTAAAAAAAATGGGAAAGAAATGCCTCCGATCTCTTGCCCTCTTGATGTCAATTCCTTTTTAGGGACTGTTGCGGCTGAATCCCCATCATCAAAAACAGCTAAAGAACTTGAGAAAATTTCTAAAACCATAGAAAACGTCGCTTCAGGATTTCGGAAATTAAAAGTTGAAATTTCGTCTTTGCCTGAAGAGGTACCAAATGAACCATTCAAGATAGATCTTTAGGTGGAGGATTGAAAGGGATCACCCCGGTTTGAAATTAAGATTTGTTGTTACAGATACCGAGAATGTCGATAAAAAACTGGAAAATAATACAATTTTCGAAAGAGACCAAAATATAATTTACAAGGGAAATAATGGGAAATAAATCCTCACAATGTTCTTTTAATACAATTTGTATTGCAGAATCTTTGAGTGATTCTGAACCGAAAACTGGTACCCAACTTTTTAACGATTTAAAAAGTTGGATTCAAGCATTACGAACTGGAATAGGCGTTTCCCATATTTCTATAGAAACTACTGCATCTATCATGGATTGGCTTGAATGCATTAAAAAAGCGGTGGTCTCCCAAGGTTGCATTCCAATAATCCATATCGAAGCTCACGGCTCTGAAGAGGGAATTCAACTCAACTCAGGCGAGTTTGTGCCATGGAAGCACATGGCTGGCCTTTTGAGAGAAATCAACATTCATACGAAGAATAATTTATTAATTGTGGTGTCCGCTTGTTTTGGAGCCCATGGAATTCACATTGCGGATGTTTTGGAAATCACACCATTTTTTGGAATAATTGGACCAAACATTGAAGTGACTTCGAGGGAGTGTGCTCAAGGTTATCAAAGATTCTATCAATCATTGTTGAAAAATTTAAATCTTACACAGGCTCGACAAGAACTGAATTTTGTATTAGATGACGATAAAAAAAATTTTCAATTTCATAGCGCCCAAGATTTATTTATTGAAGCATCTATCGCATACTTAAAAAACCACCACTCTTCTAAAGCACTTAGAGAAAGAACAGAAGGTTTAGTGACAAGGATTTTAGAAAGTCCTGTTGGGGACAAATTTACTCCTACAACAGCCAGGGACTTTGTGAAACAAAAATTCAAAGATGGAATACAAGATTTCATCGAAGACATTTATAGCACGTTCATGATGCTGGACCAATTCCCAGAAAACCAAGGGAGATTTGAGCTTTCATTTATAGAAATAATAGAAATACTTGAGAAGAGAAGAAAGCATCCAGACCCAAGAATTCGGGACAGCATACATAATTTCAACAAGTGAAATCCTGACGGATAAACCGCAGATTTCAAAAGTTAGCCCTATAAATTAAGCATAGAAAATTGAGAAATGATTAATCATTTATATAAGAAATGGACTGAAGATGATGTACAAGGCTTAATTGGTCATAGCGAGTCTATTCGGCTTGAATTTAAAGCAGGCATAATGTTTGAGCGAAACCCAGAGAGTAAATGGGTTCAGGATTTATCCAAGGAAGTCTCTGCTTTTGCCAATACTGAAGGTGGTCAACTTGTATTAGGTATTGATGAGGAAAAAAGAACAAAACCAAGAGTTGCCAAATCAATTGATGGGCTTCCAACGTCAATTGCTCCTGAACGGCTTCAGCAACTTATTGAGGGAAATTTGAGTCCATATTTACCAGGGATAAGAGTTCAGCGAGTATCTTTATCAGATCATGCTGATCGAGTTGTTTTTGTTATCAATGTACCACAAGGTGTAACAGCCTATCAGGCAAATGACGGCCGATACTATGGACGGTCAGAATTCGAAGCGAAGTATTTGCCTGATCACGAAATTCGCTTGAGAATGGAAAGAGGTAAAGTTGCTCAAATGTCAATAAATTTTCGACTAAAGTCTGTCAATCTTAGCACAGAGTATGAAACAGAATTGAGAGGACAACATTCAACAGCTATAGAAGCATTTAAAAAAGATGCGTCTGAGGCTCTTATCCAATATCCCGCACTCTGGGACTTAATCGGAGCCAAATACAATCCTGATAAAATTTCTTTTGATTTTGTGGTTAAAAACGAAGGAGAGCAAACAATTAGAAATCCAAATGTAGAAATACGTATTGTTCAATCTAAGAAGCTATTAAAACAACTTGGTTCTCAGACTCAAGAAAAATACTCACGGTTCGAAATGAATGGGTCTGTTATATATCCTGGTGATACTAAAGCAATTGATGGATCGAAACAAGAAGTGTTCTTTAAAAAAGAAATAATTCTTGTAGAAGGAGATTATGTTGTGCATTGGAAAGCCTTTCTAGATAATTCTCCGCCAAGTATCGGAGTAATTGACATTAGTACAGAAATCCAACAATCTCGAAACTGAATATATACGGGCTAACAAAAGTTTTAACCCGCGTTATTTCAATAAATGAAATGAGGGATGAACGGGATGTTTAATAGGGCAAGCCTTGCGGCGGCGGCTTGAAGCACGTTTAAAAAAGGGGTAAGGGTCTGATAATGAAGCATTTGTCATTAGCCATACTGCTCTTTGTCTTTACTTTGACGCCTCTGCCTGCAAACGGCTCCGGGGCTTATACCCCGGCCAAGAGCAGCCCGGAACGAAAAGAAATCCTCGACACCCTCCGCCGCCACCTGAAAAAAGAATTCAACATTGATGCCGTCTTTTTAGTGGAGCATTTCAAAATCAGGAACGACTGGGCCTGGCTTCAGGTCAGCCCCCGCTCCCCGGATGGGAAGAATTTCTACGAACCCCTGGGGGTATTGGTTCGTCTTGAAAAAGGGAAATGGCAGATCGTGGATTTTGCCCCCGGAGAATGCACAGGGGATGAGGATGACAGCCCGGACTGCAATCCAGAGGTGCTTTTCAGAAAACTTGAATCCAAATTCAAGGCGCCCGGGGAAATCTTTCCGGCTCCAGGCCCAGAATAGACCTCCAGAACCACGGTGGACTCCGCTCTATAAGATGGTGATGCCGTCGTCATAAACGGTCAGGGCTTCAAGGCTCTGGGCAATAAAAGGCAGTGAACGCCGATATCGTGGAGACTGATCCCGGCCAGGAGCAAAAAAAGATCCCTTTCTTCAAAATTATCTTTGGCATAATCCGATATGATCTGATCGGCGTAACAGAGCATGGCATGCCAATGATCCGGATCGTGCCAGACCTGCTCCGGGATCAGGTTTTTATGCTTGACACGGCAAACCATTTACAAAAATTCAAGGGTCAGGTTTTTGATGGCCCGGGCGATGATGGCCGCCGTCTTCATGGCGTTCTGCCGCGAATCCCTGAAACCGGCCTCTTTTATTTCCAGTTGGATGGATTCCACCCGGTCAAAGCCAAACCCCTGAAGGAGAAACCACTGGTTGAACCGTTTGACGTCACGGCCCCGGTAATTGTTGCAGGCCGGATGGGTGATGAGGGTGGTCATCCCCTGGTGGGTCAGATGGGTTTGAAAGGTTTTGGCCGTCTGTTTTCTTGCGGTAAAGCTGTCCTTGTCATCCCCGGTTTTGGGATCCCCGCCCTGGCCAAAGGCGATCAATGCATGGAGGGCTTCCGGCGGCCCGTCAAACAAATTCAGATCCATATGCTCTTTTGCCCTGGCCAGGGCAAAATGGGTGAAGATACCGTGGATCCAGAACACAAATGTCTTTTTATCCCGGGTGACAACCTCCCGGATGGCCTCGATATACCCGGGGACTTCACGGGCATGGTCGACCCGGTAAAGATCAAGGAAATAGTGTTCGGCATTTTTTTTGATTTCGCCCTTGGGCTTAAAGAATCTATGGTTGATAATGGCGGTGCAGCCAAGCTGCTGATGGATCTGCTCTGCAATGAGCCCGGTCCGGATATCGTTTTCATGGGCGCCGTTAATAATCGGGCTGTGGGGGGCCACCACAAGGACATCGGCGGATCCTTCAAGTATCCTTATTCCATCGGATATAGGGTTCATCTTTTGCTCCTGTTGTACCGGTTTGACCGTCCGGCAGCCATCACTGCCTGGTGGCTGCAAAATTGAAACGGCCTACCATATTTTTCCTGGGGATTCCCAGCACATTTATAATATGCCCTTGCCTTTCTAATCACCCGAATCTGTTTTGTCCAGCCGCTGAATCCGGCCGTCCGTGGCCGGTGAAATGGTTTTCTGATTCCGG
>CAZAHK010000026.1:7038-30768 GCA_964484555.1 uncultured Desulfobacula sp.
GTCCAGCCGCTGAATCCGGCCGTCCGTGGCCGGTGAAATGGTTTTCTGATTCCGGATGGCCTGAACCACGAGTTCCCGGATCATGGAGCCGGACCGGTAAGGGATTTTATCCCGGAACAGGGTATATCCGTCACCACCGCCGGCGATGAAATCGGAAACGGCAGTGCGGTATGTGGCGGCAGGGTCCAATGGGAGGCCGTTGATCAGGATATCCCGGGGTGCAGCGTTTTTAATCTTGAAGGTCAATCCGGAAATATGAAGAAAACCTCCGTCTTCGTCGGCCCGCCTTCCTTTGACCGCACGGGAGAGGGCAGCCAGAAGATCTTCACCGGAGATATTGACGACCACCAGTTCATTTTCAAATGGGAAAGCCGTGTAAACCTCCTCCAGGGTGATGGGCCCTATGTCAATGCCGGATCGAATGCTCCCGGCATTCAGAAGGGCAATATCCGAACCGGAAAAATTTTTCATGATATCCGTGATCAGGTTTCCCATGTTTGTCTCCTGATACCGGACGGTCCCCCGGTCACCATTCAAGTAAACAGAAGTTTCGCCGATCACTTCATGAAATTTTATACCCAGTTGATTGTCATAGTCCTTCACAATGGCAGCCACATCAGTGTTCTCCGGAATTTCCGGGGTGATGGCCGTGTAACTCCAGCCTGTTATTTCACCGCGCCTGGTGATGGGGTCCACAATCAAGTCAATCCGTCCCAGATATTTACCTTTTTCAAAGGCCTGGAATACCGGCACAGAACCTTCCATTTTTGGAGGATTCAGCAGAATCTGATCGTGGCCGCCGATAATGGCCAAGAGGCCGGGCAATCTTTCGGCCACCGTTTTGTCCTCGGCTGCCTTGTTATGGGACAGCAGAATCACGGGGCCTTTTTCTTTCACGGCCTGGTATATTTCCTGAACCGCTTTAACCGGGTCCTGGACAGAGATATCAGTGGTGTTCTTCGGGTGGGTGGTGAACAGAAGATCATTCGTGGTCACCCCGATGACGTTCAGATCAATCCCCGGCGCCAGGGGCAGCGCAACCACGGGCCGGAAAAGGGTTTTCCCCGTATCTTTCAGAACAATATTGGCACTGAGAAAGGGGAATGTCGCAACGTCCCTCAACTTTATTAAATTGTCCAGCCCGAAATCAAATTCATGGTTCCCGACGGTCATGGCATTGATTCCCATCAGATTAAAACATTTGACATCGGGTTCCCCCTTGAAAACCGTGGACATGGGCGGTCCCTGAAGGATATCCCCGGCCAGAAGGCAAAATGTGGGAATGCTTTTCCTGTTATTTTCCGTCCGGATGTTCTGAACCAGGGTTGCCATCCGGGCAATCCCTCCCACCTCTGTCTTCTGCCCCTGTTCCTTAACCCAAATGGGCTTGAGATGTCCGTGGATGTCATTGAAAAACAGGATCGTGCACTGAATGGCCTCTGACCCGCTCCTGTTGTTGGAATGGGTTTGCGTTTCTGCATAAGCGGTGAGCCCGAAAGCGGCCTGCAGCAATGCCAGCAAAATTAAAAATACGGATTTTCTAATAAAGTATTGGGTTGCTTTCATCGTAAAATCTCCGGGTGGATTGATTCAAAGATCCTTTCTAAAGTTTATAGAAGGCGAAGGCCACAGACGCTGCAGCCGGTACGATCATGACTGCCAGTGCTGTTATATCCGCCTTTTTTATCAGGTATTTGCCTTTGATATGAATTTTGTTGTCCGGGGCAAACCCTTTTGATTCCAGGGCCAGGGTCAGGGTCTCGGCTTTTTTAATGCCGTTCAGTATCAACGGTATCAAAAGCGGGGCATGGGCCCGTATTCTTGATACTATCCCGCCCTTTCCCACATCATTGCCCCTGACCTTCTGGGCTTCTACTATGGTAAACCCCGTGGAGACAAATACCTGCACCAGCCTGAAGGAAAGGGAGACGGCAAAGGCCACTTTATAAGGCACACCCATCAGGATCAAGCCATCTGAGAATTCTTCCAGCGGGGTAATGGAAAGAAAAAACATACCGCACAGCACCATATTTAAAAATTTTAAGGCCATGAGGGCAGCATATTCGGGAGCACCCTGATAAATTTTGATGATGCCGAAGTCTGCCAAAGGTGTCTTGCCTTGATAGAAAAGAATCCATAGAACAAATGTCATGAACCCGATCATGGCAAGCAGCCCTGCCATTTTTTTCAGCGAGTAAAAAGACCGGGTCACACAAAAAAGCGTTAAAAGCCCTGCCAATACAGCCAGTGCAGAAAAGGCAGTGGTTGAAACCATGGCTGATAGGAACATCAGGGCCAGTGACATGATTTTAACCCTCGGATCCAGGCTGTGAATCACCGTTTCCTGCCTGCGGTAGAGGAAAAGGCTCATTTTTTACTCCAGCAGGCTTTGAATTCAGCTTCATTTAAAACAAGAATTTCATTCATCTCAAGAGATAAGTCCATCAAAGGCGTTCTTCCGGCCTTGACCGTTTCAAGAAGGACGGTATTCCTGAAAAATTCTCTTTTTTCCCCATGGAAGGTTAGTTTCCCCCTGGCCATGACGGCTGCTTGATCACCATATGCGGCCGCCGTTTCCATGGAATGGGTGATAATGATCACGGTTTTTCCTTTTTTGTTCAAACCGGAAATGATGTCCATGAGCGCTCTTATGGACTGGGTGTCAAGCCCGGTGGTGGGTTCGTCCAGGATGATCACTTCAGGTCCTGCCACAAGCACTGAGGCGCAGGCTATCTTTTCCCTGTCGCCCTTTGGCAGGGAAAACGGGTCGGATTCTTTTTTGTCTGTTATACAGAACAACTCCATGATAGCGTCCACTTTTTCTTTTATTGTTTCTTCTGTCTGACCTCTTGTCCTCAAGGCAAAAGCGATTTCATCATAAACGGTTTCCGCAAAAATCTGGTCATCCGGGTTCTGATATACATAGGTGATTTCACCCGGAATTTTATGTTTTCTGATATCCTGGCCTTTATAGAGTATCCGGCCCTGGGTAAAATCACTGTAGATACCCGCCGTAAGCTTCATGAGGGTCGTTTTTCCTGATCCGTTCTCGCCGATCAGGGTTAGAAAATCCCCCTTTCTGATGTCAAGACTGACGTTTTCCAGTGCGTACCGGTCCGATCCCGGGTATTTAAAAGAGAGGTTCTGGATTTCGATCAATTTTTCTGCCGTATCAACCTTGGCAGATGACATTTTTGCGTATGCCGTCCCATCAAAACGGTATATATCCAATGCCTGGGCCGCAGCTTCCCTCAAGCTGCCGGAAAATTGTCCCGTCACACTGAAGACCGCCGGTACAGTCAATCCACAGGATTCCAGAATCATTTTGTGTGCTGCGATCTCCCTGCCGGCATCCATTTTTATGGTACCGTCATCCAGCAGTATGATCCTGTCAAAATATCTGTAATAATCCACCGATTGTTCGAAAACGATAAGGGTCCCCGGATATTCTTTCAATGATTCAAGAATTAATTCCTGTGAGGCAGGGTCCATGTCTGTCATGGGCTCATCCAGTATCAGCAATGATCCGCCGGCAACCAAAAGCGATACAAGGGCTGTTTTTTGCTTTTCACCTCCCGACAGTCCGGCAATGTCCCGGTCATACAGGTCGGCTATTCCGTATTTCTCAGCAGTATCCACGGCAGTATGCAAAGATTCCGGATATGATTTCCCAAGGTTTAAAGGGTAAAAAAGCAGCTCTTCCCTGACGGAGGTCGAAACGATCTGGGCCTCAAAATCCTGAAGCAGGATGGATATATTCCCGGCCACATCCCTGCGGTTTAAATTCTTCAGGGGTGATCCGTTAAAATTGTAAACACCTTCCAGTATACCCTTCTCAGCGTGGGGTATCAGGCCGCTGAGTATTTTTGAAAGCGTTGTTTTTCCTGCACCGTTTTTGCCGGCAATCAGGATTTTCTCGCCTGGTTTTATGGACAGATTCAACCCTTTCAGCACATAAGAAAGGTCTGCGTTGTATTTGAAGGTAAGGTTTCGGATGTCAATCATAATTCTTATAAGCGCCCATCTATGGCTCTCTTAATGGCTCATCTGCCAGCCTTTATGAGTTACCTCTGAATATCAGGCCCATTTTTTCAATTCTTTTATACAGCAGCGCCATCAATGCGGTCCCTAATACGGAAGACATGATGGAATTATTGATAAAGATAACCAGGAATAATACCTTAAACGGCGCCATCCCCAGGAATTGCACCCCACCGGCCACGGTTAAGGCGCAAACAAGACTTGCGGCCACTGAGGCGAGAATGAAAACCATGACCGGCTTTACACTCATGGTGAAATCACCCTTAGCAAGCGTTTTCCAAATGAGATACGCTGTGTATGAAAAAAGAAAATTACCGACAAAACCAAAGGCACTGGCCGGGGAAAGCATTCCGAAGAAGTCTGCGATCAGGTTTCCGATTGCCGAACCCCATGCTGCGGCCGGGCCGAACATGATTCCGAAAACAACCGGGATGGCGCTGGCCGGCCGCAGCTCGGTCAGGCCGGGGATGATCTGTATGGGCTTGAAAGGGATGAGTGTGCCCGCATAAATTGCTGCTGTGATGGATATGAGAACGATTTGTTTTGTCTGCGACCAGACTGTGAATATTTCTTTCATAAAAACTCCCCGTTAAATTTGAAATCAGAAGTAAATAGAAGGGATAAGAACTTGCTTTGTGTTAACCAAAGATGAAGGTCATTTCCTATCGTATAAATTCTCATCCACGCTCCCGGCCGCCAAGTCAAGCCTTGCGGCGGCGGCTTTGTAATCATGCAGGGATTTTAAATGGTTCATCCGGCCCTGCTGGACCGCGGCTTCTGCATCCAGAAGATCGGTAATGGTGAAGAGCCCACTGTCATAACGGTTTTTGACGATGCGCAGGGATTCCTCGGCCTGGCCCACGGCGGCCTTTGAAACCGGTATCCGTTCCCAGGCGCTCCGGGCATTGAAAAAGGCCTGGCGGGTTTCGCCGCAGACCTGCTGGTTCAGGCTTCTCAGCATGGCATCGGCCTGTTTCAGATTGCTCTCGGCCTCCCGGATGGCGGCCGACACCCGGCCTCCCGTATAGAGGGGGAGGGAAAGGGCGGCCCCCACCGTATAGCTGTTGCCGTGGTCGTCCAGTTCTTCGGAATTGATTTCATAATTGCCCGTCAGGTTGACGGAAGGAAGACGGGCCGCCTTGGCTTTATCCACTTCTTTTTTGGCCATATCCTTTTGAAGTGAAAGGGATTTCAGGTCCGGGCGGTCGGCCAGGGCCCTGTTGATCCAGGCATCCAGATCGCCCTGGATGGGCTCTCCCTGTTCCAGGGGCGAGATCAGGGTCAGGTCATCAAGACCTCCTTCAACGCCCATGGCAACGGTGAGGCGGCATCTGGCGATATCAGCCCCGCTTTTGGCCTCGGCCAGTTGCTGTTCCAGGTCGGCGATATGGACCTGGGCCCGCAAAAGATCGCTTTTGGCCACAAAGCCGCCGTCATACCGGGATTGGATGAGGTTTAAATGGGACCGGGCCGTGTCCGTGACCTGGCGGATGACGATCTCATTTTCCCTGGCCAGCACAGCCCCGATATAGGCGGCGATGGTTCCGTTAATGACTTCCTGCCGGGCCCGCTCTGCATACAGCCCGGCCGCATCCCGGTTCAAACGGGCCTGCTGGAGCCCGTACCAGGTCCGGCCCTGGTCATATACGGGCCAGACCACGGACAGGGAAGAATTATAATTTCCGATATCATCCGGATTATTGAGCCGGGCCGGATCAAAATCCGGCTGGGTGATGGATTCCTGGTTCAGTTTGGTGCCGAAGGCCCACATGGGATTGGTGGTCCGGCTGTACCCGCCGTTGAGATGGACCTGGGGCAGGGCCCCGGATCTGGCCTGGGTGGTTTTTTCTTCTGCCGAGACCACCCGGAACCCGGCGGCCTGGAGCA
This sequence comes from uncultured Desulfobacula sp., assembly GCA_964484555.1. Lineage (GTDB taxonomy): Bacteria > Desulfobacterota > Desulfobacteria > Desulfobacterales > Desulfobacteraceae > Desulfobacula. The sequence goes on from CAZAHK010000026.1 coordinate 12,967, forward strand.
TGGGGTTGTTGGCAAGGGCCTTTTCAACGGCTTCGGAAAGGGTGAGGTCTGCCGCCGGACTTTGATCCGGGATGAGGAGCAGGCAAACTATGACAAAAAGGGCCAGCGCGGCATGGGTCAATGCATTGACGGGTTTCATGGGTTACTCCTTGACTTTGATATGAACGGATTCCCAGCGTTTGTCCATAAAATACAGGACCGGCACCGCCATGCGGGAAAAGATCAGGGAAGCCACTTCCCCGGCCATGAGGGAGATGGCAAGGCCCTGGAAAATCGGGTCGAACAGGATGACGGAAGCGCCCACCACCACGGCGGCGGCCGTCAGCATCATGGGCCGGAACCGGACGGCACCGGCATCGATGACGGCCTGGTCCAGGGGCATGCCCTGCACGAGTCTCAGTTCAATGAAATCCACCAGGATGATGGAATTTCGCACCACAATCCCGGCCCCGGCAATGAAGCCGATCATGGAGGTGGCCGTGAAAAAGGCGTTCATGGCCCAGTGGGCTGGAAGAATGCCGATGAGGGAAAAGGGGATGGCCACCATGATGACAAAGGGAGTGGAAAAGGACTGGAACCAGCCCACCACCAGGACGAAAATCAGGACCAGCACCACGCCGAAGGCAAAGCCCAGGTCCCGGAAGACCTCATAGGTGATATGCCATTCCCCGTCCCATTTCATGGATAACTGACGGTCTGATCCGGGCAGGGCCGCCGTGTGCTGGACAATGCGGTACCCTTCCGGGGTTTTGATCTCGTCGATTTTCTTTCTCATCTCCAGGATGGCATAGACCGGGCTTTCATTGTCCCCGGCCATATCGGCCGTGACATAGACCACGGGCATGAGATTTTTATGGTAAATGCTCCGGTCGGGTTCCGTCTCCTGGATATGGAGCAGGGATGACAGGGCCACGAGACTCCCGTCGGCGCCGGGCAATTGCACCGCTCCCAGCCGGTCCACCCCGGCCCGGTCGGCCAGGGCTGGCCGGAGTACAATGGGAAGGTCTTCTTTTTCCAGGGGCTGGTGAAGAAGTCCGGGGGTGCTGCCTTCCAGGACGGTTTTCAGGGTCCGGGCGATCCTGCCCGTGCTGATGCCGTGGAGGGCCGCCTTTTCCTGGTCGATATCCAACTGGAACCGGACCTGGTCTTCTTCCATATACCAGTCCACATCCACCACGCCTTCGGTGCCTTCGAAAATATCCCGGATCTCGAGGGCCAGCGCTTTCTGTTGTTCATAATCCGGGCCGTAGACTTCAGCCACCAGGGTGGACAATACCGGCGGTCCGGGCGGGACTTCGGCGATTTTAACCCGGGCCCCATGGCGGTCGGCAATGGCCTTCAAAGGGTCCCTGACCCGTTTGGCAATATCGTGGCTCTGGTGTTTTCTCTGGCCCTTACCGGCCAGGTTGACCTGGATATCGGCCATGTGGGGCTGGTTCCTCAAATCATAATGCCGGACCAGACCGTTGAAATTAAAGGGCCCGGCCGTTCCGGTATGGATCTGGTAATCCACCACCTCGTTGACGGTTTTGAGGTATTCCCCCATTTCCAGGGCCACGCCGGACGTGTCCTCCAGGGTGGCGGTTTCCGGCATGTCCAGGATGACCTGGAATTCGCTCTTGTTGTCAAAGGGCAGCATTTTGACCCGAACCAGACCGAATCCCACCATGGCGCAGGCCAGGATCAAGAGCCCGGCCACGCCGAAAAGAAAGCCCCGCTGCCAGAGGAGTTTGTGCAAAAGTTTGTCCATGACCCTGCGGTAGAGCCGGGTGGACCAGTCATCGGTATGGTCATGGGAACCGGCCTGGCCTTCGGCCTTGATCATGCGGACCGAGGCCCAGGGCGTCACGATAAAGGCCACCAGCAGGGAAAAGAACATGGCCGCCGAAGCCCCCACCGGGATGGGCCGCATATAGGGCCCCATGAGCCCGCCCACAAAGGCCATGGGCAGGATGGCGGCAATCACGGTAAAGGTGGCCAGGATGGTGGGATTGCCCACTTCATCCACGGCCTCGATGGCCACATCAAATTTCGAACGGCCCTGGTTTTCCGGCAGCCGGTAATGGCGGACGATGTTTTCCACCACCACGATGGCGTCATCCACCAGGATACCGATGGAAAAAATCAGGGCAAAGAGGGTGATGCGGTTCAGCGTGTAGCCGTAAAGGTAAAAGGTGGTCAGGGTCAGGGCCAGGGTGACGGGGATGGCCAAGGCCACCACCCCTGATTCCCGGTGGCCCAGGGTGAACCAGATGAGGATGGTCACGGACACCACGGCGATGAGCATGTGGAGCAGCAGCTCGTCGGACTTTTCCTTGGAAGTTTCGCCGTAATGGCGGGTGACGGTCATGTGGACATTGTCCGGGATGATCCGGCCTTTGGCGTCCTCCACCCGTTCCAGGACCTTTTCAGCCACGGAAATGGCATTGGTGCCCTTGCGTTTGGCCACGGTCAGGGTGACCGCCGGGAACACGCCCTTGGACGCCTCTATTTTGGGAATCTCCTTCTCGGCCGCGGCCGGGCCGGTTCCGAAAAACACATATTGGCCGGGGTCCGACGGACCGTCTTCAATGGCGGCCACATCCCTCAGATACACGGGGCGGCCCTGGTAGACATGGATGACCACCCGGCCCACATCTTCGGCGTCCTTTAAAAAACCTCCCGTGTGAACCACCACCTGGCCCTTGGAAGACGGAAAACTCCCGGAGTCGGAAGCATGGTTGGCTGCGGCCACCCGGCTCGCCACCTGCTCCATGTCCAGGCCGTAGGCCGCCAGGCGGGAGGGGTCCAGACGCACGTTCACCTGCCGCTGTTCACCGCCGATGAGGGTGGTGATGGACACATTGGGCTCCTGCTTGACGCTGTCCTCCACTTCCGCCACCAGACGCCGGAGCAGGTAATGATCCACCTCTTCGCTCCAGAAGGTCAGGGCCAGAATCGGGACATCGTCGATATACCGGGGCCGGATCAGGGGCGGGCTCACGCCCGACGGAATCCGGTCATAATTGGAGGTCAGCTTGGATTGAAGGTTGACAATGGAGGCCTCTTCATCCTGGCCCACGAGAAACCGGACCACGGCCATGGACATGCCCGGCATGGAGGTGGAATAGATATATTCGACCCCCGGAATCTCCCAGAGCAGTTTTTCCATGGGTTTTGTGACCCGCTGCTCCACTTCCTTGGCCGAGGCCCCGGGCATCTGAACAAAGACATCGATCATGGGAACGATAATCTGGGGTTCTTCCTCCCTGGGCAGGGCAATGACGGCAGCCATGCCCAGGAGGATGGAGGCAATGATGATGAGCGGCGTCAGCTTGGAATTGATGAAAAAATGAGCGATCTTTCCGGCCGGGCCTGAATGGGCGCTCATGATGCATCCTCGACCCTGGAGCCGTTCTTTAATCCGGCCGGGGGAGAAACCACATACCGGGTGCCGGGTTTCATGCCGGAGATGATTTCAATCTTATCCCCGAAGCTCCGTCCGGTCCGCACCAGCCTGAACCGGGCAACGGCCCCTTCATCCACCATGAAAAACCCCGTGAGCTGGCCCTGGGCCACCACGGCCGATTCCGGGATCAGGAGCATGCCGCCCTCACCCACCGGGAGATTGACCCTGGCAAACATGCCCGAGCGGAGCAGGGGGGTTTCCGGGAGAATAACCTTGACCATGAAGGACCGGCTCCGGGCATCGGCCATGGGGGAAATAGTTTCCACCGTGCCAGTGATGGGAGAAGACCCGGTCTGGGCAGGGATGCGGATCTCCATGGTCTGGCCGACCCGCACGGCTTCGATATGGTGTTCCGGGATGACCAGCTCGGCCTGGAAGCCCCCGGTTTTCTCCAGGGTGAGCAAGGGCGTTCCGGGCGAGGCCAGGTCGCCTGCATTGATCATCTTGGCGGTGACGATGCCGTCATAGGGGGCAAGAAGAGTGGCATCCTTTTCCGAGATACCAGCCGAAGAAACGCCTGCCTCGGCCTGCTGAACCCTGGATCTTGACGCCGACAGCATGGCGTCGGCCTGGGACAGGGCAGCCTGGGCCTGGCGGTGCCGGGCCTCCACCTCCTCAAATTCCTGCTGGGTGGCCGATTCTTCCTTTAAGAGTTTCTGATACCGCTTGTACGTGGCCTCGGCCAGTTTTGCTCCGGCTTCGGCCGCATTCCGGGCCGACGCAGCCGCACTGACCGCCTTGGCCGCCTCGGACAACCCGGCCTCGCTCTGGCGAAGCCCGGCCTCCACCTGCCGTTTGTCCAGGACCACCAGAATATCGCCCTGTTTTACGCGGTCCCCTTCCCGGACATTCACGGCCCGGACGGTCCCCATGATCTTGCCGGACAGGGTGCTGACGGCCTGGGCCGTGATGGTGCCCACGGCTTCATAGACAAAGGGCTGGGAGCTGATTTCAGCCACGGCTGTCCCCGCTTTTACGGAAGCTGCCGGACCCGGCCCGGTGGTGCCGGGCTCGATCTTATCGCCGCAGCCCCAAAACAATAAAGCAAGCCCCAGGAATATCCCCAAATTTCGACGCCGATATTTAGCCATTGCCACCCCCTTATGGTATCCAACCGTTACCGGTCTTAATTTACAGAAGTCTGACCTGTGAAGAATAAAACAAGGATATTATGTTCAGGAATTTCAGCCTTGTCAATATTTCATTGCAACCTAAATCAGGATTGACCTTCATCACGCCCTGCGGTATTAAAAGCGCCAAAAGAATCATACCGCCGGTCTAGGAAAATCAGGACCGGAAATCTTCCAGGATGGCATATAGACAGGGAACCGCCACCAGCACCAGGATTGTGGACATCAACAGGCCGAACACTATGGAGCAGGCCAGGGGTATCAGGAGCTGGGCCTGAAGGGACCGTTCCGAAAGCAGGGGGAGCAGGCCTGCAATGGTCGTCACAGAGGTCAGCATGACGGCCCGGAATCTGTCCCTGGAGGCAAGTTTGCCGGCTGTAATCGTATCTTCGCCCGTTGTCGTGTGCTGCTTGATAAACTCAACCAGCAGGATGGAATCATTGACCACGATTCCTGCCAAGGAGACAAATCCCAGAATACTGGGCATGCAGATATCAAGGCCCATGATGATATGCCCCCAGATCACCCCGATAAAGGCAAAAGGTATGGTCACCATGATCACTAAGGGTTCGATATAGGACTTGAACTGGAAACTCAACAGGCAGAATATACCGAAAATTCCGATACTCAGGGCTTTAAACATCCCGCCCATACCGGTCTGCATTTCTTTTTCCTGACCCTGGAAATTTATCTTTATTCCTGAGAATTCTTTTTCAAGTTCCGGCAGATACCGTTGCCGGGTATCGGAAATAATATCTGCTGCATTGGCAATCCCGGTATCCACATTCCCGGTAATGGTGACTGTCCGCTGGCCATCCACCCGCCTGATCCCGGCATACCCCCGGGTCTCTTTTATTGAGGCCACAACGTTCAGTGGAACCCGTTCGCCGCTGCTGCTGATCAGGTAGAAATTTTCAAGGCTTGACAGGCTGTTCCTGTCCGAGCTGGCCATCTTCAGGTTTACCTCATAGGATTCATCCCTGGCAATGATTTCTCCGGCAGTTTCGCCATAAAATGCAGCCCGGAGTTGTTTTGACACCATCCGGGAATCAAAACCCCGGGCATTGGCCCCTTTTTTAAGCTTGACCTCGATTTCAGGTTTGCCCGGTCTTAAATTGTCATAGAGGTCAAAGACACCCTCATAGGCATATAGCCAGTTGATGAGTTTTGTGGAAGCCAGTTTCAAATCATCCAGATCGTTTCCGGCCAGCCTGATTTCTATGGGAAGCCCACCCGGGCCGACGGCCGGCTCTTTATAGGCGATCGCGACGGCATCCGGGATATCCGCGGTGAAGGACCGCCATTTGGCAATAATATCATCCATGGTAACCGATCTTGTTTCTGCATTTAACAGATCAAGGGAAACTGTTGCAACATGGGCACCCTGTTCCCCGGCGTCCGCATTGGTGCCGTAGATCACACTGATGTGCCGGACAATATCCGCGTTTCCCGGTTGAAGCGGGGAAAGAGCCGTATTCATTTCCCGGGCTGCACCGGCAATCCTGTCCACATAGGTTTCGGTCCGTTCCAGGGGGGTTCCCTGGGGAAAAAGTATTCTGGCCTGCAGAACATCCCCCTCAATATCCGGAAATGCCTGGAGCTTTAACACACCGCCGGCAATCATCGAAATGGACCCGATAAAGGCAAAGATGACCAGCCCGATAAAGAGGTAACGGTAATTTACTGCCGCATCCACCAATTTTCCCAGTAATTTTTCTCTCACCCAGTCAAGACCGGCTTCAATTTTCTGGCGGAACCTGTTTTCAGGCTTTTCCACAGGCAGTTTTGAAAGGGAATGGGACAAATGGCTGGGCAGAATAAAAAATGCCTCCACAAGACTTACCGACAGGGTCAGGATGAGAATCAAAGGGATCACATACAATACCTTGCCGATATCTCCTGCCATGCTCAAAGCCAGCGCCCCGAAGATAAATACTGTTGTCAGAAAGGAAGAAAATACCCCGGCACAAACTTCAACCAAACCGTCCACTGTGGCCTCAAAGGCTTTTTTCCCCCTGGCCAGGTGGGCGGCAATATTTTCGGCGATGACAATGGCATCATCCATCAGAAGACCAAGCCCGATAAGAAGACCCACCATGGACAGCATGTTAATGGAAAGGCCCATATGCTTCATGAAAAAAAAGGTCAGAAAAAAACAAACAGGCAATCCCATGGTTATCCAGAAGGAGAATCCAAGGGGGAAAAACAGCCACATGGCAAAAAAGACCAGAATCAGTCCTGAAACCGCGTTTTTGATCAGCATCCAGAGTCTGTCACGGACAATTTTGGATACATTCTGGGTAATATTAAAGGACACGCCCGGTGGGGCTTTTGCCTGCTCCTCCTCAAGAAATGCCGCGATACTGTCCATAATCCTCAAGGCATCCTCGGTTTTGGTCTTGGTAATCTGAAGCAGCCCGGCCCGCTTGCCGTCAAACAGGATTTTGCTATCATCAGACGTGAACCGGTCGGTAATGGCGGCAATTTCTCCCAGCCGGATTTCATTACCGGTCTTTGCCGCCACCACAATCAAATCCTGAAGTTCCTCAAGGGTTTTCCGCTCTTCTGAAAACCGTATCAGGATATCTGCATCGCGGGTTTCCAGGCTGCCGGCCGGAAGGTCCAGGCTTTGGGCAGCCACGGCCGCCTCAATGTCTGAGACGGAAAGGCCGAGACGCGTCAGGGTATACAGGGGGATTTCAATCCGGTATTCATGATCGGAAAATCCTGAGACTTCGACCTGGGAAACCAGAGGCAGCTGTTTTAGGCGATCTTTTAAATCTTCACAGAACAGCTTTAAATGCAAATCGCTCATCAATCCTGTAACGGCTACAGACACAACGGCATCGGACCGGTTGACCCTTTTGACAATGATATCCTCCACCGGACCGGGGAAATCACTGATGGCATCGACTTCAGTCTTGATATCGTTCAAAAATTCCGTGATATTTCCTTCTTCAACCATTTCCACCACCACAGATGCCTGGTTTTCCATGGCAGTGCTGCGCACTTCATGGATATTGGCCACAGAATCTATGGCATCTTCAATCCGCCGCACCACAGACGATTCAACATCTTCGGCAGTTGCTCCGGGATAGATCACGGAGATTTCAACGGCATTGGGTGTAAAATCCGGAAAGGTTTCCCGTTTCAGATCCGTCACGGAAATGGCCCCCAGGGCAATAAACAGCATCATCATGAGGTTGGCCGCCGTTGGGTGGGCCGTCATATATGCAATCATCCCTTTAAGAGGATTCATTTTACAATGCCTCCCCCAAGGCCTGGCGTTTGAGTTCCCCGGCGTCTGTTTCGGATACAACCGGCTTGAGGCGCATACCGTTTATGGCCGGGACCACATCGCTGAGCACCAGGATTTGACCCTGCTCAAGACCCGAGTCAATCACCGCCAGATCCCCTGCATGAAATTTTACCGTGACCGGCCGGATTTCAAGCCGGTTATCCTGGTTGCAGATAAAAACGCGGCTGTCATGCACCGCGCTTCTGGGGACAACCAGTTGCTGATGGACGGTCCGGCCCTTGAGCGTCACTTCCACATACATATTGGTCAAAAGCGGCGGCCGTTTGCCCGGAATCACGTTTTCATAGGGATTATCCACAGTGATATAAGCCGTTAAGGTCCCGGTTTTCAGGTCCAGGGATTCACTGGTTCTTGAAAACCAGCCATCCCATTTCACTTCAAGGGATTCATTCACCTTAAGCCTGACCTTGGCTGAAATGGCCATGGCCCGGCGGATCATGGCCACATCCGGCATATGGGTGATCATTTCCTCGTATTGTTCGGGCATGAGGCTGAGCAGGTTCAAGGGGGTTAACTGGACCGGGATTTCTGCCCGGTCAACGCTTTCGGCTTTTAGCAGAACCATTCCGGCCTGGGCAAACTGGTCCAGCTCCGTGTTCACGGCAGATAACCGGCAGTTAAAAGGGGCAAAAATTTCAGTTTTGGCTACAGCCAGTTGCCGCTCACTGACCGTGGATTCCCCGGATTTTTTCTGAGCCAGAAGGGCTTTCTGCTGGGATGGAATCAGGTCAAGGCTGTTTTGAAGGTTGTTTACCGCGGTTTGGCGTCCCAGAAAATTGGTTTCCTCTTTTTCAAGATCAGACGAGGAAAGATACCCGTTCCGGAACAGTTCTCTTTTTCTCTCAAGTTCCTGCGAAGCAATGGCAAGGGATTTTTTTTCAGTGGCCAGCAGACGTTCGATGTTCCGGCGGGACTGCTCCAGTTCCTTGAGTTTTGCATCCACATTCATAAGATCTGCATGGCCTTTTGTTTCAGCGAGGCCATAGGAAGTGGTGTCGATTTTAAGCAGAAGCTCTCCCTGTTTGATAAAATGTCCTTTTTTTAAATTCTCATGGACAAATATCACCTTGCCGCTTACTTCAGAAATGGCTTCCCAGGTCCGGTCTGCCTGTACATATCCATAGGCCAGAACCCTCGGTACAATATCCGTCTTTTCAACACCGATCACCCTTACGGTCTGAACCCGTTCTTTTCCCTCTGTCCGGGCGGGCTCATTCTTTGACACCTTCATAAAGATCAGCAGGGCAATCCCGCAGAATACGGGGATGATAATCAGAAATTTATTCAAATGTTTCATGGGGGATTTTATCCTGTTTGTTTTTTAGGTTCCTTTCAGACCAAGCCTGTTTTCCGCATTCTCAATCATATGATCCACATCTTCCAAGACCTGTTTTAACCGGTCCGGGTCAATACCCTCAACCAGAGTATCGTGCCAGCCTTTTAATATTTCGAAAAAATCGGTTTCAATGGCCCTTGCCTTTTGTCCCAGGAAAACCCGTTTAACCCGGTACTCTTCCGGATCAGGCCTTCGTTCTACCATTCCGGCGGCTTCCAATTTAGCAAGGGCCCGGGCTGTATAGGATTTGTCCACCCGCATTTGCCGGGTTATTTCATCCTGGCTTAATCCATCCTTAACAAAAAGCAGGATCAGAAAGGCATAGTCACCGGCTCCAAATCCGAGTTTCTTCATTTCATTACGGATATGCATCATCGATAACCTGAACAGTAAATTGATTCTCCTGCCCACGGCAACGTTCTTAAAGGATTCATACATGAACAATACCTCTCGGTTGACAATACAACCGAGATAGTACGACCCCTCAGTTTCATTGTCAACTTAAAAATTCCATCGGTAAACGGGTGGAGGTACCGAAACCTCATGGCGGTGAACCGCCACTCCTAACCGATTTTTATTAAAAGGGTCCTGGGCCATCACGGCCCGCCCAGCCCCAGGGCGCCTGGATTCATGATAGCGTGAGGGTCGAATTCTTTTTTCAGGGCCCGGAGCACATCCCTCTGTTTTTTGCCGAGATGGGCTTCCATGAAGGGGGCCAGCATCCGGCCCACGCCGTGGTGGTGGCTGAGGGAACCGTGGTGTTCCATGATCTTTTGGATGACCCCGGTCTGGAAGGTTTTGAATTGGTCAATGCCCATCATTTTGGTGATGAAAATAAAATAGAGGTTGGTGCCCTGGGGGTAAAAATGGGAGGCATGGCTCATGAGGATGACACCGGGGGTCTGCTTGACATGGGCTCTGACGCCTTGGTACAGGTCTTCCACATGGTCCCAGGTCACGCCTGCTTCCAGGGTGTCGATGAGGACTCCGAAATCATTCAAGGCATCCCGCATATAGGGATCTGAAAACCGGCCCGCCTGCCATTTTTTCATGGGATATCCGGTGAGATAAAGGCCCTTGTTTTCTTTCCCGATCTTTTTGACCTGCCTGAACAGGTTTTTTGAAAACGAGGGCTCGCCTTCGGTCCGGCCCATGACGATGCACCGAGAACCGGGCTCGAGACCCCTTAACCGCATGAACCGGTCCGGCAGACTGCCTTCAAGGCCGTACATTTTCATGGCAATATCGGTTTCCTCGGGATCCGAGATCCTGAGGACGGCGGGCAGGCCGGACCCGGCCTGGCTGATTTGCCGGGCGGCCCTGACCGCATCCGCAAAACTCCGGAACATGAAGGCAAAGGGCCTGACGGCTTCGGGAAAATAGGGGAATATCTTCAGGGTCAGGGCCGTGAGAACGCCGAAACAGCCTTCGGACCCCTTCATGATATCGTTGACCTTGGGGCCCGTGGCCGTGGCGGGAAAATCCAGGGTTTTAAAGGAGCCCGTGGGCGTGACATAGTCCTGGGCCAGGACCAGGTCCCCGGCATCCCCGTAATAGGAAGAGGCCTGGCCCGACCCCAGGGTCACCACCCAGCCGCCCACGGAGGAAAATTCAAAGCTCTGGGGAAAATGGCCCCCGGTGTATCGCCGCCCGGCCCTGAAGGTTTCCGGGGCCCGGTTCAGCAGGTCCTCGTAGGCCGGGCCCATGAGCCCCGGTTCCACGGTAATGGTCTGGTTGGTTTCATTGAATTCAAGAACCCGGTTCATATGGGTGGTCATGACCAAGCTGACCCCGCCCTTGGGGCAGGCCAGGCCCTGGGTGACGGAGCTGCCCCCGCCCGTCACATGGAGGGGAATTCCTTTGTCATGGCAGAGCCGGACAATGGCTTCAATCTCGCCCCGGTTTCTCGGGTGAAGGACCAGATCCGGGATGTCTTCGATTCGCCCGGCCCTCAGGTTCAGGATGTCTTCCATGGATTTGCCCGTGGCCGCAGCCAGCCTTGTATAGGTATCGGAAAAACAATTTTCCGGCCCTACAATGGCGGAGAAAGCCGCCGCATCTTCAGATGAAAGGCGGGAGGCGGCCCGGTTTTCAATGATGGCGTCACCCAGGCGGACAGGCTGCTTGAAATCCGCCTCCGTTAGCCCCAGTTCATGGGCGATGACCCTTAAAAACCCGGGGTTGGGATGTTTGAAGCGGTCCCTGGCTCCCCATTTGAAGATGGACCTGAAGGTGCCCGGTTCAGGCGCTTTTTCCACCCAGGGGGGGGACCATGGATCTTTATCGTGTGTCGTCATTCCGGATATCCTGTAATGTTCCTGATTTCTGAATACAAGGGCTTCAGGGCCCTGTAGAGTTTTGAATAGACCCTTGAATACAGGGCTCTGTAGATCTCGGCGGCGGCCGGGTCCGGCTCAAAGATTTTTCCCACATGAACCATACAGCCCACGGCCTCTTCAAGGCTCGGATACCAGCCCAGGCCCTTGGCCGTAAGGATGGCGGCCCCCAGGCCCGAGGTTTCATGGGTTTGGCCCTTGACCATGGGAAGGTTGATGATGTCGGCCATGATCCTGCAGATTTCATCGCTCTGGGAAGCGCCTCCGGATACGGCGGCCTTTTCCATTTTGATCCCTGTCTTTTTCTCAATTTTTTCAAGGCCTTCGTAGAGGCCGAAGCCCAGCCCCTCAATCACGGCCCGGTAGATATGGTCCTTGGTGTGGATGTCGCCGAACCCGATCATGGCGCCCTTGGCATGGGGCAGACCCAGCCCGGCCCCCCAATAGGGCTGCACCACAAGGCCCATGGCCCCCGGCGATGTTCTTTCAAGACAGCGGTTCAGGACTTCCTCGGCCGGGATACCGATTTTTTGGGCCTCTTCCACTTCTTTCTGGGCAAATTCCTTTTTAAACCAGGAGATCATCCAGAAGCCCCGGAAAATCTCGACCTCGGGATTGTAAAATCCGGGCACGGGCGAAGGATACGGTGGCATATAGGGAATGACTTCCAGATAGGTGCTGCAAACAGTCTGGACCGTGGCCGTGGTGACGAAACTCAGGCTGGCTGTTTTCGGGGATACCACCCCCGCTCCCAGGGTTTCGCACCCCTTGTCGGACCCGCAGGCCACCACCGGTGTTCCCGTTTTGATGCCGCAGGTCCGGGAAGCCTTTTCCGTCACCCGGCCAAGGATCTCACCCGGTTTGATGAGGAAGGGCAGCTTATCCCGTTCAACTGGAAAGAGCATTCGCGATAAATGCCAGGGAGAGGCCCATTCCTGGTTTTTATAATGGAAAGGGATATGGCCGATCTGGGAGGCGGTGGAATCCTTGAATTCACCGGTGAGCCGATGGTTTAAAAATCCGGACACCTGGAGGTATTTATGGTTTTTTTTCCAGATATCCGGCTGGTTCTGCATGATCCAGTTGCATTTGCCCTGGGTCTGGATATCGTCGATCTTGGCTTTCAAGCCCGAGAGCTTCAAGGCCATGCCCAGGGGGAACCCCTGGCCCCGGAAGGGTTTGGCCCGCCTCTGGTCCAGCCATAGGAGGCAGGGCCGCAGCGGCATTCCCAATTCATCCACATTGATCATGCTGGCCCGCTGGGTGGTCACTCCCACCCCGGCCACGGCGGCAAAGGCCTGGGGCGCATCTGCTTCAAGGGTTTTGCAGGCGGCAATAAGGCTGTTCCAATAGAGTTCCGGGTCCTGCTCGGCCCGGCCGGGACAGGAAGACACATAGGGCTCATATTCCTTTTTGGCACAGGCAATCATGTCCCCGACCCGTGAAAACAGGATGGCTCTCAGGCTCTGGGTGCCGCAATCAATGGCCAGCAGGGTGTCATCTTTCACATTCAGGGCTCCTTAAGGGTTTCAGGCGGAGAATAACAGGCCTGCCAGAGATCGGCATAGTCTTTTTTTTCTTTTTCCCACCGTTCCTTGTCCCAGGACAGAAAGGGGCTACAGAGGCTTTCAACCCGGTCCAGGAGGCGGACCCCGCCCTTTGGCAGCAGAAGGCCGATCCTGACCCGGCGGAGCATGAGATCCGACAGATGATGAATGTCCTCATATTCTGCGGCATGGCGGATTTCGGCCCAGATGTCCGGAGTGTTTTCAACCGGTGATAGAAGGGATTCCTCCTGGCCCAGAATCATGGAACCGGCTTTGGGGCCGTACCGGCCCAGGATTCTCTCCACGGTCCGGCCCGGAACCCTGAGGGAGGAAATCCGGTTCAGGGGAAGGTGATCTTCAGGGACGGCCGGACCGGGCTCTCTCACGGGCAAAAAGGGTTTTGCCGCCTTCAGGGCATCCCGGGCCAGGAGCCGGAAGGTGGTCAGCTTCCCGCCAGTGACCGTGACAAGCCCCTTGTCCTGCCAGACCACATGCTCCCTGGACTCCTTGGACGCGGCCAGGCTCTTTCCCCGACTCAATACGGGACGTATCCCGGCCATGGAGGAAATGCAATCGGAAAGATCCAGATTCAGCCCCGGCAGGACATGGCCAATGCCTTCCATGAGATAATCAGCTTCTTTTCCGGTCATCCGGGGCTCCGAAGCCACATCCCCATCATGGTCCACGTCGGTGGTGCCCAGGACCAGCGCCCCTTCCCAGGGAAACAGAAAGACCGGCCGTAAATCCTCAGGATGCATAAAGCTGATGACCCGGTCCAGGGGAAGGTGGTCCGAAGAAAAAAAAAATGACTGCCCCTCAGGGGCCGGATATGAAAACCTTTCATGGGCGACGGGTGCAGGATTTCCGCCAGGGCGCCGCCGGCATTGATCAGAACCGGGGTTTTGATTTCAAGCCCCGCCCCGCTATCCTCATCCCGGATCAGAACTGAGGCGACCCGGCCTTTTGCATCCCTTTCCACACCGGTCACCCGCGTATAATTGACAGCCTCTCCCCCATTTCGGCAGGCATCATAGATGATCCTTAGGACCAGTCTTGCATCGTCCACCTGGGCATCCTTGAATCCCAAGGCCGAGAGAAGGCCTTCCGCTCTCAGGCCGGGGATTTTGTCCAGGGCCTCCGTTTGGGTAAAGCACTGGTGCTGCTTTTCCCCGGCCAGAAGGCTGTAAACGGAAAGGCCGGCCGTCATGGCCGACCGGGAGGGCCCGTAATGCCGGAACAGGGGCATAATGAATTTCATGGGGTTAACAAGGCCGGGGTATCGCCTTAAAAGGAATTCCCGCTCCTGCACCGCAGCCCGGGTCAGGAAAAATCGTCCCTGTTTCAGATATCTTAAACCGCCGTGAACCATCTTGGACGACCGGCTGGAGGTGCCCCAGGCAAAATCCCGGCCATCGGCCAGAAGCACCTTGAATCCCCTTTTGACGGCCTCATGAAAGACCCCGGCGCCGGTAATCCCGCCGCCGGCCACAACCATATCGTACTCCCCCTGAATATCTGAAAATAACATTTTGTTTCCGCCCCGGCTCCTCGTGTAAACGCCCTTCTATATAAAAGGTCATACCAGTTAAGGTAAAAAAGTCAAGTTTTCCTGCATAAATCCTTGGCAATCCTGATTTGCCCATGGTATAAAGCCAAAATTACAATCTGACGGACCCTTTCAACCCGGCACAGTGCACAATATGAAACCCTTATCCGACGTATTGAAACAATTGACCACGCCTTTGAATCTAACCCTGAAAGACGGACTCGCCTTCTGGCAGGAAAAAGTCCTGTTAAACCTTTTACTGGCGATCGTAATCCTGGGGTTTTTCACCTATATCCCGAGTTTCATTCTTTCCCTCAAGGAAAAACTCTGGGTCATCGCGGTTGTGGATACCCTCATGTATATATTTGTCCTCTTCCTGTTTTTTAGAAAGGACCTTCCCTTTAAATTCAGGGCGGCCGGGATTCCGCTGATCAGTTATATTCTGGGCATGGTTCTGTTGGCCACCCTGGGGCCCTTTGGGGCAGGGCCGGTCTGGCTCTTTTTTTTTCCGGTCATTACCGGGATCCTCATGGGACAAAAGCAGGCCCTCCAAGCCCTTGCCCTCAACCTCTTAACCCTCATCGCCATCGGAATTCTGATCCATATCCGTCGGACCGATTTTCTTTTGCCCCTCAATTTCAAACCCTGGTTCCTGGCTCTGGAAAACCCGGTTGAAAAATGGGTGGTCATCTGCCTGAATTTCATGCTCTTAAATGTGGTATCCACCCTGTCCCTGACCACCCTGTTCAGCGGGCTTCAAAAATCCATTCTGGCCGTTGCCGAATCTGAAAAAAAATACCGCCGGATATTTGAGAATATCCCGGATGTTTATTTTGAGACCGATCTCCATGCCACGGTGCTGGAGGTCAGCCCTTCCCTGGAAAAAAGATTCCTCTACACCCGGGACGAAATCAAAGGCCAACCCCTGTTCAAAATTTACAAAGACTTAAAACAGCGGGAAGAAGGCATCACCCTTCTGACCCAAAACGGATACCTCAAAAACCATGAGATCGAATTTCTCGACAAGGATGGACGGGTCTCCTGCTGTTCCGTCAATGCCGAACTTGTGAGGAAGGAGACGGGTCAGCCCGAAAGAGTGGTCGGCATCCTGAGGGATATTTCCGAACAAAAGGCCCTGGAAAAAGGAAAGAAAGAGCTTGAAGAGCGCCTGGGACGGTCTCAAAAGATGGAAGCCCTGGGACTTCTGGCCGGGGGGGTGGCCCATGATCTGAACAATATCCTGTCCGGGATCGTCACCTATCCGGAACTTCTGGCCATGGATCTTGAACCGGACGACCCCTTGAGAAAATCCCTGGAGATCATCCAATCTTCAGGGCTCAAGGCTGCCGGTATTGTCCAGGATCTGTTGACCCTTTCCAGAAGGGGGGTGATCACAAAGGATATCATCGATTTCAACGAGCTGGTGTCGAATTTTCTCCAGAGCCCGGAATACCACAAAATTATTTCCTTTCATCCCAATGTCACGGTTGAAAACCATATCAACGCTTCCGTGCCCTTTGTCAAGGGCTCCTTTATCCACCTCCAGAAAACCGTGATGAATCTCGTTTCCAATGCTGCAGAAGCACAGCTTGGAGGCGGAACCATAAGGATCTCCACCTCGAACCGTCACCTGGACAGCTCCTTGAAAGGCTATGACCAGGTGGAAAAAGGGGATTATCTGGTTCTGAGTGTGGAAGACGACGGGTCCGGCATTGCGCCTGAAGATTTGAAAAGGATCTTTGAACCCTTTTTCACTAAAAAAGTCATGGGAAGAAGCGGGACAGGTCTCGGCATGGCCGTTGTCTGGGGGACGGTCCAGGACCACGGCGGGTATATTGATATTGATTCAGCCCTGGGAGAAGGCACCCGTTTTGATTTATATTTTCCTGTGACCTGGGATATTCCCCTGCCTGAACCGGAAGCCTTTTCCCTGGAGGGTATCCGGGGCAAGGGGCAAACCATTCTCATTATTGACGATGTCCGGGAGCAACGGCAGATTGCTGAAATTCTGCTTCAGCGGCTCGGCTATCAGACCGCCTGTGCGGCAAGCGGTGAAGAGTCGGTGGCCTGGCTCAAGGAACACAAGGCCGACCTTCTGCTTCTGGATATGATCATGGAACCGGGCATGGACGGCTATGAAACCTATAAGCAGATACTGTCTTTCCGGCCCGGCCAGAAAGCCGTCATTGCCAGCGGATTTTCCAGGACCCTCCAGGTCAAACAGACCCTCGAACTCGGGGCTGGCCAATATCTTAAAAAACCCTATACCATTGAAAAAATAGGAATGGCCGTTAAAGCTGAACTGGAAAAGTCCTGATCTCAGCCATGCTTCAGGGCGATTTTTTCAAACATGACGATGATGCCGGCGGCTATCCCGTACACAATATCAATATCCGCATTCAGGTCCGCCGATGAATCGAAAAACAAATGGAGATCCGATTCCATGGCTTCGTCGGCCTTCCAGTAGCAGATCAGCAAGGGCATCTTAGGCAGGGGGTAGAGCACCAGGGAGATATCGGATTCATAGTGGTTTTCCACTTCCTTCCCGTTAAACAGGACAATGAGATCTTCAAACAGGCCGGTATAGGTATCCGCTATTTTTTTCAGGGATTTTTCCGAACGCTGGACAAACAGGGCGTTTTTCTCCCGGCCGCCCTTGAGTTCCCGCATGGGGACCCATTGGCCCGTCAGGGGCACCCCCTGGCAACGCAACACATATCCCAGGACCGGGGCTGCGATCCAGGGATTGATATGGATATCGGCATACATATCCCCATTCCGGTCAAGGGAAAAGGGTTTGCCGAAAATCCTCAAGGTCAACCGCCCGTTGGAAAAAACGCCCCCGGTTCGTTTTGAAGCCTCTTCAAGGTCCAGGGTCTTTATCTTTTCCTTTTCTTCGGCCAGAAAGCTTTCCCGGTATTCCCTGCGGGTCTGTTTTTTCTTCTGCCGGTCCTGGTATTGGGCTAAAATTTCCCGGGATAGGACCGGACATTCGTTCAGGGATCTTTCCCCCAGAAACACCCGGGATGCAAAGGCAAGACAGGTCTGTTCATTGCATTTTCTGCAATTGGATTTATCGAGCAGTTTGAACACTTCCATGGCATTGGCAAATTCGGTCATATGGGCTCCTGTTTTTCATG
>CAZAHK010000027.1:0-30669 GCA_964484555.1 uncultured Desulfobacula sp.
TGGAAAAAATCAATACCGAACGGGTCAGTATTATCGACCTCGGAGCCCACAGGGCCCTGTCGTTTATAAATTTTCTGGAAGCTGAAGAAGAAAAAATAAGGATAAAAAGAAAGATCCAGACCCGGGAAATCGACAGTAACGAAATCATGGAGCTCTTTGACGAGTATTCCGGAAGAATCCGAAGGAATGCCGATGAAGAAAGCCAATTTTTTGAGTCTGAAAGAGAAGATCTGATTGAAATTGAAAAAGAGCTTTTCCAGGTCATTCAGGGCAGCATGATACCCACCTTTATCATCAATAACGAGCATATTATTACTCACTGGAACAGGGCCTGTGAGGAGCTGACCGGACAGAAGGCCTATGAGCTGGTGGGAACGGACCGGCAATGGGTGCCGTTCCGGTCGGCCAAGCGGCCCACCATGGCCGATGTCATTGTGGGCGGAATGTCGGAAGAGGAGGTGTCAAAATATTATGGTGCATCATGGAGAAAATCCGCCCTGATCAAAGAAGCCTATGAAGCAGAAGAATTTTTTCCTCATTTGGGGGAGGGCGGGAAATGGATATTTTTTACGGCAGCGCCCATCAAATCGCCGGACGGCAAGATCATCGGTGCCATTGAAACCCTAAGGGACCTGACCGAAGACAAAAGAGCAAAGGAGGAACTGGAACTTCAGGATAAGGAGCTTTCCACCCTCTATGAAAAATATAAAAAATCAGAGGAAAAATACAGATCCCTGTTTAACAACAATCCCAATCCGATTTTTATTGTCGACCGTGAGAGCTTTGAAATTCTGGACATTAATCATCGGGTGGAAAATGAATACGGATATGCCAAAACAGATCTTTTGGGCAGGCCGTTTTTCGATATCTGGGAAAAATCCGATGAAACCGTCAGGCAAAGCCTGGAAGGGCTTCCTAAAAACGGGGCCGTTCTTTTCACTAAGAAAAAGCATTTCAAGAAAGACAAAACCTCTTTCTTCGTCAATGTCAAGATTGTTCATGCCACCTATATTCACCGGGATGTCCTCATTGCCTCGGCCACGGATATCACCGAAAGCGTGGAAAAGGACACCCAGTTGATTCAGGCCGGAAAACTGGCCACCCTCGGCACCATGGCGGCCGGTATGGCCCATGAAATCAATCAGCCCCTGAATGTCATCCAGATCTGCGCAGACCTTATTCTGAAAATGATCAATAAGGGAATTGCCATCCCCAATGAAGAACTGGTCATGATGGCCAAGGATATTATTGACAATGTCACGCGGGCCGCCGGCGTCATCAAGCATGTCAGGGATTTCTCAAGGCAGTCGGAAAGGGATCTGAAAAAATTAACCATTAATGATCCCATCAGGGATGTTTTCAAGGTACTGGGCCATCAGATCACTGTCCATTCCATTCAGGCCAAACTGGAGCTTGATCCGGAAATTCCGGAAATCCGGGCGGAACATAACCGCTTGGAACAGGTATTCATCAACCTTGTCACCAATGCCATCGATTCCATGGATGAAAATGCCGACAAGGCTGAAAAAGAAGGCCGCAAAGCCGAGAAAACCCTTCGGATCAAAACCTATGCCAAAGAGAATCAAGTGATTGTGGAAGTGTCGGACACAGGGCTTGGCATGAGCGAGGAAGTCAAACAGAAGATTTTCGAGCCTTTTTTTACCACCAAGGAAACCGGCAAGGGGACAGGTCTCGGCACCAGTATCAGTTTTGGTATTGTTAAGGATTATGGCGGAACCATTGAAATACAAAGTGAATACGGCAAGGGTGCTACATTTATAATTCGATTTCCGGTAATTGCATAAGGAAAAACCGATGTCAGCCTTTAAAATACTGATCGTTGATGATGAAGAATTGATCGTCAGACTGCTTTCCATGTCGCTCCGAAGTGACGGCTACCAAACGGTTTCCGCCTTCAGCGGGGAACAGGGGCTTGAGGTATTTAAGTCCGAATCCCCGGATATTGTGGTGACGGATATAAAGATGCCGGGCATGGACGGGCTTGAACTTTTAAAAAAGATCAAGGAAATAGATCCTGAAAAAGAGGTCATCATCGTCACAGGCCATGGGGATATTGATTCCACCATCACGGCCCTTCAATACGGTGCCAGCGATTTCATCAACAAGCCGGTCCGGGATGCCGCCCTTGCCATTGCCCTTGAACGGGCAAAATCAAAGATTGCCATCCGCAAAAAACTTGAGGAATATACCACCACCCTTGAAATCAAAATAGCAGAGGCAACGGAAGAAATCCGGAGAAAATCCAATTTCCAGAGGCTGTTGATTACCAGTTCCAATGACGCCATTGTGGCCTTTGACAGGGACTGGAAAGTGGTTGTGTATAACCCTGAAGCGGCTAGGATATTTGGAGAGGCGGCAAAGGATGTCCGAAACAAGATGACCATTGACGACCTGTATACGCCCAAGATCGCAAAGGTTTTTAAAAATCAGGTCAAGGATGAAAAAGATCAGAAAAATTTTCCATGGAAAGAGCAGGCGATTCATACCAAAGATGGGAGGCAGATACCGGTCCGGTACGCCAGCAATGTCCTGTTTGAAAACAATGAATTTGTCGGCACCGTCAATTTTTTTCAGGACCTGACTGAAATCAAGCGGCTTGAAAAGGAGCTGGTCCAGTCCGAACGGCTTGCGGCAGTGGGACAGACCGTCAGCAGCCTTGCCCATTATGTGAAAAATATTCTCATCGGCCTCAAGGGCGGTTCCTATATCGTGGATGTGGGGATACAGAAAAACAATACGGAAAAACTCAAATCCGGCTGGGAAACCATCAAAAAGAACATCAAACGGATCGGTGACCTGACCCAGGACCTTCTGACCTATTCCAAGCAGAGGGAACCGGAAATGGAGGCATGTTCCCCCCATGATATCATCAACGAGCTTGTGGAATTATTAAAGGGATTTGCCGCATCAAAAAACATCATCCTTTCGAAGGACCTGGACAAATCCATTGACCAGGTGATGGCCGATCCCAAGACCATCCACCATGCGCTTTTAAATATCATCAACAATGCCATAGATGCCTGTATTGAAGACGAGGAGATATCTAAAAAACATGAGGTCAAAATTGTAACCCATATCGACAAGAACCATATGATCTGTTTTGAGGTTACGGATAACGGCTGCGGAATGGATGAGGATACGAGAAAAAAATTGTTCACGCCCATGTTCAGTTCCAAGGGGGGCAAGGGAACCGGGCTCGGACTGCTTGTGACGGGAAAGCTGATCGAAGAGCATAAGGGAATCATCGAGATTGAAACAAGTCCCGGTGTCGGCAGTACATTCAGGGTCAAACTTCCCTATACAAAGGCAAAACCGGTTGATGGAAATTGACCAAGGAGGATGGATTATGAGTAAGAAGGTCCTTGTGGTGGATGATGATCCGGACGTTCGATCATTTGTTGTCACGGTTCTGGAAGAAAACCAGTACATCCCTTTGATCGCTCAGGATGGTGTGGAAGGGCTTGAAAAAATTGAAAAAGAGAAACCCGACCTTGTGATTCTGGATGTATTGATGCCCAGGGGGAGCGGAATCAGGCTTTATCACCACCTGAAAACCCATGACCAATTCAAGGCGATTCCCATTATCATGTTCACCGGGATAGCCCTTCGCTCTTTTCTGAAATCCCAGAAAGTTCTGGATGAATTTCAAGGGGCGGAAGTCCCCAAACCTGATATTTACCTTGAAAAACCGGTTGATCCGGAAGTATTGGCTGCGGCAGTCAGAAAAAAACTGGGTTGATGGATAGCCGACCATAGATAAAAAATTGGAGTTATTATGGAAATAAAGAAGCTACTTTTTGTAACAAAGTTTGAAGATCTTTGTTATGACGCATTGAACTCGTTGCTGATACTCAGAAAGGCGGCATTGGAACATGTTGTTTTCCTCAACGTGATTGAAAGAGACAAGGTTGCCATGAAAAGAGGGGCAGGCTATCTCAAGGAAGAAGAGGTGAAACTGAAGGAAACGGCCAATATCCGGTTTATTGACTGGGCCGAAAATCTTTTTGAAATGGGGATGGAGGTCGGGGCCTATATCGAAGTCTCTACCCTGATTCCGGAAATTCTGAAGGTTATTGAAAAGGAAGTGCCGGATCTCATTGTCATCGGCCGGTCCCATAAAGGAGCCCTGGAGCAGCTTTATTCAGGTTCCGATGTCTCTGAGCTGGTTCGCAGAACCCGGATCCCCATTCTTGTGTTCAAGCATATGGCTGAAGATAAAATTGTTCCTGAAAAGCTTTTTGAGCGTCCGATACTGGCCACCAACTGGTCTGAAACCGGGACCAGGATGATGGACTATATTAAAGGTATGAAAAATGTGATCGGAGAAATTCATATCATTCATGTGGTGAAGGACAGCGCCCTGAAAAGCCCGGACACCCATGAGGTCCAGAAAGTGAGAAAAAAGGAACGCAAAAAACTGGATGCCCTTTGTGATGAACTTGAGGACCTGGGAATCAAGGCCCGGTCCCATGTATATGTCGGAGATCCTCAGAAAGAGATTGAAAAGGCGGCCAAGGAATATCAGGCCAGTATGATTATTTTGGGTTCCAGTGACAAGGCGGCCATCCTGGAGCGCTGGACCGGCTCCATTTCAAAGAATATAGCAGACGATTCAATCTTTCCCTGTTTGATCATACCGGGCCGGAAGAATATTTAGCTTGTCTTTAATAGATACATAGCAGACATATAACAACCATATTATAGTTAAATGATAGCTGATTTGGCCCAATAATATTTATTGACGCCATATACGGTTTTTGCTATAAGCCTTACCTGCCTGATATTGATATATAAAGCATATATAAGGATTACAAGATGAAACTTCTTTTCATAGATGACGAACAAACCTTTTTAAAATATCTTGCCAAGCGTTTGGTTCTGGATGGTTTTTCCGTTAAAACCACTTTTTCCGGGGAAGAAGGCGTTGACGCAGCTTCCAGGGAAGATTTTGACGTGGCCGTGGTGGACTTGCAGATGCCGGGAATTGACGGGATCGAAGTCCAGAGGAGGTTGAAGGATCTTCAACCGAATTTGCCATGTATCGTGTTGACAGGACATGGAAGCGTTGAAAATGCTTTGGAAAGCGGTAAATATAATGCGTTTAAATTTCTTTCAAAGCCGGTGGATATGGACACCCTCATTGAAACCATAAAATCGGCCTATGATTTCAGAATCCAACAGGAAAAATTATCCTCGGAAAAAGAAGGTGTGGGCAAAGGACCCGGAAAACAGGGCACCCTCTCCAAACTGTATGGCAAATTCCGCAAACTCTACGGTGTTGAAAAATAATAGCTAAGGCTTAGAGTGTATTCTATTCAGGGAGGATAATTCAATGACTGCTATTCGAAACGGGGTTTCCAACGATGTAGGCAAACCATCGTCTACATTTATAAAATCCTTTTTTTCATTCTTGCTCACCTTTATTTTGATGCTTTTATGCTGGCTGGTTCTTTCGGGAATATTTATACCGCTAATTCTGTTTTTGGCCGTTGTTTCAAGTTTCCTGGTGGCCTATTTTTTTTCCGATCTTTTATTCCCTTCATTGGAAAGGGCTCATATCGGGATATTTTTTAGATTTATCGGATATCTGCCCTGGCTGATCTGGCAGATTGTAAAAGCCAATTTTCATGTTCTGTATGTAACACTTCATCCACGGATGAAGGATTTGATCGACCCTCAGATTATCACCTTTAAAACCCATTTAAAATCAGAGATGGCAATTGTAACCCTGGCCAATTCCATCACCCTGACACCGGGTACCATTACGGTAACGGCAGACAGCGACGGGGGATTCAAGGTCCATGCCATTGACAAGGCATCGGCCGAAGGGTGTCCGGGGGATATGTTAAATAAGGTCGCAAAAATTTTTGGAGAAACCCTATGATATCGTTTTTTCTTTACGTAGCAGTGGGCTTGTGTTTGATCATGCTGTTTTCCATGTACAGGGTTCTGTTCGGACCGACGGTACTGGACCGGCTTATCGGCGTCAATGCCATCGGCAGTAAAACCGTTATCCTTTTGCTGCTCATCGGATTTCTGTACGAGCGCGTTGATATGTTTGTCGATATTGCCCTAGCCTACGGATTTTTGAATTTCGTGGCAGTCATTGCAGCCGCACGGTATTTCCATAAAAGAAAAGGACTGTACGAAGAATCTTTTATGGATTGATCGTCAGACGGGAGAAACCATGAACATTATTGTGACAGCATTTTTGATCTTTGGTGTCGTCTTTTTTTTGGCAGGAGCCATCGGTATCATAAGAATGCCTGATTTTTACAGCAGGCTTCATCCGGCCGGGAAACTGGATACCCTTGCAACGCTTTCAATGGTGATAGGGCTTGCACTGTATAATCTTCACCATTTTTCCCTTGGAGCCCTCCTGGTATCCATTAAAATGTTTTTAATTGTCTTTTTTGTGTCTCTGGCCAGCCCCACCGCCACCCATACAATTGTGGACGCCGGTATGCGGGCCGGGTTAAGGCACTGGACCAAAAAGAAAAAAAGGGGTTAATCATGCACTGGCCCATTGATATCATTGTATTAACCTTTGTTATTTTTTGTGCAATTGCCGCTATTTCCGTCAAGGATCTTCTAGGAACCGCGATTCTTTTCGGTGCATACTCGTTTTTAATGTGTCTGCTCTGGACCGTTATGGGTGCAGTCGATGTCGCTTTTACAGAAGCTTCGGTAGGTGCAGGGGTCAGTACGGTTTTCTTTGTAGCGGCAATTTTCAGAACCCGAAGGAGGACAAAAGATTGAGAGTTATCGCATTCATCGTTGTTTGCCTGACCGGAGCCTTATTGCTCTATGGAACAGGAGAATTTCCGGACTGGGGAGATCCAAACTCGCCGGCCTCCCTTCATCTTTCAAATTATTATATTGAAAAAACATATGAAGATACCCATGCACCCAATTTTGTGACAGCGATTGTGACCGACTACCGCGGGTTTGACACCATGTTTGAAACGGCTGTTATTTTTACTGCCGGACTCGGATGTTTCCTGTTGTTAAGAGATTTCAGGGGAAAAAAAGAGCATTACTACCGACATATCCCCACCGGGATCATTCTTCATATCAAGGACGAAAAAAAATCACTGACCGTTGGAAAAGAATTCGGATATATGGACAAAGAGTGGGTTCCACCGGATCTGATCAATAAAACCGTCTGCCGGATATTGATTCCTTTTATCCAGATCTATGCCTTGTATGTGGTAGCCCATGGGGATTTTTCTCCGGGAGGCGGGTTCCAGGGAGGGGTCATTTTCGGGTCCAGCCTTATCCTTCTGGCCATTTCCTATGATTTGAAAACCCTTGTAAAACGAGTCAGTGAAAGATTGCTGGGCATTTTTGCAGCCCTTGGCGTATTGATCTATGCCGGGACCGGTGTCCTCTGTATCCTTATGGGCGGCAATTTTCTGGATTATGGAAAACTGGCCCCGTTGTTCCCGGCCTATGAAGATCATATCCGGACCCTTGGAATGCTTGTCGTTGAAATCGGTGTCGGAATAGCCGTTATGGCCGTCATGACCATTATATATATTAATATCGTCTCCGAAGGACGACACGATGAAGGATTATAGGTAAGGCTATGAGTGATGTGTTATCCCTGATTGTGGCAAAATATAATTATTGGCTTTACGTGATTCTCATGATGATCGGCCTTTACGGCATGATCGCCAAAAATAACCTGGTCAAAAAGATAGTGGGAATGAATATCTTTCAGACCGCCATCATTCTTTTCTATGTGTCCATCGGATACAAGACCAATGCCGGCATCCCCATCATTACAACTGCCGATACCGCCCACGGGGTTGCCGTTAAGGCGGCGGATTATATTAACCCCTTGACTTCCTGTCTCATGCTGACGGCCATTGTCGTTTCCGTTGCAACCTTTGGGTATGCAATGGCCCTTGCCGTTAAAATATACCAGCGGTATCAGACCCTGGAAGAAGATGAACTCAGAATGCGATTATCGGAAGAATAGACCATGGAACATTATCCTGCTTTAATTGTTGTCGCACCCTTTATCACTGCTCTTTTTGCCGGGCTTTTTGTGTGGATTGAAGAACGCTTGTCCTACCCGATTGTTCTTGCAGGACTTGCCGTTTCGGTGTATTCGGCCATTCAGGTCCTGATTCAGGTCATGGCCGTGGGAACCCTCCAGTATAAATTTGCCGGATGGCCGCCGCCCATAGGGATCGAATACCGGGTTGATCTGTTAAATGCCATGGTGCTCTGTCTTGTTTCAGGCATTGCATTCCTGAACTTGATCGCCAGCTATAGGAGCGTGCAACAGGAAATCAGCGACCGGACCGGGTCTTATTTTACGGTCTATAATCTTTTTGTTACCGGCCTTCTCGGCGTCAGCATCACCGGTGACCTGTTTAACCTTTATGTCCTTATTGAAATCACCTCCTTGACCAGCTATGCCCAAATCGCCCTGGGAGACAAGGACAGGGGACCCCTGGCCAGCCTTAATTATGTTTTCATCGGGGTCATCGGTGCCAGTTTCTATCTTCTGGGGGTCGGCTATCTCTATATGTACACCGGGTCTTTGAATATGGCCGATGTGGCTGTGCTGATCAAAGGATCCCAGGGATCCTCAACGGTTCTCACGGCCTTTATCCTGTGTATCCTGGGAATCTGGATAAAAATGGCCCTTTTCCCCATGCATGTATGGCTTCCCAATGCCTATACCTATTCGCCGACAGCTTTTTCACGGGTGGTGGCGCCATTGATGACCAAAGTCATGGTCTATGTCATGATCCGGCTCATGGTCACCGTGTTCGGTTATGACTATATTTTTAACACCCTTCAACTTTCCGAGGCCGTGGTCTGGCTGGCCACCCTTGCCATCCTTGCCGGAGGGGTCATGGCCCTGGCCCAGAAAAACCTGAAAAAAATGCTGACCTATATTATCGTCTGTGAGATCGGCTATATGGTGGGCGGAGCATGGATGGGAAATCAGCTCGGGATGACCGGGGCCATTCTCCATATCCTCAATGATGCCCTCATGACCTTTGCTCTGTTTCTTGCCGTGGGAAATATGGTTTACCGGATTGAAAAAGTGGACATGACGGATTTGAAAGGGTTGTTCGGGAAAATGCCCTGGACCATGGGCGGATTTGTTCTCGCAGCGCTCAGTATCATTGGCGTTCCGCCCACCTGCGGATTTTTCAGCAAATGGTATCTGATTCTGGGCGCCATGGAAAAAGGGGCCTACCATTTTGCGGCCGCCCTTATCATTTCCAGCCTTATCTGCGCTGTTCTGTTTTTCAAGGTATTTGAAATTTGCTTTTTCGAATCCGGGTCCCACGGGCATGAGCATTCCTCCCACGGCCCGGTTGCCGTTGAGGAAGCACCGGTCTCCATGATCATTATTTCAGGGCTTGTCAGCCTTTCCCTGGTGGTGGTGGGGGTTTACTCAGGCACCATTGTCAATACAATCATTCTTCCTTTTCTGAAATGAAGATGAACACGATGATATTAAAATAAAGGTAAAAATGGAAACCATTATTTCAATCAAACCCCTTCTGGCAGTTTTAGTCACCCTTTTTGTCGTTCCGGTGCTGATTTCTTCTTCAAGCAGGCCCAATGTCAGGGAATCATGGATTTTCATAGCAGGCATCGTCAAACTGGTCCTTGTACTTTCCATGCTTCCCGCCGTACTGGCCGGAAAACAGATTGTCCTGACCCTGTTCGAATTTGTCCCCGGAGCAGCCATTGCCTTCAGGGTCGATGGACTCGGCATGCTTTTTGCCATTGTAGCGGCAAGCCTTTATATTGTCACCTCCCTGTATTCCATCGGCTATATGAGGGGGCTTAAGGAACACGGGCAGACCCGGTTTGTCTCCTTTTTTGCCCTGGCCATCTCCGCCACCATTGGTGCCGCGTTTTCAGCCAATTTACTGACCCTTTACCTTTTCTATGAAATCCTGTCCCTGGCCACCTATCCTTTGGTGACTCATCATCAGGATGAGAAATCAAAAATTTCCGGCAGAAGATATTTGACTTTTATTTTAGGAACCTCCATCGGCCTTGTCCTGCCGGCCATGATCTATTGCTATCATGTTACCGGGACCCTGGAATTTTCAACAGCCGGTATTTTTACCGGGGAATTGTCCAAGCCTGAGGCCACGGTACTGCTTCTGATGTTTGTATTCGGATTTGCAAAGGCCGGGATCATGCCCTTCCATTCCTGGCTCCCGGCCGCCATGGTGGCGCCAACCCCGGTCAGCGCCCTTCTTCATGCCGTTGCCGTTGTGAAGGTGGGTGTTTTCTCCATTGTCCGGGTGATGACGGGGATTTTCGGCGTGGACCTGCTCACCACCTATAACCTCGGCATCATGGTGATGATTATCGCCTCGGTCACGATCCTTTTGGGCTCCTGCATTGCCATGTCCCAGGACGAACTGAAACGCCGGCTGGCCTTTTCCACCATCAGCCAGTTGTCCTATATTGTTTTTGGCGTAGCCCTTTTAACTCCCCAGGGGCTTTTGGGTGGAGTTATTCACATTGTCATGCATGCCTTTGGAAAAATTACCCTGTTTTTCTGTGCCGGGGCCATTTATGTCACCACCCACAAGAAATATATCAGCCAGATGAGTGGGCTTGGCAGAAAAATGCCCTTTACCTTTGCGGCTTTTTTTATCGGTGCCCTGGGGGTCATCGGTCTTCCTCCCAGCGGCGGCTTTTACAGCAAATGGAATTTGATCCTGGGAACCCTTGAAGCCCAGCAGACCATTTTTATGCTGGTTCTTCTGGTATCCTCTTTCCTGAATGCATTTTATTTTCTGCCCATTGTGTACAAGGGGTTTTTTGGAAAAAGCGAAGATGAAGAGGAAAACTCTCCGGGAAAAATAAAAGAAGCCAATCTCTGCATGCTCATCCCCCTGATGCTGACGGCAGTGATATCAATTATTTTATTCTTTTACCCGACGGTGTTCATTAACCTGATCAAGGTGAGCCTGGGTATTTAACAAAATTTAAGGAACAGCTTATATGGGAATAAAAAAGAAAAAATTTAACGGAGAAGAATATGAAGTTCTGATCCATGCAGAAACCCCAGGATTCAGAACCGCATTCCATATCGTTATCTGTGTAGCCGTGATTTATTTTATTTATATTTTTTCACACGTTGCCCATTGATAAAGGAGTAAAGGGGAAAATGAAAAAAGAACTGACCATTTTTGATCATCCGCAGAATGTCAAACGGCTTCGTATGGGATTTTTTATTGCATTGATACTGGTCCTGATTGCAGAAGCCTTTGTGGATATGCATGGTGAATTTTCCGTAGAGCATTTTTATGGATTTTATGCGGTTTATGGGTTTATTTCCTATGTCGTGCTGATATTTGTTGCCAAGGTCCTGAGAAAAATCATCATGCGAAAAGAGGATTATTATGATCAATAATATGCTTCCCCCGGCATTTATTTTGATACTGGGCGCCGTCCTGATCCCTTTTATCCGGGGCAGGGCAAAATCCGCTTATATGCTGGCCCTGCCCGTCATAGTCTTTATCACCCTGATGAAATTACCCGTGGGAAATGTATGGGTGATTGAATTCTGGGGATATGAAATGATTCTTGGACGAATGGACAAATTGTCCTTGATTTTCGGGTATGTATTCACCATTATGGCCTTTCTGGGCGTTTTATTTGCCCTTAAAGTAAAGGATGATCTCCAGCACGTATCAGGCCTTGTTTATGTCGGATCAACCCTGGGGGTGGTTCTGGCCGGAGATTTTTTATCCCTTTATCTTTTCTGGGAAATCATGGCCGTCAGTTCTACCTTTCTTATCATTGCCTCTCGAACCAAGGAATCCCGGGAGGCCGGGTTCAGATATATCCTGGTCCATCTCATCGGCGGCCTTTTTCTTCTGGCCGGGATCGTTCTTTATGTTCAGAAAACAGGAACTCTTGCTTTTGACTATATTGGTCTCAGCGGAATCGAATCCTATCTGATTTTCATCGGAATTGCCCTGAATGCGGCAGCCATTCCGCTCCACGCCTGGCTGCCCGATGCCTATCCCAACGGAACACCGACCAGTACGGTGTTTTTAAGTGCATTTACCACCAAATCCGCTGTGTATCTTCTGATCAGGACCTTCCCCGGCGCCGATATCCTGTTGGTGATCGGCGGGCTGATGGTTGCCTTGCCTATTTTTTATGCCGTTCTTGAAAATGACATCCGAAGGGTATTATCCTATAGC
Source organism: uncultured Desulfobacula sp. (assembly GCA_964484555.1). Lineage (GTDB taxonomy): Bacteria > Desulfobacterota > Desulfobacteria > Desulfobacterales > Desulfobacteraceae > Desulfobacula. The sequence goes on from CAZAHK010000027.1 coordinate 12,234, forward strand.
CTCATGAACCAGGTTGGTTTCATGCTGGTAGGTATCGGTATCGGCAGTCAACTTGCACTAAACGGTGCTGTGGCCCACGCCTTCTGCCATATTATTTACAAAGCCCTGCTGTTTATGGCGGCTGGTTCAGTTCTCCAGATGACGGGAAAAATAAAGTGTACGGAGATCGGCGGTCTTTATAAAACCATGCCGCTGACCTGTCTGTTTTGTATGGTCGGGGCCGCATCCATTTCGGCCTTCCCTCTTTTTTCCGGCTTTGTCTCCAAATCCATGATCATCAGTGCTTCTGCCCAGGATCAATTTTTTCTGATCTGGCTCGTCCTTCAGTTTGCCTCCACAGGTGTTGTGGACCATGCCGGCATCAAGGTGCCGTTTTTTACCTTTTTCGGCCATGATTCAGGCATCCGGGCCAAGGAACCGCCGTTGAATATGCTTCTGGCCATGGGAACGGCTGCAGCCCTATGTGTGGGCCTTGGCGTGTTTTATCAGCCCCTGTATCATCTTCTGCCCTTTGCCGTAGATTATCAGCCCTATACCGGGGCCCATGTGGTCGGTCAGTTGCAGCTTCTCATGTTCGGCGCCTTGGCCTTCACGCTTTTGATCCTGTCCGGCTATTATGTTCCGGAGGTCAGAAGCAGAAATCTTGATGCAGACTGGACCTATCGAAAATTTGGCCGGTTTGTTTATAAATTCCTGGACAGGAGCCTGAATTCCCTGAACCTTTTTGCAGAAGGGGTGTTGATCCGTTTTGTGAAAAGCGGAGCTTCTTTTTTCAGCAGGGCCGCTATCCATATTGTAATGTTTTGTTCCGTCAATATCTGGCTTTTGCTGGGTTACCGTGAGAAACGACTGGGATTAAAGAAAAAAAGACTTTACGAGGATCTTAGCGGTGGTACGCTGCCCGTCGGTATTGGTGCCGTGGTTGCCGTATCCTTTGTCCTTTTAATGATGGTATTAACTCAGGCAGGATATCCATTATGGTAAAGATAGAAGATTTACAACGGATCACTATGTTAAAAGGGTTTCCGGATCATCTTTTTGAAATCCTTGCCAGGGAAGCCCAGTTGAATATTTATGGGGTCAATACCCAGTTGATAACCATCCATGAACGAGTGGATACCTTTTTCATGCTCATCATGGGGCAGGTGGCCGTTAAAAAGGAATTGACACCCAGGGTTGATATTATTTTCGACTATATCCAGTCCGGGTCCTCCTTTGGCACATCGGCCCTTATGGAAGGATCAACCGCTTCCTATACTGCCGTCTGCCAGGAAACCTGTGAGGCGATCACCTTATCCGGAAAACGGATCAGGGAACTGTTTAAAGAAAACCATGAACTGGCCTACTATATGTTACTGGGAGCTGCCCGGCAATATAAGAATAAGATGGATATCCGGGCCGGGATGATCATGAAGGCCCTGGATGAAAATCCTGAGTTGAAAAAAGATATCCACGATATTGAAGATCTTACCCATGTGATTTAATAAGGATCTGAAACAATGGTAGAAAAAGAATATTTTAAAAAGATTGGTTTTCTTAAAGACATGCCGGATCGGATTCTTGAAAAGATAGGAACCATTTCACAACTGGAGACCTTTGATGAGGAAAGCCTTCTTTTCAGACAAAATCAGGAAAAGGCCCTTTTATATATGCTGGTTTCCGGAAAGGTATTTTTAAATTCCCGGTCCGGATCAGGAAAATTCTTAACCCTGGATGAAGTTACCCCGGGCCGAACCTTTGGTGTTTCCGCTCTTCTCGGGGGACATACCAGCACCTTTACGGCCGTGTGCGCAGAAACCAGTACCATGATCACGGTTTCCGGCGAACAGATGCGCCGATTGTTCTTAGAGGATTTCGAAATCGGCCACGCCGTCATGTTAAAAGTGGTGGAGCTCTTCAAATCCAGAATGGAAATGCATACCGGCCGGTTTCTGCACTCCCTTGCAAGTCATCCTGAAATCAAGGGGGCTTAGCCGGGCCCTATTTTTTCCAGAATTCAGGAACAACCAGGATGATCATCGTATAAAGCTCAAGGCGGCCCAGCAGCATACAAAAGGATAAGAGCCATTTGGCCGCCGCCGGAAGGTGAGCAAAATTTTCCGTGGGTCCCACGGTGCCGAATCCGGGTCCGATATTGCCGAGGCATGCGGCTACGGCGCCAAAGGAAGTCATCATATCCAGACCCATAACCCCAAGAACCAGGCTGCAAATGACAAAGACCGCCATATAAAGGGTGATAAAGGCCATGATGCTTCTCAGCACATCGTTGGAAATCACCATATTATTGATTTTGACCTGGCTGACACTCCTGGGGTGGATAATTTTGAACAATTCCCGGTAAACATATTTGCCGCAGACAATGATCCGAGAACATTTTATCCCGCCGCCCGTTGAGCCTGCCGAGGCCCCGATAAACATACAGAAAAAAAGAATCATCTGGCTGAGTCCGGGAAATTTTTCATAATCCGCCGTGGCAAAGCCCGTGGTGGTCAGGATGGTGACAACCTGGAAGCTTGCAAACCTGAAGGCTTCGGCAAAGGTCCGGTATACGGAACCATGGATGTCCCAGGTGACCAGAAGAATCATGGCCAGGGTGAACACGAGAAAAAAGCGGCATTCCGCATCTTCCCAGAAGATAAGGGTTTTCCCCCTGAGCAGTTGAAAATGCAGGGTGAAATTGATGCCGGCCAAAATCATGAAAAAAATCAGGGTATAATCAAAAAAGGCGCTGTTGTAATGGGCGATGGAGGCGTTCCGGGTGGAAAAACCCCCGGTGGGCATGGTGGTAAAGGCATGGCAGGCGGCTTCAAAAAGGCTCATACCGCCGCCCAGAAGGAAAATAATCAGGAGCAGGGTGAGGACCGCATAAACCACCCACAGGATTTTTGCAGAATCGCTCAGGCGGGGCGTGAGCTTATCCGGGACCGGGCTGGGCACTTCAGCCTTATACAATTGAATCCCGCCGACACCTAAAAAGGGCAGGATGGCGATGGAAAGCACGATGATTCCCATGCCCCCGAGCCATTGAATAAAACTTCGCCAGAAAAGAAGACTTGGGGCTGACGCCTCGATATTTGCCATCACCGATGATCCGGTGGTGGTGAAACCGGAAACCGATTCAAAAAAAGCATCCGTAAAATTTGTAAATTCAGGGCTGAAATAAAAGGGAAGGGCGCCGAAAAGGCCGATGCCTGTCCAGGCAAGGGCAACCGTTGTCATTCCTTCCTTCTGGTTGATATAATCCTCTCCTCCTCGTTTTTTGGACAGAACCACCAGGATAAGGCCGACCGCCATTGTAATGCCCAAAGACCGGATAAAACCATCCTGGGCCTGGTCATGGTAATAAAGGCTCACCAGGAGGGGAATGACCATGGTCAGGCCGAGAAGAATCAACAGGATACCGATGACCCCTGCAATAAACCACCAGCGCATCAGAAAAAATCCAGTTTAACGGTCAGCAGTTTTTCAAGCTTTTTCACCGCCTGCCTGACGGCAAACAGGATCATCCTGTCGCCGGGTCGGACAATGCTGTCCCCGGCCGGTATAATCACTTGTCCTTCCCTGACGATGCAGACAAGGATGGCCCCTTTGGGGAAGGAAATTTTTTTCAGGGGGTTATTCGTTATATCGGATGTCTCAAGGGCAATGGCCTCTATGAATTCACCCCGGTCCCCGGAAATGGAAATATCGGACAGGACCTTTCCTTTTCGAACTTCCTGGAGGATAGAGCTGACGGCAGATAATCTCGGGCTGACGATTTTATCAATCCCGATGGTGGACAGGAGGGGAAAATAGTTGGATCTGTCGATTCTTGTGATGGTATTCCGGACTCCCAGGTTTTTGGCCATGAGGGAAACAAGGATATTGGTTTCATCATCTTCCGTCACCGTCACCATGACATCACTCCGGCTGATGTTTTCTTCCAGGAAAAGCTTTTGATCAGACCCGTCTCCGTGAAGGATAACGGTTTTATCCATTTTTTCAGACAGGTATCGGCAACGCTGGAGATCCGATTCTATGATTTTGGTTTTGATGTCATCCTTTTCAAGTTGCCCGGCAAGCCTTTCGCCGATCCTGCCGCCGCCGATGATAAACACCCTTCGGGTGGGTTCGGTTTTAAGTCTGAAAAGGTTAAGGGTGGCCTCAAGTTTTGCCGTTTCACAGATAAAATAGATCAAGTCTCCGGCTTCAAGATTGTTGGTTCCCCTGGGCACGATAACCTCATTGTTCCGGATGATGGCCGCAATCAGAGGCCGGTCCGGACCGAATCGGGATGTAAAATCAACCAGCCTTGTGCCTACCATGGGAGATTGTTTTTCAAGCCGTATGCCCACATATTTGACCTGACCGTCCACAAAATCTCCGACATCGGCGGCACCCGGGACCTGAATGAGTTTTCGGATGGTATTCACCACCTCGATTTCAGGATTGATCACTGTATCGATATGAGGGTTCTCTTTTTTAAACCGGTCATGGTAGGGATCAAAATCGGCATCTCTGATCCTGGCCAGCTTTCGTGTTGTGGGTGAAATCAGATTGGCCATGAGACAGGCCACAAGATTGGTTTCATCGCTGTCGGTGACGGCCAGAAGGATTTCAGCGTCTTTGATGCCGGCATCCATCAGGATTCTCGGGTTGCTGCCGGAGCCCACAATGGTTTGGACATCCAGGTCTTCTGCAAGGCGCCGGACAGCCTCGGGGTTCTTGTCAATGACAATGACGTGTTTGTTTTCTGAAGAAAGCCGGCCTGCGATGTTATACCCGACCTCTCCGGCCCCCACAATGATAATTCTCAAATAGACGCTCCTGTCTTTGTGGTAACGATTCGGCGCCTAATTTACTAAATCACTGAAACCCTGTCAACAAAGGAGAAAGATAAGATTCAGGGTTTTGGGTAATCCTGAGGGGGCAGGGATTTGTTTTGGATGAATCTTCCGGGTTATAGGGCTGCCAGCTTATAATTGCCGGCAATGAAATTATCCGCCACCTGTTTCACACTGTCCTCCGTTGTCATGAGCATATCCATCTGGCGGGTAAACAGAAGGAGGCGGCCCAGGATATCCAGCCGGTCCTGAATCAGGGGGCAGGGATATTTCTGAAACCTGGCATCGACCTTGTCTTCTTTCACATCCACGGTAAAATCAAAGGATTTGAGGATCAGGGCGATGGCCCGGACCCGCCTGTTTCTTTTAATGTCATCGGCGGCGCCGCCTTTAAAGGAAAAGGAGATATAGTTTTTATTGATCGTTTCTCCGCAGTAGGCATCCACAACGGAATAATGATATCCCACCCGGGAGCTGAAATTCAGGTATTTGTCTGCAATGATGGCATAACTTCTGTCGCCGAAACGGTCACCCACATGGCCGGGAGAAAGCATCTGTTCCTGCATGACGGACAAAAAACCTGAGAAATTGACCGGTTTCGGGTCACGGGTGTCGAGATCCTTATGGAGCATGCCCTTCATCAGGGCCAGAAAAGGGACGGATTGGATCTGATCCAGGGATACCATGCCCTGGCAGGTGTTTTCGATTGCCGGACCACCCGAGCCCTCCGGTTTCATTCCGCTGCCCAGGTCAATGATGTGAAGATCAATGGGCAGCGGGGCTGAGAGACGGAAAGAACATTTATCCCGTTTGGATGCCATGTCGCTGACATTGAACATTTCAATATATGAATATTCATGGCAGAAGCGGGCGATATCATGGAGGGTTTTGCACCCGGCCGGGGTAAAATCCGGGGATTTGGGATTGATGAGATAAAGGGGCAACATGAGTCCGGCTATTTTTTTAAGGTGTTCGTGGACAGGGGTCCCCTCCATATGGGCTTCCTGTTTTTCAACCGCAGCCACCAGTTCCGTTACCACTCCTTGGTAAACTCTTCCGCCATAGCCGTCTACTGTTATTTCCATTCCATTGGGAATGTCCCGTAATGCAGTTGCAGCACCAAGGCCCATGAGGGTCGGCACATCAAATTCCCGGGCCAGGGCCGCCATATGGCCGCTGATGCTGCCGGACTCTGTAATGATGGCGCTGCATTGCCGCATGACCAGGGTATATTCGGGAGAGGAGTGGTGGGCAATCAGAATTGCCTTGACGGGAAAAGAGGCAAGGTCTTCTTCGGATTTGACATGAAAGGCTGTTCCTGTGCCGATGCCCTGGGATGCAATCTCGCTTTCTTCAATGATGACCCGGTAGCCGGATATGGGGTCGGGCCTTTTCCGGATGCCCGTTTCATGGTGTGTCCCTGAAAGGCCCGAAGCGCCGGAGGCAGGAGAAACGGCATTGATTTTCAAGGGTCGTGATTGAAGGATAATAATCCTGCCTTCCGGATCAAGTGCCCATTCAATATCCTGGGCGCATTTGTAATGCATTTCAAGCTTTTGTCCGTAACCGGCAAGCTCTTGTATCTGAAGGTCGGTCAGGGCAGGTGCCGAGCGCTTTTCGATGGGTACGGGAATCTCCCGGACGGCTTCCGCCATATTCCGTTCAACCGCTTTATTTCCGGTTCCGTCGTGATTTTCACAGGCATCCGTTGACGGGCGGTGACAGACCAGTTGAACAGCCTTGTCGGATATGTCCCGGTTTAAAATCCGAAGTTCATCATTTTTTTCAACTACAAAGGTGTCCGGCCGGATAATGCCGTCCACAGCATAGGGCCCGAGGCCCCACACGGCATTGATAAGAATATGGTCATCCAGAATATTGTAGGGATGGCGGGTGTACATGACCCCGCTGGCCACGGAATCCACCATCCGGATGCAGGCCACCGCCATGGAGAGGTCCTCGTCCTTGATTCCCTTGGCCATCCGATAGGAGACGGAGCGGGGGGAATAAAGACTGGCGATAATGGATTTATAGGCCTCGCTGATCCGTCCCAGGGGCACATTGAGAAGGGTTAGATATTGCCCGGCAAAGGACAACTCTCCGTCTTCCCCGATGGCGCTGCTTCTCATGGCCACCCGGACATCAGAAGGAGAGGTCCGCCATAAGGTGTCCATGGCTTTTCTAATTTCGGCCATGATCTCCTCTGGAACCGGTTTGGATAAGATCAGGTCCGTGATCTCACGGCTCAAGCGGTTGAGAAGGTCGATATCATGGATATCATCGGCGTCAATGAGGTTTTTCCGTTTCAGGATATCTTCCCTCAGATGGTTTGCGTCCAGAAAACCGTTAAAGGCCTTTGCCGTGACGGCAAATCCTTCCGGCACGGGGATATTCAGGCGATTTTGAATTTCACCGAGATTTGCACTCTTTCCCCCGACAAAGTCGGCATCCTTTTTCAAGATATTTTTGTAGGGGATGACGTAAAAAGGCGGTTCACATTCATTTTTCCCCGTGTTCACGGATTTGATGTCCTGGTTGATCTTCTCCAGAACCTGGTAGAGCTGGGGGTATTTGTTGCCGGACAGCACATTCAGGTTTTTTACCATTTTAAAGGTCTGAATCATGGACCGGATTACCTGATTTTTGATATAAGAGGCGCCGAATATATGGGTTCCTTTGAGTTTTTCTTCCATATCGGCCAGGATATTGAAAAGTTCCGAATTTGCCGAAAGGAGTTCTTTAAAAAGCGTGTATTTGAACCTGAACACGGCATTTGCTTCGGCATTGTCTCCTGATTGACTTTTGCCCTCCTTTGCCTTGACAAGTCTTGAGCGGATCAGCTTTTTAAAATTTCCGAGAATGGTCGGCATGCAAAACTCCTTTAAAATAGTCATAAAAGATTATTGTGAAAGACGCAATCAAAAAACATGCCATTCTCTATGATTTCTTGGGCTTGCCGATACCAAGGGCTTTTAGCACTTATGGCGGTTTTATCCATCTTCTTTTATGGGTTCCGGTCTTATTTTTTTTTGCAAGGTGTAAAAAAAATCGACACAGTCTTTATTCCAAAACAGCTCAACAGGCCGGTGGTCTTTTTTAATTTTTATTTCAATCCCCTGTGAAATAAGGGTCAAACAAATTTTTGCCCCATCCGCATCCTCATGGCATGAAACTTGGTTAAAGCGACTACAGGACACCAAAGTGCGGATACCGGCTTTGAATATAGTAAGGGATTGAACGTAAAACAATATAAAAAGGATTATGGAGGAAATGATGAAAGGAATCCGGACGAAAATAAGTGTTTTTGTTCTCATGATCTGTACGCTTCTGCCCCAGGCGGTTCTGGCGGCAGGCGAGAAAGCGGATCTGGTGGTCATTGTGGCGGATACCCGGGGACTGACAGGCATTCTGCATGCCTGGGGAACCCTTTACAACGATAGCCACTTGTATTTTTCCCTGCTCACCATTGTATTGATACCGGTGATCGGATTAATTTTCGGAACCATTGCCGATATCGTCATGAGGACCATTGGGATCGATCTGGAGCACAGAGAATTGTCGGAACATTGATAAAAATTTTTTGAACCTATTTTTTTGATGGAGGAGATATTTATGGATTGGTTATATGTATTGATGCCTATTTCCGGGGTTACGATTTTCTGGCCGGGTCTGGTCATTCTCGGCGTGGGTGTGGGAATTATCGGCGGATTTTTCGGCATGGGCGGGGCCTGGATGGTAACACCGGGTCTTAATATTTTAGGGTTTCCCATGGCCTTTGCCATCGGCACCGATATAGCCCATATGGCGGGGAAATCTTTGATTTCCACCATGCGCCACGGCAAATTCGGGAATGTGGATTATAAGCTCGGAATGATCATGCTGGTGGGTACGGTAGTCGGTTTTGAAGTGGGCGCCCAGATGATCATGTGGCTGGAGCGGCTCGGCAATGTGGAGCTTGTTGTCCGCCTGCTTTACCTGGTTCTTCTCGCGCTCATTGCCTGGATGGTTTTTGCCGATGTGTCTAAAAAGCGGAAAAAAGACAGGGAAGCCATTGCCAGGGGAGGTAAGGTTGACGCCTTATCCACCGGGATAGAATGGCATAAAACCCTGCACAAAATAAAACTCTTCCCCATGATCCATTTTAATGCATCGGGGATTACCTGTACGGCATGGCTTCCCATCTCCATCAGCTTTTTTACGGGCTGGCTGGCCGGCATCCTGGGCATCGGCGGCGGATTGATCCGTATGCCCGCCCTTCTTTATCTCATGGGATGCCCCACCCATGTTGCCGTTGGTACGGATCTTTTTGAGGTTATGATATCCGGCCTTTACGGCGCCTTTACCTATACCATGAAAGGCCGTACCGAGCTTGTGGCAGCCATCATCATGCTGGTCGGCGCAGCCGTCGGCGCCCAGATCGGAACCGTGGCCACCAAATATATAAAAGGGTACGGAATCCGTATTGCCTTCGGGCTTGCCGTTGTCGGATGTTTTTTTTCCATTGTTTTAAAACTTCTGGCCAAGGAATTGCCGGCCTATGCAACCCTTTTGAACAATTCTTCAACCACCCTGGTGCTGGGCCTTGTTTTTTGCATGTCACTCTATATCACGGTGAAGATGGTCCAGGGGGCTAAAGCAGAGGTTGCCGCCAAAAAGAACAAATGACATGGACACTAATCTAAGAATATACTGATGTGAGAATCAGGCCACTTATAAGGAGAACCATATGAAGAAGTTTATAGGACTCATACTCGCAATGCTTATCCTGATGATGTTCACAGGCTGCAATGACGAGGGCAAGGTCAAACAGGGACGCACCATCGCCTTTGATCAGGAAAAAGGTGAGTTGACATTTATCGAGGATAAAAGTCTTGTAAAAGGCAAACCGGAATATACCATTCTTCCTCCGTCGGTCTTTTTAATCCCGGCGGATAAAAAAGAAATAGGCGGAGATCCGAAGCCCGGTCAGAGAATGAAGCTGGATTCCGATAAAAACAGCATCACCATTTTTGACACGGCAACTCAACAGTTCAAGGAAATTCCCTATACCCTCATCGAGAAAAAGGAAAAGGTCGGCAAGGATGATCCTCTGGTCAAAGACAAGAAATTTCCCGTTGTGGACAGGACTGCCAAAACCATTGAAATTTTTTCAAGCCGTCAGAAAATTTATGTATCTTTTTCTCTGCCGCTTGAATATTTCGCCCTGCCCGATGAAACCTGGGCAGCCGGTGATGAGATCAGAATCTATTACAAGGAAGAAGGAAAATCCCTGCGTCTGATGAATATCACAAAGACGGATATTTTCAAGAAATAACAGGTATACGGCAGATAAGAGACAGCGGCTATGGTATCGGCCGCTGTCTCTCTATCTCCGGCATAAGAGGACCTAAGATCATGGATAAAAACAGGCTGATGCACAAGCGGATGATTCTGGGGCGACTTTGTCTTTTTGTTTCCATTATGGTGATGATCAGTGTTTTAGATGGGTTGACCGCATCCTACAGAAAACCGGACAATGATCTGGATATCATTACGGGACGCGCTTTCAAGATTACGGGGAATGTTTACGGCAATGTTAAAAAGGCCGGGGATATCGGTGTGGTATCGGATTCAACCGAGCTTACCCTGAATTTTGACGAGGATATTTTTTCCGGCTATTTTCTGGGTACTGTCATGTGGAGAGCCGAACTCAAAGCCGGTTCTGCTTTAAAGCCGGGACGATACCACCTTAAACTCATCCCTCCCGATCTTCCGGAGATCAAACCTGAAGACCGGCAAAAACTGGATGCGCTTTTGACCTATACCGTCAATGTATATGCGGATGCCAAGGCCCAAAGACAGGGGAGCCTGTCTTTGATCAACCGATATACCGGAGTATCCCCCTGGTTTACGGCCATTGGATTTTTTCTGATGGCCGTCTTGACAGGGGCAGGGATTTTTGTCATATCCGGAAAAATTGAAGCGGAGCTGGCTGAACAGGGGTTTGCCGAAATCTATCGTGTCAGTAAGAATGCCGGCGGGCTTGAGGTTTTCTTCGGGCTGGGGAAATGCCACGGGCTTGAGGCCGGTGAAAAGATAGGGCTTTTTAATGCATCAGGTGATTTATTGAAAGAATTGGTTGTGGAGACCATCGGAAAAGAGACCTCCAGTGTGAAGGTGGATCTGCTGAATATCAGGCCGGGCTTCATGGTGGCAAGAATGAACCCGTCTTCCATGAATATATCATCCTAACGGATAAAGGAAGAAATATGAATAAACTGAAGGTTCTGGTCGTTGATGATGAAGCGGATTTTTGCGAATTGGTGGTCAAACGGCTGATCGCCGGCAAAATGAATGCCCAAGGGATTCAAGACGGCGCCAAGGCCTTGGAGATTCTGAAACATAAGGATTTCGACGTGGTGGTCCTGGATGTCAAAATGCCGGGTCTGGGCGGGATTGAAATTTTAAGATGGATCAAAGCCAATACCCCCGGGATTGAGGTCATCATGCTGACCGGTGATCAGTCCGTTGAGGCCGGCATCAAGGGCATGCAGCTAGGGGCATTTGATTATGTCATAAAGCCTGTCCCCATGAACGAACTCCTCGATAAGATAAGACAGGCCTACGAAAAAAAACTGGGGCAATGACCCTTTGCCCGGTTGGGGTATCTACAACCATCACCAGGAAAATTTTTAAAATTTACAACCTGAAAAAATAACTGACATGGATTTTTTTGAGCATTCTATTTTTAAATGGCTTGAATTTTCTAAATTATAAAATTATTTCAAATAGTTATAAAATAATCCCAGAGTGTAAAAATGACAGGCACCATAGTTGCTCTTAGAATGTAAACCCGGTGAAAACTTTTTCTATATTGTAAAGGCTAAACATCATGACGGATGATACAACCCTTCAAGAGGCTCAAAAATCATATAAGCTCAAGCGGTTCATTCTGGTCAATATGATCATCGTTCCCTTCATCCCCTTTATGATGGCCATCGGCGTCAGTTTTTATTATTTTACAACATCCCTTGAGAATAATACTGAGGCAAGCATGAAACGGATCGTATTCGACCACCGGAATATGATCGAATCTTTTCTCGTCGAGCGAAAAGCAGATCTGGAATTTGTCACCAATGCCTTCCCATATGATGAGATCAACCACCAACAGTCCATTGATTCGATTTTTGAAAATCTGAAAAAACAGTCCGGTGCCTTTATTGACCTGGGACTCTTTGACCCCCAAGGACTTCATGTCCGGTATTCGGGCAAATACGAACTTCAGGGAAAAACCTATGCAGATGAATTCTGGTTCAAACAGGTCATGCAGAACGGGTCCTATATCAGCGATATTTTCCTCGGGTACAGGCGGATTCCCCATTTCGTTGTCGCCATAAGACACGGCAGCGGTGAAAATACCTGGGTCCTGAGAGCCACCATTGATACCTTATATTTTGACCGGATGATTTCCCAGGTGAGAATCGGGAAGACCGGAGAAGCCTATATCCTGAATAAAGAAGGGATTTCCCAGTCTGAAAGACGATCTTCAAATATTCAGGTCATGGAGAAAGACCCTGAATTTGTCGATTTATCAAAATCCGAAGAATTGATACACACCTTTATTAAAACCGATTCTTCAGGCATAAAATATCTCTATGCCACCACCTGGCTCAAAGATAAGGAATGGATGCTGGTGGTCCGGCAGGAAAAAAAAGACGCTTACCGGTTCTTATATACGGCTGCTTATATTAATCTGGTTATCATGATTATAGGCCTTGCCGTGATCATTGTGGCGGCAACCTTTATCACCGCCCGCATTCTGAAACAGATCGAAAAACTGGGCCGGGAAAAGAAAAACCTGGGGAACCAGCTTATCCGGGCGGCGCAATTGGCTGAGATCGGTGAAATGGCTGCCGGATTTGCCCATGAGATCAATAACCCCCTTCAGATCATAAAAAGCGAACATGCCATGATTGAAAGCATTCTGGAAGACGTATCCGGTCACATGGATGCCGGGGAAAAGCAGAATATCAATGAGATTGAGGATTCGCTATCCCAGATCAAACTCCAGGTGAACCGATGCTCGGAAATCACCCATGCCATTTTAAGATTTGGAAGAAAAAACGAGATTCGCCAACAGGTGCTCAACCCCTGCCGCATCATCCCGGAAATCGTCCACATGATTGAAAAAAAGGCGGAAGTGAACGGGATTGAAATTATGCAATATTTTTCCGAGTATACGCCGAAATTCATGGGAGATGCTTCCCAGTTTCAGCAGGTGATGCTGAATCTCTTTAATAATGCCATGGATGCCGTCATTGAACGCCATGGATCAAAGGGAGGAATGTTGAAAATCGAGACCGGAATAAAGGATGATAAATTTCTTACCATCAAGATCACAGACAATGGGACAGGCATCAGCCGGGAAAATCTTTCCAAGATCTTTTCCCCGTTTTTTACCACCAAGCCTGTGGGCAAGGGAACCGGTCTCGGATTGTCCGTCTGTTACGGAATCATAGAAAGCTTTGGCGGAACAATGGAAGTCAAAAGTGAAGATAAGACCGGAACGGCTTTTATTATTATTCTGCCGGCGACAACACCATAAATAAGACAGGAGAATATCCATGGAAAAGATGAAATTGATGTTGGTGGATGACGAAGAACGATACCTCCAGACCACCGCAAAATTGATTGAAAAAAAAGGATATGAGGTTTTTACGGCCCGGAGCGGAGAAGAAGCCCTTCAAAAACTAAAAGCTCAGGATGTCCATGTGGTTATTCTGGATATGAAGATGCCGGGCATGGACGGCAATGAAACCTTGAAAGCCGCTAAAACCTTATATCCCCTGGTTGAGATTATTCTGCTGACAGGTCATGCCACAGTGGATTCAGCCATTGATGGTCTTAAAAACGGTGCCTTTGACTATCTCATGAAGCCTGCCGATATCGACCAGATTCTGGAAAAAGCCCTGGATGCATTTGAGAAACGTCAGCGGGTTGAAGAGAAAATCAGGGTGGCTCAAATTAAAAATTTATGAGGGGGTTCCCGTGACCTTTTTACTGCCTGGAAAAATATTGAAATCCTTTCAGTTCTATGGATATGCCTTAATCCAGATTCTGATTGAACCCAAACGGTTTTTTACGGAATTGCCGGATAATTCATCCATGATTAAATCCTTGGGGTTCTGTATCCTGTGTGCCGTTTTTTATACCGGGGCAAGCCTTCTCATCAGCAATCATGCCCATCCTGTGGAGACAGGGGCCTTATTTTTTCTCGGCAGTCTGGGCATGACCTTTGTTTCCGCCTGTGTCAGCTACGGCATCATGACCTTAACCGTTGGAAGGAAAACCGGTTTTGAAACCATATTCAGCATCCATGCCTTTTCGTCGGGGATGATGCTGCTGCTCTCCTGGATGTCTTTTTTCTTCTGGCTTACGGAACTCTGGAAATGGTGGCTGATCTATACCGGATTCAGAAATGCAGGAAAATTATCATGGAAACCGGCCATCCTGATACCGTTCATCAGCATGGCGGTTTATGTCTTTTTAGCCTTTTCTTTGTTTCCCGCCTTTTTCAGGCCCTAAAACACCGGCCGGTTATTATTTTTTCATGAGCGAATCTATTTCAGAATAAATATCCTCATCCCGGATAATCCCAATCACCTTTGAAATATCTTTTACCAGCAGCACGCCTCCGGTTGTTCCGGATATCATATGGGCGACTTCCAGAAGGTTGGCGTTTTCACTGATGGTAGGGGGGGAGTCGGAGAGGATCTCCCAGACTTTTTTCTGGGAAACGGCTTTCACCCGGTCTGAAAAGAACCCGGACCAGAACATGGATGAAAACCTTGAGCTCTGTTCATTAAACGGTCCCCCGCTGGAGATATATTCCGGCCGGACCGACCGGATGATATCCATGCGGGTCAAGATCCCGGCCAGCATTTTTCTCTCGTCCATAACGGCCAGGAATCCTTCACCCATGGATAGAGCCTCCTTGAGGCTCGTGTCGGCAGGAATGGATTTAAGCTCATGGAGGGGGATCATGAGGTTCAATGCTTTTTTATCATCAAATTTCAATCCCCGATGCTTGGCAAGATAGGCGTCTTGGATTCTTGATGCAAGGATGTCCACATCGCAGGGTTTGGCAAGATAGTCAAAGGCCTCCCTGACAAGGGCCCGCATGGCTGAGTACCGGCTTCCATGCCCGGTAAGGATGATCACCTGGATATCGGGATCAGTCTTTTTGATCTCTTGAAGGGCGGTATGTCCGTCCATTCCGGTCATCTGGATATCCAGAACAATCACATCGCTTTTGTTGTCTTTTAAAAGATGGATGGCCTTTTCAGCATTATTAGCAATGGCGGTATCAAAGCCTTTTTTCTTCAGAAGCTTGGATGTGGTTTCACAAAAACGGTCTTCGTCATCCACCAGTAACACTTTTATTCTATTTTGCATATCTGCCTCCAGGAAATTGGGTTCATTAAAAGGATATCATTCTTGCGTCTACGGCGCATCGCCTCAGCGCCAATACGCTCCTTTTTTATATTTAAATAGAACAGCAATTACCATGCCATATGAATAACATTGATTTGCGACAGGACAATGTCTATTTTTTTTTCTTATTTTTAAGCCCTGGCACACCAATTGCTGATAATCGTTTATCGCCTTGTGGCGAGAGAAAATTACTCAAGAACGGTTTCATTTCATGGATAACCCTATGAAACAAAGGAGAGAAAAATGGAACGATTTGGTATGGGCTATTTAGAAGAGCGCAAGCTGGTTCAGCGGTGGCCTCAGCCTTTTCCGGCGATAGTTTCGCTGGTGCTGACAATAGCGGTTTTTTATCTCACCTGGTGGATTTTTCAGGATCCCCGTGGATGGCTGAGGATGTACACACCTTACGTGGGCTATATGTATACGCGCTGGTGGCTGATCATGCTGATCTGGATGGTGTACATTTTCAATTATTGGCCCTTCAAGCGCACATGGCTGGAGAAGACCCATCCCATCGTTAAAGGGGCGGTCCTGACAGCCATTTCCGTCCTGATTCTCTATGGCCTGATCAAAGGCTTTTTCGAGGGATTGCTGGGCAATTTCGGGATTGCCTATTTTAACCCTGAAAGACTTATGCAACTGCCGCGGATGACGGAGTTTTTCGCCCTGGAGTATGCTTCCCTGGCCTGCCTCATGTTCGCCGCCATTGCCTCCTGGCTGAGTCCGGCCTGGGTGGTGGCCTGTGAAGAAGTTCCCTGGCAGAATATGGATCAGCCCGGCAAGGGAATCAGCATCCTGGTTGTGACCTTTTTTCTGAGCGTCCTTGTTTTCTTTATGACCATGCACTCCCATATGGGTATCCTGTATTACCCGTGGCAGTACTTTACAGCTATCACACCTCCCTATTGGGAAAAATTTGCAAACACGGTTTCGGGTAATTTCCATGTGGCCTGGATCATGTGCTGCACCGTGGTGGTCTGGATTGTGGAAACCATCTGGGAACGCTTTCCCTTTAAATTGATCAAGACAAACTGGCTTCGCCGGATAACGGCTTTCTTCGGGATCATTGTCCTGGCCTGGGCCATGTTTTTCTTTCTTTATTTTGCCCAGGAACTGACATGGGGACAGGCCATTCGCGGCACACGCCTGATCAATGCACCCGACTGGCGCTGGCTGCATGTCGGAGAAATGGCGGTGTTCTTTCTTGTCCCGGCCATTTTTATTACGTTCTACTGCGGCAACTGGCCCCGGCGTTTCAGCCTGCCGGTAAATGTCCTGATCCGCACGGTAATCGCCATTGCCGCTGCCATCCTGCTCTATATCGTCTACTACAAGACTTCCCATGATTTTCTGGGCACTCAGAAGGGGTTCATGCACGAAGCCCAGTTTCCTATGATTCCCCTCATCTGGTTGATCAATATCTGGCTGGTACACCACTGGTTCATGGACAATTGGCCGGCCTGGAAAATGGTGCCCAAGACAGCGGCTGAGATCTCCCTGGATCATGACGCCGAAAAGGCAAAAATAAACGAAATCAGGTGGACAAAGGCATTGGGATGGGGTCTTGGCGTTGGGACCGTCTGTGGTGTTGCCGTTTATTTCATCACCCTGAGCATTCTCCCCTGGGTTTATAAATCCATCACCATCATCAAATAGAAAGAGACAAGGAGGCGTTATGTCTGAAGATAAAGGTAAAATCAATCGCCGGGATTTTTTAAAGGGGGCTGCCACGGGCGTTCTCGGAGGCGCTGTTCTGGGAATGGGTCTTTTTTCCTATGGCCCCTGGAGCAAGACCTATTTTCCTGAAGTAAAGCGTAAACTGGTGGACATCGGCACATGCAAGTCCGTCAAGGTGACCAATCTTTCGGAAACTAGCTGGTTTGAAAATTCGGTTCTTATGGGTGATATCAAGGGGGCCGGAGGTCTTCTGGTAAACCAGTACAGCTATAACTGGCCGCCTTTCGGCGACGGCACCGGTCTGGGCAAAGGGTCCTATGAAAAGGGGATTGCCAAGATCAAACACCTTTTGCCCCACGCCATTGATGAGGCCTGGGCTGTCACAGAGGGTCTTTCCGTGAACCCGAACAACGCCGGTGGGTTTGCCTGCCTCATCGAGGTAGAGGAATTGAGCGGCAACAAACGCAAATTTCTGCTGGACAGCGGCTGGTCTTACAAATGGATGGACGAGTGTTTCAAGCGGGAAGGCATTGATGAGATGCTTCGCAACCGGGAGATCGAGGCCCTCATCATCTCCCATGAACATTTTGACCATTTCTGGGGGGTCCCGGTGACGTATAAATATGATCCCACCATTACCACCTATATTCCGGAAGGCTTCTACCCCGAGGGGCTTCAATACATCAAGGATTCGGGTCACCAGGGCAAGGTCATCACCATTAAACCGGGCTTGAATCCCATTATACCAGGGTTGTCCACCTATGTCTTTGCCGTGCCCATCATCTGCCGCGTTTATGGTGAGCAGGCCATCTTCGCCAATGTCAAGGATCACGGCCTGGTTAGCATCACCGGGTGCTGCCATTTCGGGATCATCCAGTTTTCCGAGACTGCATTCAGAGAGATTAAATATGAAAAGGATCAGCTTTACGGCATTTATGGCGGTCTTCATATCTCTCCCTTTGAGGACTGGGACCCCAAGTATGACGACCTGGTGCTTTCCCTGGGCAAATACGATTTCCAGAAGATCGGATGCAACCACTGCACCGGGCTCCTGTGCGCCAAGAAATTTGTGGATGCAGGGTATCCTATTGTCCGGGGCACGGCCCAGTATCGTTCCCGGGAAACGGTTTATCTGGGTAACGGGGACCGGATCGGTTTTGGAATAGAGGTCTGATGGCCCGGCTTCTTTCTTCCTTTTTCCGGGGCGACCTGAACCTCGCCCCGGACTCCGGGATACAAGAACTCTTCCGGGTGATACTGATGCGAACGAATTTTGTGCCGGTTTTGCGCCACCGGATAGGGTGGCGGGGGCTGAAGCAGTCTTGGGCCGGGGGCGAATGCTGGACAGCCAGGATCAATGGGTTTGCCGGGGTGTTCGGTGTGTCTTTCCAGGGGCTGGACTCCGGTCTTGAGAGGATCCGGGGCCGATTCGCCCTCTGCTATTTTCCCCATCCCGAGGAAGA
>CAZAHK010000028.1:0-30633 GCA_964484555.1 uncultured Desulfobacula sp.
ACAGTTATACAATTATCCCCGGAATAAAATCATGGACCGAGATACTATCACCATCAATGGAAACCATCTGGTCTTTAAACCAGGTGAGACAATTCTTGAAACAGCACAGCGCAACAATATTGATATTCCAACCCTTTGTCATTTAAAAAACACCATACCCAGCCATACCTGCAAAATCTGTCAGGTTGAGATAAAAGGCAAGGGCCTGATTGAATCCTGCGCGACTGAGGCAAAACAGGGGATGAGTATCCTTACAGACTCTCCAAAAGTGATTGAGGCAAGAAAAGAAGCCATCAAAAGGCTTCTTGCGTCGGGTTATCACAATTGCGCAGCCAGAGAAATGGATGCAAAAGACTGGACATCATTTCAACTGACGGTTCTGAAAAACGGTGAAAAAGAAGACCTTTGTCCGGTCTGGGGTGATTGTGAACTTCAGGATCTGGCTTACCGGTACCAGGTAAAAACACGGTATACGCCGTCAAAGGAATGCCGGTATGAGACCGAAAGAGCCAATCCGTTCATTATCAGGGATTTTTCAAGATGCATTCTTTGCGGCAGATGTGTCAAGGCCTGCCGGGAAATCCAGGTCAACAATGCCATTGAATTCGGATACGCTGGGGATGATCTCAAGATCATTGCAAAAAATGATGCCACATTAAAAAACTCTGATTGTGTTTTCTGTGGAGAATGCCTTCAAGCCTGTCCGGTCGGTGCCCTGGTGCCGGATAAGGCCTTCAGGGACCACCGGTTTAAAGATACCCGAAAAATCAGAACCACCTGCTCATTCTGCGGTGTGGGATGCCAGATGGATGTCTTTGTCCAGGAGAATAAGATTGTCAAAATCGACGGGGCCGACACCGATCTTCCCCCGAACCATGCCAGCCTTTGCGTCAAAGGTCGGTTCGGATACGAATTTGTTGCCTCACCAGAGCGTCTGACCCGGCCTTTGATCAAAAAAGACGGGAAACAGGTGGAGTCTTCCTGGGAGGAGGCCCTGGATCTTGTGGCCCGGAAACTATCCACCATCAAATCAGAATCCGGCCCGGACAGCATCGGGGTACTGACCTCTGCCCGGACCACCAATGAAGACAATTATATTGCCCAGAAATTTACCCGGGCCGTGCTGAAAACCAACAATATCGACCATTGCGCCCGGCTGTGACACAGCTCCACCGTAGCCGGTCTGGCTGCAGCCTTTGGAAGCGGTGCAATGACCAATACCATTGCCGATATTGAAACCTCGGACCTGATCCTGGTGACGGGCTCCAATACCACGGAAAATCACCCGGTTCTTTCAAGCTTTGTCAAGCGGGCCACCCTGAAAGGCAAAAAGCTCTATATCATTGATCCGAGAAAAATCAAGCTCACCGAATATGCCGACAAATGGCTCAGGCCTTCTCCCGGCACCGATATTGCTTGGATCAACGGACTGATGCACATCATTATAAAGGAGGGGCTCCAGAACACGGCCTTTATACACGAGCGGACGGAAAATTTTGAAGCCCTGAAAACCCTTGTGGAAACCTATACGCCGGAATATGTGGAGACTGTTACAGGAATCAAGGCCGGGGATCTCATGGACGTCGCCAGGGCCTTTGCCAAAGCAGGTGCTGCATCCATTCTCTATTGCATGGGAATTACCCAGCACACCTGCGGTACGGACAATGTCAAATCCCTGGCCAATCTCTCCATGCTTTGCGGACACCTGGGTAAACCCGGCGGCGGGCTAAACCCCCTGCGGGGCCAGAACAATGTCCAGGGGGCCTGTGATATGGGTGGGCTGCCCAATGTGTTCACCGCCTATCAGTTGGTCACCAATGACGAGGCCAGAAACACTTATGAAAAAGCCTGGCACACCACAGGCTTGTCCAAGACTCCCGGCCTGGTTGCCACGGAAATGGTTCAGCGAGCCCATGAAGGAAGCCTAAAAGCCCTTTTTATCATCGGTGAAAATCCCATGGTTTCCGACCCGGACCTGAACCATGCCCGAAAAGCATTTCAAAACCTGGAATTTCTGGTGGTTCAGGATATTTTTCAGACAGAAACGGCACAAATGGCGGATGTAGTGCTGCCAGCCTTCTGTTTTGCCGAAAAGGACGGAACCTTCACCAACACGGAACGGCGGGTTCAGCGGGTCAGAAAAGCCGTGGAAGCGCCGGGAGAAGCCCGGGAAGACTGGCGGATACTCTGCGACCTATCCGGGCGGATGGGATATGAAATGTCCTACACGTCCAGTCATGACATTTTTAAGGAAATCGCCGCCGTCACCCCTTCCTACCACGGCATCACCTGGGAAAGGATTGATAAGGTGGGCATCCACTGGCCATGTCCCACGGAAGTCCACGAAGGAACGCCCATCCTGCATACCACCCAATTTACCCGGGGGAAGGGGCTTTTTCATGCCATTGACCACAGACCTCCCGCCGAACTGCCGGACAGGGACTATCCCCTTATCCTGACCACGGGACGGGTTCTCTACCATTATCATACCGGGACCATGACCATGAAAACACAAGGGTTAAACCTGCTTTCGCCTGAATGCTTCGTGGAGATTTCCGAATCAGATGCAAAGAAAATGGCCCTTGATACCGGCGCCATGGTGGATGTCTCATCCCGGCGAGGCAAAATTACAGCAAAACTGAAGGTCTCTTCCAAAGCCGTGGAAGGAACCGTCTTTATCCCCTTTCATTTTGCAGAAGCCGCCGCCAACGAACTGACCAATGCAAAGCTGGATCCAACGGCCAAAATTCCGGAATTCAAGGTATGTGCGATTAAGATTGAGGCGGTATAGGAAGCTCTGAATTTTGAATTTCTGCTTCCAGCAGGGCCAGAACCCTTAAAAAGTCCTCGGGCAATTCAGCCGTGAACTCCATCCTCCGGCCGGAATAGGGGTGCCTGAAGGAAAGCCGGTGGGAATGAAGCATCTGCCGTGGGGCCATGCTCTTTTTTTTCCTGAACCTTCCGGGTTGATATACCAGGTCCCCCAAAAGGGGATGACCCGTTTCATAGAAATGGACCCGGATCTGATGGGTTCTCCCGGTTTTTAAGCCGATTTCCACCAGGCATACCTCTTTAAACCGCTTTTGAACTTTCCATAGGGTGAGGGCAGGTTTCCCGGTTTCATAATTGACGGCCATCAGCTTTCTTTTCACCGGGTGCCGGCCAATGGGAAGATTGATTTCTCCCCCGGCTTCCGATAAATTTCCCGCCACCAGGGCTAAATAATTTTTCTCAACCCGGCGTTCCCTGAATTCTTTTTGCAAAAAGCTCAGGGCCTGGTCTGTTTTGGCAATTACCATGAGGCCGCTGGTATCTTTGTCCAGACGGTGGACAATGCCGGCCCTGTTTTTTTCCTCACCAATATCCAGGATATCCGGATTGTGGTGCAATAATGCATTGACAAGGGTTCCTGCAAGATTTCCAGGGGCAGGATGCACCACCATTCCCGCTTTTTTATGGATCACCAGAAGGTGTTCATCTTCAAAAACAATATCCATCGGAATATCTTCAGGCAGTACCTCAGCCTCAAGCATAAATTCAGGAATATGGCCGGTGAGGAGGTCGCCCGCCTTAACCCGGTATCCAGGCTTTTTTATTGTGTTGTTGACAAGGATTTCACCCGCCGTGACCAGTGCCGCGGCCCGGCTCCGGGTAAGCGTCTTGTCAAGGGCACAGAGGACGGTGTCAAGCCTTGTATTGTTGAAATCTGCGGATATAGCAATATTCATTTTCATAGATAAAAAACCGGCGGACGCTTTATTAAAGCCAGTGCCCGCCGGTTTAAATTTTTAATTTGGAACAATTAAACTTAAATAAAAAGGCTTTCGATCTCCTGCATCATGGATTTTTCATCCACATCCTTGGCCATGGACAGCTCCTGAACCAATAAATTCTGGGCTGTATCAAGTAGCTTGCGCTCACCAAAGGACAGGTCTTTTTCAAGCTTCAACTGGAAAAGATCCCTGAAAACTTCAGCCACATCATAAATGGACCCTGTTTTGATCTTATCCATGTATTCCCTGTACCTTCTGTTCCAGGTCTGGTTGTCGGAGCCCTGGGCTTTTTCCTTCATCACCTTGTAAACTTCCGGTACTTCCGTTTCAGGAATGAGTTCTCTTAAACCGACGGATTCCACATTGGATGTCGGAATCATGATCACCATCCCGTTTTCCACGATTTTCATCATGTAAAAATTCAACGTGTCGCCGTTGATCTCCTTGCTCTCGATGGACTCGATATACCCTACACCGTGAGCCGGATAAACAGCCACATCCCCTTTTAAAAATTCCTTTTTGGTTGACGTCCCCTGTTTTACTCTGATTCGTTTGGATTTTTCACCCATTTGATAGCCCGCCTTTTCTTTATAGAAACAATTAGCCCATTCTTGTGCAGGGAACCATATTTAAACAACCTTGTCAATCAAATAGTTTTGAAATCTTATGGATTGGAGGTCTGATTAAAGGTGTTCATGGCTGAAATAACGCCGTTTTCCAGGATATGAAGACAGGCATTTGAGGCAGTATCCGTGGTTTTGTCAAGGAGGCGAATTTCATCGGGAGAAAAACCGCCAAGAACGTGACCGGTGATATCCCTTCCCGATGAGGGATGGCCCACGCCCACCCGAACCCGGATATAATCATTATTGCCAAAGGCTTCCATGATGGACCGGACCCCGTTATGGCCCCCATGCCCCCTGCTTTTCACGATTTTTATTTTTCCGAAGTCAAGATCCATATCATCGTGGACAATGATAATGTCCTGGATCTCAATTTTGTAATAGGCGGCAAATTTATGAATGGAAAGTCCGCTTCGGTTCATATAGGTTAAGGGCTTAATGAGAAACACCTCTTTTCCCTTAATCCTTGCTTTTACATATTCAGAATCAAACCGGGTTTTATCAAAGGTCAGGCAGGATTTTAATGCCAGGACGTCAAGAGCCAGAAAGCCTATATTATGACGGGTCTGGGCATAGTCCTTTCCGGGATTGCCCAGACCCGCAATGATTTTATATTTCGAGTCCGGCATCTACAAGGGGATTATTATTCAGCGGGTTTTTTAGAAGCAGGCGTTGCCGGGGCTTTCTCTACCGGTTCTTCGTCCTCTTCACCTCTTTCCTTGGAATCGGTTGACGGCGGTACAATGGTAAGGACCGTAAAATTCTGGTCATGGGGAATATGGATGTGTTCACCCAGATCAATATCGTTGACATGAACAGCATCACCGATATCCAGATCCGAAATATCAATCTGAATGGTATCCGGTGTGTCCATGGGTTTGCAGACCACATCCAGTTCTCGCCGGATAAGCTGAAGAAGCCCACCTTCCTTGACCCCTTTACTCTTGCCCACGACTTCAACCTGAACACTGACGGTAATTTTCTTTTCCATGTCGATTTCCTGAAAATCCACATGCAGATAGTTCAAGCCAAAGGTATCCATGTGCATATCTTTCAGCATCACGATTTTATCTGCGCCGGCACCGCTGATCCGAAGATTGAAAAAAAGGCCCATGGAGCCGTGTTTCCGGATAATATTAATAAATTCAACAGTGTCAAGAGCCAGCATCGTCGGTTCTGTTTTTCCGCCATAGACAATGGCGGGGATGGCCTTTTTCGCCCTTAATTGCCTTGCAGCACCCTTCCCCGTCGTTTCTCTTTGTTTTGCGTTTAAATCAATTAATTCCAATGTTTTTCCTCCGTATCTGCACCTATCCATGCAGAAGACTATTATTTATGTTTTATACAAACAGAGAATTTACAGAATCACCCCTGTAACTGCGCATAATTGCCTCACCCACCAGTTTCGCAATGGAAAGCGTCTTAATCTTGTCACACTGTTTTGCTTCTTCAGAAAGAGAGATCGTGTCCGTAGCAACAAGAGAACTTAAAGATGATTTGTTTATTCTGTCAATGGCCGGCCCGGACAATACAGGGTGCGTACAATATGCATGAACGGCTTTTGCTCCGTTTTCCACAATAACGCCGGAAGCCTCCGTCAATGTTCCGGCCGTGTCCACCATATCGTCGATAATAATGGCAATTTTGTCCTGAACATCCCCGATAATGGCCATGGCCTTTGCCTGGTTGGGCGCACTTCTTCTCTTATCCACAATGGCCAGTCCGGCATGGATGCGTTTGGCATAGGCCCTTGCCCGCTCCACACCGCCCGCGTCAGGGGACACTACCACCAGATTCTCCGAAAAACGGGTCTTGATATCATCGATGATCACCGGCGCCGAATAAAGGTTATCCACCGGACAATTAAAAAAGCCCTGAATCTGTCCGGCATGCAGATCCATGGTGATGACCCGGTGAACCCCCGTGCACTCCAGAAGATCCGCCACCAGCTTGGCACTGATAGGAACTCTTGGCGATACTTTCTTATCCTGGCGTGAATACCCAAAATAAGGGATCACTGCCGTTATCTTACTGGCCGAAGACCGTTTGAACGCATCGATCAGGAGCAGCAATTCCACAAGATTATCGTTCACCGGATAACTTGTGGATTGGATCACATAAATCTCCTGGCGCCGGACATTCTCATGAATTTCAACCTGGATTTCTCCGTCACTGAACCGGTTGACTTTCATCCTTCCCAAGGGCTTTGAAAGATATTCGGAAATCTTGCTCGCAAGAGGAAGATTTGAATTTCCTGCAAAAATGGACAAGCCGTTCATAACAACATTCTCTTCTTAAATTATCAATATATGGCTGGGGCGAGAGGATTCGAACCTCTGGATGCAGGGATCAAAACCCTGTGTCTTACCGCTTGACGACGCCCCAGTACAATAAACTCACCCTAATCTGCCAAAGGAGGAAAGAAAAATCTTTCTTTTACTCCCGCCCCATTTTGCCAGGAGGATTTCACAACCCTTTTGTGCCTCCCTGCGGGCTTGAAAAAGTGCAAAAAGAGATGAGCCGCTTCCCGTCATCCGCACCTTTGTGTGCAACAACAACTCCATCTCTTCTTTTGTTTCCCTGATTTCGGGGTAAAGCCCGCACGCCGGTCCTTCAAGATCATTGTGCATCCATGCCCCTGCATCAAATTCCCGTCCCCTTAACAATACATTTAAACCAGCATTCATATTATATTTTTGGGTTGATGTCAATTCAAAATCATATCTTTTGTATACTGCCGCCGTCTCCGCAGCAACCCCGGGGTCGCACAGGACAAGGTGATAGGGGAGAAGATCAGGCGGTTTTTCAAGCTTTTCACCGATGCCCCGGACAATGGCCGGGCCGTTGAACATGAAAAAAGGAACATCGGCACCCAGATCAAGTCCCATTTTCATTAATTCAGATTTTGAAAACGGTTGATGATGGTAATCGTTTAATGCGGTTAAAACTGTGGCAGCGTTGCTGCTGCCGCCACCAAGGCCTCCGCCGGGCGGGATCCGCTTGATGATCTCAATGGAAAGGCCTTTTTTCTCATACCCTTTTTTCAAAGTCCCATAGAACAGAGTTGCCGCCCTATGGGCCAGATTGGATTCATCTTCCGGGACCCGGGGATGGGTACAGACGACCTTTGTTCGTTCTGCATCAAAGTCCAGATAAAGGTCATCGCAAAGATCAATGGGGGTCATGAGAGAAAATAGGCCATGATACCCGTCCTCTCTTTTTGATGTGATATAGAGGAACAGATTGATCTTTGCAAAGGATGGAAACTTCAGGATCAAGCCTTGGCCTCGACAAAGGCAATCCTGATTTCACTTAAAAGGACTTTGAGAAGATTTTTTTCATCCTCGGTCAGATTTCCCTTGGTTTTTTCTTCCAGCATTGCAATCATGTCAATGGTGTGTCTTGCAAGCTTGAGATCCTTTGATGTTTTCCCGGTGATGGGATCTTCAACCTTACCCAGTTGGACCAGCCCGGATGAATATAAGGATAAAATAAAACTTGAAAAATCCACCTTCGGCATCGGGCCTTCCGCTGTGGCCTCACTCATGACAAACCCTTTTCCCTCGGCCATTTTTATTTCTCCTTGAATTATGGTCTTAGCTGAAACGCCATTCAATATCCAGATTATCTTTTGTCACAGATGCAAGGTAACCGTCAAAATAAAAATGTTCAACCCGGTATTTTTTATCTCCGTAGCGGACCAGGAGATTCCTGTCGTCCAATACCCCATGGATTTTTGCCTTTGACAGACCCCGCATCCCGATGCCGGCTTTTTTCAACACGGCTTCCTTGGCCGTAAACACCCTGAAAAAAACATGGACCCTGTCCCGGGCCGGGAAACGGAGGGCTTCGGTCTCATCCACAATCCTTCTGAACAAAGCATGGGAAACGGGCTTGAGTTTTTCAATATCAATGCCCACCTCCTTTACTGAGGCAACACCGGCAACATAGCCCGGTTTATGGCTGAGGGACCAGAAGACTCCGTTGGACGGCAGGGGTACACCGGATTCATCGGTTTCAAAAATTTTGACGGGCAAGTTTGATTTAAGAGCAGAGGCAGCCACGCATTCCCTTGCCAGACGGCTTAGAGCAACGCTTTTTTCCTTACCCGGCAATGCCTGAACAGTTTCAGGAACCTTTGAAATAAACGGGCAAAGGATAATGATCAGCTCTCCTCTCTTTCAAGCCGGATAATAATATCCGCCACGGTTGCGCCCTGACCCTCTTCATGGACAAACAAAGGGTTGATGTCCAGCTCTTTGATCATGGGATGATTGTCTGCCATGGCTTTCAAGGACACAATATGTTTTTCAAGGGTTTCAATATCCGAGGATTTTTCTCCCCTGAGCCCTTTTAAGATCGGATACCCCTTGATACTTCTGACCATTCTCCGGGCCACATTCCTTCCCATGGGGGATAAGCGGAAGACCACATCCTTGTAAACCTCGACAAAGATGCCGCCCAGCCCGAACATGACCGCATGCCCAAACACCGGGTCCCGGGACAACCCCAGGATCACCTCTTTCCCCTTGGGAGCCATTTTCTGGATCAGGATACCCTCTATTTTTGCATCCGGATTAAAGGCCCGGGCCTTTTCCATAATGGCATCAAAGCCTGACTCAATTTCGGTTTTATCTTCAAGGCCCACCATGACGCCGCCAGCATCGGTCTTGTGAAGAATATCCACAGATGCAATCTTCATGGCCACCGGATACCCGATCTTTGCCGCCAGGTCGCAGGCCTCGGCCTTATTTTTCGCAAGGGCCATGGGAAGGGTCTTAAAGCCGTAGCACTGGAGCAGTTCGCTTCCGTCCAGCTCCCCTAGAACGGTTTTCCCGGCGGCCAGGCTGTCTTCGATAATTTTATGGGCTCTTTCCGTGTCATAGGTCAGATCAAACTGGGGCAGGATTTTTCTGAACAGCCATTTCATTCCCTGCCTCAAGGCGCCCAGGGATCTGGCCGCACTTTCCGGGAACTGATAAACCGGAACCCTATGTTTTTGCAAAAGCTTTACCCCGTCGGACACATCCACCACCCCCATAAAGGCACAGACAATGGGTTTGATGGTATTTTTCGCAATACGGACAATGGCTTCGGCCGTGCCGATGGCATCGGTCATGGATTGGGGGGTTAATATGATCAGGGCCGCATCCACTCCCCGGTCGCTCAATACCGTGGCCAGGGTATTCTCATACCGGTCCCGGGCTGCATCCCCGATGACATCCACGGGGTTATGAAAATTAGCAGTGGCAGGCAGGTATTTTTTAAGTTCCTTGGTGGTCTCATCCGAGAATTTGGCCAGCCGCAGGCCCGACTGCTCGCTCATGTCCGTGGCGATAATGCCGGGGCCGCCGGCATTGGTGATGATGGCGATCCTGTCCCCGGTGGGGTATTTATTGGCGGCAAAGGCCTGGGCATAATCAAACAACTGGTTCACGGTGGCGCACCGAAGAATGCCCGACATATTGAAAATGGCGTCATACAGGGCATCGGAACCAGCCAGGGCTCCGGTATGGGAAGCTGCCGCCCTGGCCCCGGCATCGGAGGACCCGGACTTGATGGCGATGACATGGGTGGGATGGGTTCCCGAGGTCATTTCCCGGACTTCCGTGATAAACTCCTCAGCACCCCTGGATAATTCTTCCATATAGATCATGACCACATCCGTATCCGGGTCGTTGTGGTAATATCTGAGCAGATCCAGCTCATCCACGTCGGCCTTGTTGCCGATGGATATGAATTTGGAAAAACCGAAGCCCTTATCCGCGGCATAATCCAATACTGCCGTGCACAGGGCCCCGCTCTGGGAAATAAAGGACACATTCCCGGCAGACGGCATCCTGGAGGAAAAGCTGGCATTCAAAGACACTTTTGGAGACGGGTTGATGACCCCCAGACAATTGGGGCCCACCAGCCTTACCCGCGCAGCCGCACACAGGCCTTTGATTTCCTTTTCGATCCCGGCCCCCTCACCCCCCACTTCCTTGAATCCGGCGGAAACAATCACGATGCCTTTTACCCCCTTGGCTATGGATTCCTTAACCGTCTCTAAGGCGGCCTTTGGTGGAAGAATAATCATGGCCAGGTCAATGGGATCAGGGATATTGCCTATAGAGGCATAGCATTTTACGCTCAATACGGATTTTGCCTTTGGGTTAACAGGATAAAGGGTTCCGGTATATCCTCCGGATAAAATATTGGCAAAGATATCATGCCCCACCTTCCCCTTCTGGTTTGATGCGCCGATGACCGCAATGGTCTCCGGTGAAAAGATTGCATCCAGTCTGTCCATGGATCCCTCCGTTTTATGGTTTGATGCTGATGATTGAATCCGAAGAAAATATCAAGAATTTAATTGATAATATTAGCATTATATAAAATACTTTTCTATACTTATATTTATGGAAAGATCTATTGTTTAAGGTGATGTCGGTATTTATCCGTCAATGACGAGACCGGTCAAAGAAAAGCCGGAATCGGCAGACGCTGATTCCGGCTTTTGGACTAAAGGCTTAGATTATATTACTGCTTCTTTGACCCTATTTCATGATCAACTGTGCAGATCGCAGCGTATTTTTCATGAGCATGGCAATGGTCATGGGCCCTACGCCACCGGGAACAGGAGTGATCTTGCCTGCAATTTCCTTGGCTGCTTCAAAATCAACATCGCCTTTAAGAATTGCCTTTCCTGTTTTTTCATTCATCCCTACCCGGTTTACACCAACGTCAATAACCGTTGCGCCGGGTTTGATCCATTCAGGCTTCACAAGATCCGGAACGCCTGCGGCCACAATCAGGATATCCGCACGTTTGCAGTGGAAGGCCAGATCTTTTGTACGGGTATGAACGATGGTGACGGTGGAATCCGCTCCCTTGCCTTTCTGGGCCATCATCATGGCAATAGGTTTGCCGACGATATTGGATCTTCCCACAACCACCACTTCAGCACCCGAAGTTTCAGTGCCGGAGCGGACAATCAGTTCCTGGATACCGGCCGGAGTGCAGGGCAGAAATTTGGCTTCTGCGCCGCCGATCATGAGACGGCCCACATTTACCGGGTGAAATGCATCAACATCCTTATCCGGATTAATGGCATTAAGCACCTTTTTCTCATCCACATGTTTGGGCAGGGGCAATTGTACCAATATCCCATGAATGGCAGGGTCATTATTGTATTTATCAATCAACGCCAGAAGATCCGCCTCTGATATTGTATTCGGCTGATCATCCTGTATTTCATGGAAACCAAGGCTCAGGGCTGTCTGGACCTTCAGTGTCACATAGCTGATGGACGCAGGACTTGAGCCCACAAGAATAGTGACAAGTCCCGGAACCTTACCGTATTTTGCCTTCATCTGCTCGACTTCCGTCTTGATCTCGGCAAGGATGGTCTTTCTTATCTCAGTTCCGCTGATAATTTGCGCTGTCATTTTATTTTCCTTTCGTATTTAGAATACACCCTGAACCTTGCCGGTTTCCACATCCACATCCACCCTCTTGAAAGCCGGATTTGAGCTGGTTCCGGGCATGAGGGAAATAGCACCTGCCACAGGAACGATGAATCCGGCACCGCCATAGGTGAGAACTTCACGGATGGTCAGTCTCCAGCCCTTGGGCACACCCTTCAGGCTCGGATTGTCCGAGAGGGACAAATGGGTTTTCACCATGCACATGCCAAGACCGGCCAGTTCCGGATCTGCCTGGATTCGTTCAATGGCTTTATTGGCTTCTGCAGAATAATCAACACCGTCTGCACCATAGACTTCTTTAGCAATAAGCTCAATTCTTGCCTTGATGGGCATATCCAGTTCATAGAGAAATTTGAATTCGGTTTTTTCTTCGCAGGCTTCGATAACGGCTTGTGCAAATTCAATGGCACCATCGCCGCCTTTTTCCCAGTGACGGGAAAGGGCAACCCGTGCACCTTCTTTTTCACAGAGCTCGCGGACTTTTGCAATTTCTTTGTCTGTGTCGGTATAGAAGGCATTGATGCAGACCACCGGAGAGATCCCGGCTTTACGGACATTCCGGATATGATGGATGAGGTTGCCGCAGCCTTTTTCAACCCATTCCACACTTTCAGTAAGGTATTCTTTGGGCATGGCTTTTCCGGGAACGGGAACAGGAGCGCCGCCATGGCATTTCAGGGCGCGAATGGTGGCCACAACCACGGCACAATCCGGTTTCAGTCCGGAATAACGGCATTTCAGGTTCCAGAATTTCTCAAACCCGATGTCTGCACCAAAACCGGATTCGGTGACATGATAGTCTGCCAGTTTAAGCCCGATTCTGTCGGCAATAATGGAACTCTGGCCGATGGCGATATTGGCAAAGGGACCGGCATGAACAATCACCGGCTGTCCTTCAAGGGTCTGAATCAAAGACGGGTTGAGAGCATCCACCATCCAGGCCGTCATGGCGCCAGCCACCTCAAGGTCTTCCGTGGTGACGGGTTTACCTGTTTTGGTATAGGCCACAACAATCTTGCCCATTCTTTCCCGCATATCTTTCAGGTCTTTGGCAACGGCCAGAATGGCCATAACTTCTGAAGATACGGCGATGCCGAATTTGGATTTCATCATATAACCGTCGGTCTTGCCGTTTACGCCGTCAATACCGATAATGATATTTCTTAAAGACTGGCAGCAGAAATCCATGATCCACCCCATTTCCACCCGGGTGGGATCAATATCGATTCTCTTCATGCCGGACAGTCTTTCCAGTTGTTCATCGGTATAGTTTCTTTCATGCTGGAGACGGGAGGTCAAGGCAACCATGGCCAGATTGTGGGCATTCATGATGGCGTTGATGTCGCCGGTGAAGCCCAGTGAAAAAGGAGTCAAAGGAATACACTGGGCAAGACCGCCGCCGGCTGCCGACCCCTTGATATTCATGGTGGGTCCGCCGGAAGGCTGACGGATGGCGGCACAGACTTTCTTTCCAAGTTTTCCCAGACCCTGGACCAGACCCATGCTGGAGGTGGATTTTCCTTCTCCCAGAGGTGTCGGGGTAATGGCGGTGACATCAATGTATTTACCGTTGGGTCTGTCCTTCAGTCTTTCCAACACCTTCCTGAAATCGATCTTGGCGATATAATGGCCCTGGGGTAACAGCTCTTCTTGTGTCAGTCCCAGCTTTTCGCCGATTTCATAGATTTTCAGCATTGTTTTTTCCGCATCTTGTGCAATTTCCCAATCTTTGTGTTTGGTTGGATCTAGTGCCATGGTGTCTCCTTTATTGCTTTGGACTCAACAGAGCCGTTAAATAAAATAATGATGAAACCAATTTCGACATCTTTGGTTTTAAAATCCTGACTGCATACCTTACCTATTCGATAAAACGTAAAAAATCAATATTTTTCGCCGGATCAATTCTAATTTATTAATTAAATTTCATTCAATCGAGGCAATGCTCCATAGCTATATTGCAAGATACCATATTATATAAGGGTTTTGGCGATTCGGAGGTCAAGACCATTAAATTCACACATCTATTGACAAAAAACCATACAAATTATAAGTCATATTCTGTTATTTTATAAATTGAGAAATGATAAGGGATTTTAGATGGAAAGATATTTCAATTTAGCGTTGACTGAGTTTGATTTAACGATTCCATTACATATTATCCCTTCTCTGAGGACATCCGGTCAGTTTATTCTTAACCCCCCCCAACTCATAACTATCTTTAATAATCTTAGGAGGTAAACGTGGGATTTGAAATAACCAAAGAAACCTATGCTGGCAGTATCAAGGGAATCACCATTGGAAAAGGTGATCGAGCCGTTACCGTCGGCGGCCAGACCAGCTATCCGTTCTATCAGTTTGAAGGGAAAATGCCCCATAAACCCATTATTGCAATGGAAATCTGGGATATGGTTCCTGAAGACTGGGCAGAAGCTGCAAAAGCACCATTTAAAGATGTTTATTCCGACCCGGCCGCCTGGGCCAAAAAATGTGTGGAAGAATATGGCGCCCAGGCCATTGTTCTGCAGCTTAAAAGCACGGACCCCAATGACAAAGATGCCGGGCCCGATGCAGCAGCAGCCACGGTAAAAAAAGTTCTCGGCGCCATCAAGGTGCCTCTCATTGTCTGGGGCTGCGCAGTTCCTGCCAAGGACGGAGAGGTCCTCAAAAAAGTATGTGAGGCCTGTCAGGGTGAAAATCTCATCGTGGGCCCGGTGGAAGAGAAAAACTATAAGGGAATCGGTGCGGCCGCCATGGGATATGGGCATACCGTTATTTCCTCTTCTCCCATTGACGTCAACCTGGCCAAACAGGTCAATATCCTTCTTGAAAACCTGGGTGTTTCCCTGGACAAGGTCATTGTGGACCCCACCACAGGCGGTCTCGGCTATGGTCTTGAGTATTCCTATTCCGTCATGGAGCGTTTGACCATGGCCGCCATGACCCAGGGCGACGACAAGCTTCAGAACCCCATGATCAACAACCTGGGCAATGAGGTCTGGAAATGCAAGGAAGCCAAACAAACGGTTGCAGACGCCCCGGAACTGGGTGATCCCGAAAGACGGGCCATCCTCATGGAAGCCGTGGGTGCGGTATCTTACCTTGTGGCCGGTTCCAGCATCCTGATCATGCGTCATCCCGAATCCATCAAGCTTGCCAAAGCCTTCATTGATCTTGCCTATGCCGGCGGTTCCGCCAAGGATGTGGCTCCCATCAAAAAACGAATGGATGATGTGGACATTGATTTTGCCGCCATGGCAAAGGCCCCGGACCTGACCATTGAAGAAGAGAAAAAAGCAGCTCCGGCTGCGAAGGCCGCTGCTCCGGCTGTAAAAGAGGCCCCCAAAGCCGCTGCACCGGCTGCTAAATCCGCAGCCCCCAAAGCTGAAGCTGCTCCATCTGCTCCGGCTTCCCCGGCTGCAGACCCGGCCGCTGAAGCAAAATCAAAAGCGGATGCCGATGCTAAAGCCAAAGCCGATACAGAAGCAAAGGTAAAAGCTGATGCAGCAGCAAAAGCAAAGGCTGAAGCAGATGCCAAGGCCAAGGCTGAAGCCGACGCCAAAGCCAAAGCCGAGGCCGAGAAAAAAGCCCAGAAAGATGCTGTTGCCAAACGTGAAGCCGACGAACAGGCCATCAGAGATAAGAGGGCTTCAGAACAGGCAAAACATGGAGCTGGAACCGATATCAAACGAAAAGTCAAAGTCAGCATGACGGCAGCAATTGTACAGAAAACCATGCTGGACAGAATCCTTGAAAATCTGGACCGGATTCACAAACGCGCTCGTTAATTGTAGCAAAGTTGACGCAGCAATATCTGCTGCACAACATTATTTATATAATCAAGAGGAGGAACCTCTAATGGAAGATGAGAAAAAAGAAAAAGCACCAAAACTTGCTGATCCAATAGAAGCATCGTATGAAATCTCAACCCAGGAAATGATTGCTCATGCCCATAAAATGGGTGTTGAAACCATTTTTGACAGAGCAGTCAACATGAAACCCTGTGCCATTGGTATTCAGGGGATTTGCTGCAAGAACTGCGCAATGGGACCCTGCAGGCTCCCGCTTCCCAAAGGCGGCATCGAAGGTGAAGACACCCGTAAAGGACTTTGCGGCGCCACCGCCAATACCATTGCCGCCAGAAACTTTGCCAGGATGGTGGCGGCCGGTGCGGCTGCCCATTCAGATCACGGCAGAAGCGTAGCAGAAGTTTTCCTGTCTGCCGCCAGAAAAGAAACCAGCGCCTATCAGATCAAGGACACCCAGAAACTTCTGGCTGTCGCACCCCATTTGAACGTTGCCACCACCATTGAAGTGGATGGCGTAACCCAGGACAGGGATATTGATGAGATCGCCCTTGAAGTGGCTGAAGTGGCCATCGGTGAATGGGGGAAACCATCAGGTGAAGTGCTTTATGCAAAACGCGCACCTGCCCCCCTGTATGAAAAATGGAAAAAACAAGGCGTTATTCCCAGAAATATTGACCGGGAAATTGTCGAAATCATGCACCGGACCCATATGGGCGTTGACCAGGATTATAAGAACCTGATCAAACAGTGCACCCGATGCTCCCTGGCAGACGGCTGGGGCGGTTCCATGCTAGCCACGGATCTCCAGGACATCCTCTTCGGTACCCCCTACCCCATCCAGTCTGAAGCCAATCTTGGGATCATGAAAAAAGACCATGTCAATATCATTGTCCACGGTCATGAGCCTGTTCTTTCAGAGGTCATTGTGGCCGTGGCCCAGTCCCAGGAAATGCTGGACTATGCAAAAACAAAGGGCGCCAAAGGCATTCAGTTGGGCGGCATCTGCTGTACGGCCAATGAAATGCTCCAGAGACACGGCATCCCCACGGCCGGTAATTTCCTACAACAGGAACTGGCCATTATCACAGGCGCCTGCGATGCCATGGTGGTGGATATCCAGTGTATCATGCAGAATCTGGCCAATGTGGCCAAATGTTTCCATACCCATCTGATCACCACCCACCCCATTGCCAAAATGGAACAGGAAAATGTGATCCATATAGAATTCAATGAACACTATGCACTTGAAGACGCCACCCGTATTGTTAAAATGGCCATTGACAATTTCCAGAACCGGAAAGCCGAGGTCATGATTCCCCACTACAAAACGACCCAGATTGCCGGCTTTGGAGTTGAATCCATCAAATACCATCTGGGCGGAACCTTCAGAGGCGACTATTATACATTGAACGACAATATCATCAATGGCCGTATCCGCGGTATTGCAGGGGTTGTCGGATGTAATAACGCCAGATCCCGGCACAATGAGATTCATATCAAGGTCATCAAAGAACTCATTAAAAACGATGTCATCGTTCTGACCACGGGATGCGATGCCATTACCGCAGCCATCCATGGCCTTCTGACCCCGGAAGCCGCCCAGGTTTACTGTGGCCCGGGCCTTGCCGAAGTCTGTGAAACCGTTGGTATCCCGCCGGTCCTTCACCTGGGCTCCTGTGTGGACAATTCCAGAATTCTTCTGGCTGCAACAGAAGTGGTTAGGGCCGGCGGACTGGGTAATGATATCTGCGACCTTCCTGCAGCAGGAAGTGCGCCGGAATGGATGAGCGAAAAAGCCATCTCCATTGGTCATTATTTTGTCACCTCCGGTGTTTATACGGTTTTTGGCGGGACGATCCCGACATCCGGCGCCCCGGTTTTCCATGATTATATTTCCAAGGAATTGGAAGGCATCTACGGCGGCAAATGGGATGTTGAACCCGACCCCATCAAACATGCATGGCTCATGATCGACCATATCGATAAAAAAAGAAAAGCGCTGGGCATTGATAAGGCCAGAGAAAGAGTCCTCATGGATATGGCCGACCGCCAGGCCCTGGAAGGTTAAAACACGTACTGAAAAAGTGTATTAACAGAATATAATAAATTAAATCCTCAACGAAGGAGGAAGAGAATATGTCAAAACTTATCGCGTTTGCTGCCATTCAGGGCGGATACAAAGTTGTTGCCCAGGTTGAAGGTGAACTGGAAAGAGCGCTTCAGACCTATGATGCAGCCACAAAAATCGGATTCCCGAACACAGCATACTATCTGCCGGTTATCTATTCTTTAACCGGTCTTAAATGTGAAACCCTGGAAGATCTTAAAAAACCCATGGCCTTTGCCCGTGGGCTGCTTCCGCCCCATATCAAGCTGAAAAACTGGCTCCCGTACCTGGGGCCCCTACTGGATGCCGGTATGGCCGGTATCATCTCCTATGAAGTCAAAGAAGCCCTGAGATATCTCAATGAACCTGATTTTTATATCGCCCAGGAAGACCCGGATGTTGAAAACGGTAAACTCTGGGTGGGGGCGGCCGATGATACCATCCTGAGAAAACGCGGGGTTGAATTTGTGGATGGTTCCGCTCCCGGTTTTGCCGCCATGGTCGGCGCAGCTCCCAACAAAGAGATTGCCAAGATGATCGTGGAAGATTACCAGAAACGGTCCCTTTATATCTTCTGCGCCGCCAACCACAATGGAAAAACCCTGATCCAGCAATGCCTGGATGCAGGCATGCAGATCGGCTGGAATACCCGTATCGTGCCCTTTGGGCCGGACATTTCCTCGGCCGTGTTTGCCCTTGGCTTTGCCAACAGGGCTGCCATGGCCTTCGGCGGTGTGAAACCGGGTGACTACAAAACCATCCTGAAATACAACAAAGACCGGGTATTTGCCTTTGTCAACGCCCTGGGCGATGTCGGCACCGAATGGGGTGTTGCCGCCGCCGGTTGCGTCAACTGGGGCTTCCCCACCATTGCCGACACACCGATCCCTGAAATCCTGCCGACGGGTATCTGTACCTATGAGCATGTTGTGGCACCGGTTGCCCATGCCGACATGGTTCAAAAATCCGTTGAAGTGAGAGGCCTCAAGGTCCAGGTGGCCAATATTGAAATCCCCTGTGCCTTTGGTCCGGCTTATGAAGGTGAGCGTGTCCGCGGGGCCGACCTCTACGCCCAGTGCGGCGGTGGAAAGACCCAGTGCACCGAGCTGGTTAAAATGGCAGACATGAACGCCATTGAAGACGGCAAGGTCACCATTGTTGGTCCGGATCTTGCCGGTATTAAAGAAGGCGGAACTTTCAACCTGGGTATTTTTGTCCAGGTTGCCGGCCGTGAATTCCAGGAAGATTTCGAACCCATCATGGAACGTCAGATCCATCACCTGATCAATTATATCCAGGGCATCATGCATATCGGACAACGGGATATCTCCTGGATCCGTATCAGCAAGGCCGCCATTGAAAAAGGCTTTACCCTGAAGGACATCGGCGTGGTTCTCCATGCCAAATTCCACCAGGATTTCACCAAGATTATTGATAAAGTTCAGGTGACCCTCTATACCAACAAGGACGATGTGGACAAAATGACCACCACCGCCAGGGCCAACTATCAGACCCGTGATGCGCGAGTTGACAAGATGACGGATGAGGATGTGGAAACCTATTATTCCTGCACTCTCTGCCAGTCCTTCGCCCCCAGCCATGTCTGTACGGTCAGCCCGGAAAGAACAGGACTCTGCGGCGCCTACAACTGGATGGACTGCAAGGCCTCCTTTGAAATCAACCCCACCGGTCCCAACCAGCCCATTCAAAAAGGCGAATGCCTTGACCCGAAACTGGGCCAGTGGAAAGGCGTCAATGACTTTGTATATAAAGCCTCCAGAGGCGCTGTAACCCATTATAATTTCTATTCCATGGTTCATGATCCCATGACCACCTGCGGCTGCTGCGAATGTATCGCTGCCATGCTGCCGGCCTGCAATGGAGTCATGACCGTTGGCCGTGACTACTCAGGGGATACCCCCTGCGGTATGAAATTCACGACCCTGGCCGGTGTCATGGGTGGTGGGGCTTCTTCTCCGGGTTTTGTAGGCCATTCCAAATACAATATCACCCAGGGAAAATTCCTGGTGGGTGATGGCGGTCTATTAAGAATGGTCTGGATGCCCAAGCAGTTGAAAGAAGAATTAAAAGACAGGATCGTTAAACGTGGAAAAGACATGGGCATTCCGGATCTGTTTGACAAAATTGCCGATGAAACCATTGGAATCACCGAAGAAGAAATTCTTCCCTTCCTCCAGGAAAAAGGTCATCCGGCACTTTCAATGGAATCCCTAGTTGGCTAAAATTGTCGGTTAAATAAGATCGGATACTAACGTAACAGAAAGGCCCGGCGGCGGATCACACCAGATTAAGGCCGCCGGGCTTCTACCATAAAGTTTTTAAGAAACCTTAAGGAGAAAAAAATGGCATTAACCGGTATACAGATATTCAAACTCCTCCCCAAAACAAACTGTAAGGAGTGTGGAGTCCCAACCTGCCTGGCCTTTGCAATGAATCTTGCATCGGGCAAGGCGGAACTGGAAAGTTGCCCCTATGTTTCCGAAGAAGCAAAGGCGCAACTGGCGGAGGCCTCTGCCCCCCCCATCCGTCCTGTCAAGCTGGGTAAAGGCGTCCGCCAGACCACGACGGGTGGAGAAACCGTTTTATACAGACATGAAAAAACATTTTTCAATCCCACAGTCCTTGCCGCCACGGTTTCTTCCGATATCGATGCGGCAAAACTGGATAAAACCCTCAAGATCTATAATGCCTTCCAGTATGAACGGGTGGGCTTGAACCTGCGACCCGAGCTTCTGGTGGTGAAGGATGCCGGAAACGGTTCGGCAGCTTTTGCAGCCGTTGCAGGCAAAATTGCCAAAGAATCCGAGTTCAATCTGATACTCATGACGGAAGACATTGATGTCATGAAAGCCGGCGTTGAAGCTGCCGGATTCAAACGTCCGCTCCTCTGCGGAGCAACGGCAGCCAATGTGGATGCCATGGGCGCACTGGCCAAAGAAAATGATCTTCCCCTGGTGGTAAAGGCAGCCTCTGTGGATGCCCTCATCCCCCTGACCACCAAACTGACGGGTATGGGTCTCAAAGACCTGGTGATCGATCCGGGTTCAAGGGAAATCAAACAGGCCCTTGAGGATCAGGTGGCCATCCGCCGCGGCGCCCTGAAAGCAGGCAACAAGGCCCTGGGCTTTCCCACCATCACCTTCCCCTGTGAAATGGCCTCCAACCTTGATATGGAAACCCTTATCGCCTCCATGTTTGTGGCCAAATACGGCGGAATTGTGGTATTGTCCGACTTCAGCACGGAATCCCTCTTCCCCCTCCTCCTGGAACGGTTGAACATCTATACCGATCCCCAGAGGCCCATGACGGTGGTTGAAGGCATCTTTGAAATCGGCAACCCCAATGAAAATTCACCGGTTCTGGTCACTACAAACTTTGCCTTGACCTATTTTATCGTGTCCGGTGAAATTGAAGCCAGCAAGGTTCCGGCCTGGCTCCTGGTCAAGGACTCCGAAGGCCTTTCCGTTCTCACAGCCTGGGCTGCTGGCAAATTCGGCGGAGACGATGTGGGCGCCTTTGTCAAAAAGAGCGGCATCATGGATAAGGTCAAACATAAAGAACTGATTATCCCGGGTTATGCGGCTGCCATTGCAGGCGATGTAGAAGAAGAGCTTCCGGGCTGGACCATTACGGTGGGACCCAGAGAAGCGGCCCACATTCCCGCATTCCTGAAATCAAAATCAAAATAAATTTTAAAAGCCGGGGCAGGCACATCGGCCCCGGCCAAGCAATGTAACATAAAATTATAAAAGGAAGAGAATATGATACTATTTGGTGAAAGTCTGAACGTCATTTCCAGGGTCATCGGAAAGGAATTCAAAGAGCCGGATCCAGCCAAACGGAATCCAAAACCCATTCAGGAAGAAGTTATCCGTCAAAAGGAACTGGGCATGGATTATATCGACATCAACCTTGGTCCGGCAAAAAAATTCGGCACGGAATTAATGCCCTGGGTGGTTAATGTCGTTCAGGAAGCTGCCCCTGATATGCCCCTGCTTCTGGATACATCCAATATTGATGCCATTGAGGCCGGGCTGAAGGTCATCAAACCGGCCTCTAAACCCCATATCATCAATTCCATCATGGCACGGCCGGAGCGATACGAAAGAATGGTTCCCCTTGCAGCCCATTATGATGCGGATTTTGTGGCCCTGATGTGGGGACCGGACGGACTGCCGCGGGATGAGAACGAAAGAGCGGCCCTGGCCGTTGAACTCATCTATTTTGCCAATGAAGCCGGAATCGCCAATGAAAGAATCTGGGTGGACGGCATTGTTACCCCGGTCAATATTCAGCAGCAGCAGCTCATGAGCCTGATGAATTTCCAGATGATGCTGGAAGAGATTGCCCCGGGTGCAAAATCCACCTGCGGTCTTTCCAATATTTCCAATGGTCCGCCTGAGCACCTCCGCGGCATCCTGAACCAGACCTATATGGTGATGCTGGAAAAAAACGGCATGAAAGCCGTTATCTCAGATCCTCTGGACAAACAGCTCACGGCCATTGCCAAGGGTCAACGCCAGGACATAGTGGATCTCCTCTGGGGCATGATGGATGGTAATGTACCGGATATAGGCAGTCTCAGCAAGGAATTACAGGATTATGCCAAAACCTATAAGGTCATCATGGGTGAAACGCTTTATTCAGATTCATGGCTTGAAATTTAATTTTCATGTGATTTACCAGACCTGAAATATTAATACTCCAAAAGCCCCTGATCTTTGGTATGGTCGGGGGCTTTTTGTTTTTCACCGTCACTTTATGCCTTTCTTTTATTGAAAACGAACTTATAGAACTTATATTGGATATAGATAATTTCTGAGGAGGATTGTACAAATTGAGCGATCAGATCAAAGACGTCTGGTATTATATCATCATCCAGAACCCGGAAGCAGACGGGGAACAGTTTGTGGGATATACGGATAAAAAGACCGGAGCAACCTTTATTCCGGCCTTTAAAACAAAAGAGATTGCGCAACAATGCTTTCTGGTCATGCCCAAGGATATCATGAACCATAAATACGAGGCCCAGGCCATTATTCAGGAAGACCTGATGACCCTGGCCCAAAAGAATGGATATGATGTTTTTTTAATGGATGACAAAGGCCGTGTACTGGAAAAGATATCATGATGCCAAGACAGATACTTTAAACGTTTAAATTGCAGGAGTCCTATTTTGAGCTTGAAAATTGCAGTCGGCGGCAAGGGCGGTGTTGGGAAAACAACGATTACATCTCTCATTGCCCGCTCCATTGCAGCGCTGAACAAAGACAAACGAGTCATTGCTATTGATGCGGATCCGGTAGCCAATCTGGCCGCAGGGCTTGGAATTGATGAGTCAACCCCCATCACCCCGGTGTCTGAGCTTTCCCAGTTGATTTACGAAAGGACCGGCGCAAAACCCGGCACCACCGGTGGATTTTTCACCCTGAACCCCAAGGTAGATGATATCCCGGACCGGTTTTCCATTGAAAAGGACGGGGTAAAACTCCTGGTCATGGGAACCGTCAAGAAAGGCGGCTCAGGCTGTATCTGTCCGGAAGCCACCATGTTAAAGGCCCTGATGAACCATCTGGTGCTGGCCCGGAATGAAGTGGTGGTCATGGACATGGAAGCCGGTATCGAACATCTGGGACGAGCCACATCCGGGTCTGTGGATGCCCTGATCGTGGTGGTCAACCCGGGAAAAAGAAGCCGAGTGGCCGCAGATAAAATTCGGCAGCTCGGCCGGGATATCGGAATCAAGAACATTGTGGTGATCGGCAACCGGATAAAATCCGAAGCAGACAAAACGATGATCCGGGAAAGCATGCCCGATTATATCATCCTCGGGTTTATTCCGGAGACGGACGAAATTGTGACTGCGGACAGAAACGGGAAGCGCCCCTTTGATGATATCAGCCGGATTCCCGAGGAATTAAAGGAGATCACGCAAAAGCTCCTGGCTCTGGCAAAATAAGGTCAGGATGCTTCAATTGCAGCAATGGTGGTGTCCAGCATCCGGTTGGAATATCCCCATTCATTGTCAAACCAGGCCTGGACCTTTACCAGACGTTTCCGGCTCACCCGGGTCTGGTGAAGATCGATAATGGAAGATCTCGGATCATGGTTGAAATCACAGGACACTAGGTATTCATCACTGACCCCGAGAATATCTTTCAATTCATTCATCGCCGCCTGTTCCAAAACCCTGTTGACGGCTTCCACATCCGTATCCGTTTTCACCACCAGGGCAATGTCCATGATGGACACATTGGTGGTAGGGACCCGGATGGCCAGGGTCTCAAACCGGCCGGCCATGGAGGGCAGGATCTTTGAAATCCCTTTTTCAAGGGCCGTATTCACAGGGATGATGGATTGAAGGGCAGACCGTGTTTTTCTTAAATCCGGATTATAGGCGTCAATGACCGGCTGGTCATGCATGGCCGAGTGTATGGTGGTGATGGACCCGCTCTCTATGCCCAGGGCCTGGTCCAGGACATGGATGACCGGGATCACGCAATTGGTGGTGCAGGATGCATTTGAAATAACAGCGTGTTCCTTCTTTAAGACCTGATGATTCACACCGTAAACAATGGTGGCATCCACCTCATCCACTGCCGGCTGCGAATAAATGACCTTTTTTGCCCCGGACAAAAGGTGCAGTTCGGCCGATTCCCTGTTCTTATAAACCCCGGTGCAATCCAGAACCACATCAATCTTCAGATCCTTCCAGGGAAGGTTGACGATGTTTTTTTCCTGAAAAATCTTAATGGTATCCGTACCGATGATCAAGGATGAATTTTCATTCTTCACCTCAAAAGGAAATCGGCCATGGGTGGAATCATATTTTGTCAGATGATAGACCGTCCTTGGATCTGCGGTCTCATTGACGGCCAGCAGCCTGATCCGGTCATAAAAATGTGGGGATTCATACAAGGCCCTGACCACACACCGGCCTATCCTGCCATATCCGTTGATTGCTATATTAATTTTCATTTTTTTGTCATCTCACCATCCATCTTATCCATGACCATATCATAAACCGTTAACAAGGTTAATGCTAAAATCATATCAGCCCGGTCCCGGTTTATAAATTTTAAAAAAACAGCCGACCGGGAATTTCTGGTTTACGGTGGGCCTTTTTTGCTATAGTATAAAAATTCGGCATTTAGTTTAAAAATGATGTTGCAACCCTGCCATTGTTTTTGGATAGCCTTTGATTGCTTTTAGATCAGTTCTTTTTTCACGGCAGACCGAAAAATCATAGAATTGATTGTTTTGTATTATGAGAATTTATTATTTATTTCAAAGGAGAAAAGGATGAAGCTCTATTTAGGAAATTTGTCATACGAGGTTACTGAAGATGATCTGCGGCAGGCATTGGAAGCCTTCGGCCAGGTTGAATCCGTCACCATTTTAAAGGACAGAGACAGCGGCCGGCCAAAAGGGTTCGGATTCGCAGAGATGGCTTCCAAAGAAGAGGGTCAGGCTGCCATCGAAGGACTCAACGGCAAAGAGCTGAAAGGTAGAGCCTTGAATGTAAACGAAGCCCGCCCCCGCACTGAAAATAGCGGTGGCAGAAGCGGCGGTAGAGGCGGCTATGGTGGCGGCGGCGGTGGTCGTGGCGGTTACGGCGGCGGCGGCGGCAGAGGCGGAGAGGGCGGCGGCCGCGGGGGCTACGGCGGCGGCGGGGGCGGTAGAGGCGGACAGGGCGGCGGCAGAGGCAGATAAGGCAACCCGTTGTCCTGCATTGGCACTCACCCTTAAGACCGTGGTGAAAGATTTCAACAATCCGATACCGGTTCTTAAAAGGCTTCCTGCTTTTTAAGAACCGGTTTTTTTATCTCCCTGTTTAATCCCCCCCGAAAAAATACAATTCAAATGAATAGGGGTTGACGGATTCACATATAGGGCATAAGAATTTACCTTATTCATGCATAAACAGGGGAATGCACGAAGATGCATATTCATACACTCCGGCAATGGCAGCACAGCCATGATTTTTCAGCCATCCACCATGGAGGGGAAAGCCGTACCATAAAGGTTCTCGTTCTTACCTTCATCACCATGGGGGTGGATATTATTGCCGGAAATATTTTTGGCCTGAACTGGATAGATCCGGTCGTCACCCATTATCCGAAACCTCCGGAACATTATAAACGTCTCCTGAAAGACTTAAAGCAATTAGATCATATTACAATAGAGATCAACCCCTGCCTTGAACCTCCATGCCTGCCGGAGACTTAAACAAAGGATACCCATGACTCTTCCGGATCACCATGACCCGAAAAAATTCCGGGCGCAGCTTCTGCCGCTGTTCTTTCTGACCTCGATTTTTTTTCTGAATTTTACTATCAGGATCATTATTTCGCCTCTGCTGCCCACCATTGCCGAAGACATGAACCTGACCCGGGATCAGGCCGGCTCTTTTTTTCTGATATCAGCCTCAGGGTATTTTATTGCCCTGCTATGCTCTGGATTTGTATCTTCCCGGCTTCTTCACAAAAAAACCATCGCCCTTGCCGCCATAGGCAGCGGCATGGCATTGGCAATGGCCGGTCTGAGCCAGAACCTCATGGCCATGCGCCTGGGGCTCTTTGGGGTGGGTATGGCGTCTGCACTGTATCTTCCCTCGGGTATCGCCGTTCTGACTTCATCCACGGACACCCGGAACTGGGGAAAAGCCATCGGAATCCATGAGCTGGCGCCA
This sequence comes from uncultured Desulfobacula sp., assembly GCA_964484555.1. Taxonomy (GTDB): domain Bacteria; phylum Desulfobacterota; class Desulfobacteria; order Desulfobacterales; family Desulfobacteraceae; genus Desulfobacula. The sequence continues at coordinate 26,492 of CAZAHK010000028.1, forward strand.
AACCTGAGTTTTCTGTTGACCCCCGTCATCTGTGAAGGACTGCTCCTGTGGCTCTCCTGGAGAAATGTCTTGCTTTTTGTAGGGATTACCTCCATTTTTCTGGGTCTCTCTTTTTATAAATTTTCAACGGTAAAGGACTTTAAAGGAGAATCCCCCCATCTCAAATCCTTTCTTCCCCTTGCAGCCACCCCCTCCTTCTGGATCATGATGGCCCTGTTTACGGTGGGGGTGACCGGAACCCTGGGGGTGTATTCCATGCTGCCTCTCTACCTTGTAAAAGAACACGGCCTGCTTCAAACCGAGGCCAATACCCTGATGACCCTGTCCCGGATGTTTACCCTGCCCATGCCCTTTGTGGTCGGATGGTTGTCGGACCGTTTCGGCCTCAAACCCATTCTTGCGGTTGTGCTGCTCATCACAGGCCTTTCCACCCTTTTAATCGGGGTATTCACCGGTTCCTTCTTAACGGTGATCATTTTTATCCAGCCTTTATCCTCGGTGAGTTTTTTCCCGCCCGCCTTTGCGGCCTTATCCCTCATCGGATCCAGGGAGACCCGGAATATCATGGTGTCTTTTACCATACCCATTGCTTTTCTCATCGGCGGGGGATTGGTTCCGAATCTGATCGGAATTTTCGGGGAAAATGATTTTTTCCCCCTGGGCTTTATGCTGGCAGGGGGATTTATCATGGCCGGCGCGGCTCTCCCGGCCTTTTTAAAATTCCGGACAGATCATTGATCCATGTGAGCGGCGTGGGGGGATGCTTTTCATCCCCTGTTGTTTAAACATTCAAGGCAAGCCATTTTCTAAGTACCAGGTCCTGGATGATATATTTTCCGTTTTTGACCAGTATTTCTTTTTCAAAAAGGCTTTTCAGGCATCTTGTGACAATGGATGCCGTACTGATGGCCACAGCCGTTAATGCCTCTGCGGAAAAAAGATTCCGACCGTCGTTCATCAAGACAAGTTTTACGGTTTTCTTCTGATTGATGGTCAAATTGTCCCACAGCATTTGATATTCAAGGTGTTTCTGATCAATCACGGCTCTTTCGATTCTATCCATGGTCCTATCATCCCAGGGGTTATCCTGCAATTCCCGCCAGAGGAAAAAGCAGAACAATTGAATATACATGGGGTGGTTGCCGAACCGCTCCACAATCTCTGCCAACTGGGCTGTTGAAATAGAGATATTCCCGGCATCAAACAATTCTTTCATCCAGGGAAGATAATGTTCCGTTTCAATCTCATGAAGCGGATAGCTTGCCGCCTGCTGATAAAACGCCCTGCCCTTGGACTGAAACATGGCGGAAAGCAGATGCTGTTGACTTCCGGAAAAAATATAGCAGATATTGTCGTGCTGTTGGATATAAGATCTGAGCTGTTTTTCAAATGCCTCTGCATTTGCATATTGAGCGACTTCCTGAAACTCGTCCAGGGCGATAACCAGCTTTTGTTTCCGGGAAAATTTTTCAAGCAGCCCCATGAGATTTTTTAATACCAGATTCTCATCGGCTGCTTTGAACGCCGGAGCAATGGTGGGTGAGCCCGTGGCCGGGTCAACGCTGATCTGGAAGGAAAATTTCTCAATGCTGTTCTTTAAAAGGCTCAGCAATTTTTCCGTGCCGGATTCGAGAACATTCAACTGCTGGAAGATCCGGGTTATGAATTCCCTTTCAGATGTCGTGCCGTACAGATCAATATACAATGCCTTGATATCGGGGTTCTGTTCTTTCAGGCCGAGAAATACCTGTTTGATCAGAGACGTTTTTCCAGTCCGCCTGTGAGAGTATAACAAGACATTCTGAGAAGATTTGATGAACTCCAGCAGGTCTTTCTGCTCTTTTTTCCTGTTGCAGAAATCAAGACCGGTGACAACATTGCTGAAGGTAAACGGATTTTTCATTTCATCCCCGGCTTTACGCAATAATCAATAATTAGCTTTGTGTAAAAATTATTACACATCATGCGTAAAGTCAAGAAATTCATTGAGCCTCCCCTCTGCCGGCGCCGGGCAAAACCGACAGAATGCCGGTATCCCTACCAGATTTCAGGATAGGCCACGTTCACAAAACTTTCTTCCATTTTGAATTTGTGGTCTTTTTCCATGGCGGCAAGGCTGTTGAAGACGGTTTTCAATTCCGGGTCATCGCAATTGGCGGCAAGGGTCTGATATTTTTGCATGGCAATCTCTTCATTTTTCATGGCAAGACCGATGGCATCTTTGAGATTCATGTTTGACGACACTTCCGGCAGGGCAATGGTTTCCGAAATTTTAAAATCCCGGGTGCCGTTAAAGGTGGCGGGTTTGATCCGGCCCTTGTCCAGAAGGGCGGTTAATATCTTCTCATGATTGGCTTCTTCTTTGGAAAAGCCCAGGAATAATTCTTTAAGATAGGAATCCCGGATTTTTTCGGAAATTTTCAGATAGAATTCTTTGGCTTCAATCTCTCCGGCAATGGCATCCTTGACGGCTTTTTTATAAAGATCGGCATCCATATGGATCACTCCTTGTCAACTCATGGTTAAACGGTTTTGAATTAAATACAATTATCACCCGACAGCCTGTCTTGTCAAACCATGAGATGAAAATTCAGTAATTCTCAGTTACCGACTGGTTTAATGATCAATCCTCTTTTTATTTCTCTGTTTCTTCAGGAGTATCTTCTTTTTCATCTATTGGTTCATCCATGTCTTTCTCTGATTTTTTCCCGAAAATCCTGGCTCCGATAATTCCGATTTCATACAATATCATTAAAGGACCGGCCATTATCAACTGACTGATCACATCAGGTCCTGGGGTAAGGACCGCAGCTATAATGAAAATAATTATAATGAAGGCCTTCCAAGGCCAGATATAGTGAATTATATTCCTTTAATCCTAATTGTCAGACATCACTTTTACATTGTAAGATTCCTAAGTGTCAAGATGGGGCTAAAAATTTAGATGGGACAGATAGATTCAGTAATCCGACCCCCTTTGCCTATCAAGTGACTCTGAGTGTAAAGACCATGGGTGTAATATTATTGAGCATACTGTATACTCGGATTTCTTTTTTTCTATACTTTCGCGCATGAACCATATATAAGAAACTGAGGATTCTTTTTGAAAATCACCCTCCAGACGGCCTTAAAAGGCTTTGGGATTAAAATAATATATAATCATGTTTTGGGATGCTTTTCTTTTGATCATCGGGCTATCGGCACTTACTGTTGGTGCTGAAGGTTTGGTTCGCGGCAGTGCTTCGCTATCGATCCGTATAGGTCTAACTCCGCTCATCATTGGATTAACGGTTGTTGCATTTGGAACAAGCACCCCTGAACTCGTAGTGAGTTTAATCGCTTCATTAAACAATCAACCGGATATTGCCATTGGAAATGTGGTTGGGTCAAATATTTTTAACGTCGGTATTATTTTAGGGCTGACGGCGTTGATCTGCCCTGTGAAAACAAATCTTCAGATCATCAAACATGATGCTCCGATTATGATTGCCGCATCACTCCTGTCCGTTTTTCTCATTGTTAAAGGGGCACTTACCGCATTGACCGGTACCGGGCTTTTTATCATGCTTATCGCGTATATAATCTACAGTATTCGATTGGCCAAAAAAGCAGTGTTTGCCGATATAGAAAAGCAATTTATGGAGGGTGTTCCTGCCCGGTCACAATCTTTATTTTGGGATTTATTATTTATTGGTGCAGGACTTTTATTTCTTGTGACAGGTTCTCACCTCCTCGTAATATCAGCCACAAATATTGCCCGCTCCTTGGGAATAAGCGAGGCCGTTATTGGTCTTACCGTCATAGCAGCAGGCACAAGCATGCCCGAGCTTGCCACTTCTGTTGTTGCCGCCTTGAGACGCCAGCCGGATATTGCGGTAGGAAATGTTATCGGATCGAACATTTTCAATATCCTTGGAATACTTGGGCTATCATCCATTGCCAACCCACTGTCGGCAACTGGAATAACGGCCTTCGATTTGTGGACAATGGTTGGCCTTTCCATCGCTTTATTGCCGCTTATGTACACTAATTTAAAATTGCAACGATGGGAAGGCTTGTCGCTGCTATTAGTATATGGTGCATATCTTTGGACTTTGTGGCCTTCAAGCTGATCGGCATTTTAATACCCATACCGACCTAAG
>CAZAHK010000029.1:0-17828 GCA_964484555.1 uncultured Desulfobacula sp.
AGATCAAAAAATAATGACACAAGCAAAAACCTAACCGGACACTACTGAGTTTTTTCAGGATCTGGACATCACTTCCGGAAAACCAGTTCCCCAATTTTTTATCGACTATGGCTTTTACCTCATCTATTTTACAGGCAATATCCGGGGGGATCTGAATCAAAGAACCGAACGTTTTTCCGTGTTTGAACAGATCAAACAATTCCTTCATAACGACTCTGACTTCTGCATAGTCATCGCCTTTGAAAAAATTGGAGTGATCAATGAGCAGATTATCGGTTGACGGAGTTTCAACAATAGCCATGATATTCAGTTTCAATCCTTCCCGTTCCAGAATCCTCCGATCATCTTTTCTGGCTCTCATTAAAACGGCGAAACCGGCGAGTTGGGCGGCCCGGTCATCAATATCGAGACCGTAAAGGTTTTTTTCAAGGATCAGGCAGGGAATGTCCCGGGTTCTGTAGCCGCGCTCCAGATAAATTTCTTTAAATAAATCGTAAGCTTCCACAAGGATATGGCCGGACCCGCAGGCCGGATCAAAAAAACTCAAGTCCTCCGGATTCAGAACCTGGGAGGCTGCTGTCTCCTGTTCTGAAGGAGGAATATAATACTCCATCCTGTCTTTTAAAGAAGAATGGGGATAGGTCGCCATCCACATCCGGCCAAGGGTGTTCTGGACCATATATTTAACGATCCAGTTGGGGGTAAACAACTGGGTGGCCGCCGGGATGTCTTCGCTTTTAACAACTTTCCCGATGACCTCGTCTTTTTTTTCAAAAATATAAAACTGATAAATCCAGCCGATGATTTCAACATCCTTCCAGAGGTCTTCATCAATGTCCTGAACCATTTTCCGGACAGGAGAGTTGGAATGTAAGAGATTATCCGGCAAAAGCAATTCGGCTTCATTGTCGATCTTTTCGAAAAGAAACGGCATGGCGTTGTGAAGAGCATTGCACTGGGCAATGATAAGCATCCGGTAGAGGTCATTGTCCTTGTCACCGGCAAGCCTGAGTTCAATCACCTTTTGCCGGTCCAGTCCCGGCAGGTCAACATCAACGGCATGTTCCAGTATTTCCGGGATATCTGAACCATTGGGGTTACTCAGGACCCTGAATCCATGGCCCAGAAAATCATGGAATTCCATATACCGGATGGCCACAAACCGGTTGAACCAGGTATAGGCATGGGAGCGGATAAACATTTCATACCCAGATTGCTTTACCCGGCCAGCGAGTTTTTCCCTGAGTTCCCCGCCTTTTCTGGAAAAAGGCTGGTTCCCGATGATGGCCAGGTCGCCCTTGAATTCAATGGGGTCAATCAGCGTGTCGCCGTGGATGCCGAATCTTGCGGCTCTTTCTGTGACGGCCTTTATGAAGTCGGTTCTTGCTTTGGGGGCATATGCTTTAATCTGAGCTGTATTCATGGATCAGCCTTTATCTGTTTTTGATTAGAGAACCCGTATCCGAAGATTGTCATTTATGGCCTTGAGCAGTTCTGATTTGACGGCTTCGATAAAAACAGCCACATCCTCTTTCGTATCCAGATAGGCTTTTTGCTTGAAATCAGCAGGTTTTATCGTGGTTGTCTTTTTTATCGGTTTTTCAGGCCCGGTTTCAGGGCGGAATTTTTCTTCAATGTTTTCCAGGACATCTTCAAACATTTCCTGGGATTCATTAACGCTGTAAGATATCTGGGGGATGCTGAACTCAGTCTCTATTTTCTTTTTAAAATTCTGAAGCGGAAGAAGGGTCTTGTTTTTAAAATGGTCATCCGCCCCTTTCTCATTCAGAACTTTAGAGGCTTGTTTGATCTTGTTATCAATTTCATCCATGGCGGATTTTTGTTTTTCCTCTACCAGTTTCTCGTTGAACACTTCCACTGTGGCGACCCGTGTGCCGACATCTTTAAGCATTGAATACGGGCTTTTTGCAGACACGATGTCTTCCAGCCGGTTCAATGCGGTAAAGGCTTCTTCATTTTTTTCAATGGCAGTTTTGTTGGGCCGGAATCTGTTTAAAGCTTTTCGCAACGTTTCCCAGGTCTGTTTCTGATTATTGTAAAAGTCCTGAAGATCCAGAAAATCCTCGTGGGCATCCATGAGATGATCCTTGTTCAAATTGAATTCTTTGATCAGCTCAAACCCATCATGGATATTCAGTATATTGCCTGCAATGCTTAAACACTGGTCAATCTCTTTTTTGCCGGGATAATTTCCCGTATCTGCCAGTGTCTTGTATTTTTCCAGAGGCTCAACCCATTTTTTTAACGAAGTCCGTATATATTGACTGATCTTTTCCTGGCCGTCCGGAGCCAGGGAGCCGAATATCTCTTTTCCAAGGGCTTGGGCATTCTGAAGATCCCGGGTGGACAAACTGGCTTTGACCAAAATCTGAACGTTTTTCCATTGATGGGTTTTTGTCAGCAGGGCAATGGCATCTTTTGGGGAAATTTTGCTCCTGTCTTCCAGAAGATCTATTTTCCCGGCCATGAAAAGCTTGGCCACAAGGATCACAATCTGAAACTCGGGCCAGCCGAAAGGGCGTTTTGCAAACTGTTTGACCAGCTCATCCAGGATGATAAATTTATTGGTTGCGGTTTTCAGCTCAATAAACAGCCGGATCTCTTTAATATCCTGGGTTTCTGCTGTTGCAAACTCAAACACCAATTGCTCCTGGCCAATATCATCGGACAATAAAATCTGCCTGATTTCTTTTATGGGATCATCATGAACCTGGGTCAGATAGTTAAATTTGTTGAACGTGTTCCGGATCAGGTAATCAAATGCATCATCAATGGTTTTTGAGGTGGTGGCGCAATTGTTTTCCAGAGCTTTGCCAAGCGCATAAACCTCTGCATTGAGGATCAGGCTATCTATCTTTGTGATCAGCCGTTCTTTTCTGCCCCGGTTTTCATCAGCGCGGTCTCTTAGGATTTGTTTTAAACTCGTTGATGCTGCCGCATCGTTTTTATTATTGATATATTTATGGGTCTGGATATAGGTTCGTATTTCAGAAAAAAGAGCCGGATCATTGCCCAGCTTTAGCAGAATCGTTCCTTCGGTATTTAGACTGTGCATATTGCATTTGCCGGGGTTAAACATTGAATACTGATCATGCATGGGGCTGATGATTTCAAGCCTTAAATCATCTTCGAGAATTTTTCCCCATGGTTTTTCATCACAGATCCGGTTAAAGGCATAGTCTCTTTTAAAAGGGACATATCTGTGTTTGGATTTATCTTTCAGAATGTCTTTAAAAATGATATCGCCCAGAAGCTCGGTTTCAGCATGGGAAGAAATCTCTACGCTTTTTATTTCCCGGGAGACTTCACGTTCTTCATTGGTAAGGAAAAAATACAGGTCACCGTTGCGGCTGATGAGGTTTTCCTTTTCAAGGCGCAGGAGGGCCTCATCGATTTTTTCTCTCAGGACAATTCTGTCTGCATCCACCTGGTCAATGCAAAGGGTGACAAGGTTGTCCAGGTTGGGTTTGATGATGTCTTCATAGCGGATCAGAAAAAGGGCCTGGAGGATGTGAATATCAAATGGCGCGGTCAATCCCTTATTGTCCTTTGCCTGTTCGATACTCCGTTTGACGGAAGTATCCAGAAAGCTTTCAATACAGGGAAAAAATTCATACAGCGGCACCAGGGCACTGGTTTCTTTTGAAGAGATATTCACGGCAGCGGATTGGAATGCATCCAGCATGGATCTTTCCCCCCGGCTGAGATGAAGGCCTGTGGCCCCGGCTTTACGGATGGACTCGAAAATTTTCTGCACCAGTTGAAAATGATAGGGTGTAAACGGGTAGTTGTTTACAAAATCCTGGGCGGTTGAATAATTTTTCAGTGTGGTGGTATCGTGGGTAAAGCTGAGCTGATTTTTAAGGATATCGCCTTTTAAGGCAAACAGTTTTTCAAGTTCTTTTTTTGCCTCGTCTTTTTTTTCAAGGAGACGAGCTTGGATGACTTCATCAGTATTGGCACTGGACAAGGTCAACCGGGTATTGAAGCGCCCCTGGATTTTAGAAAAATCGTTGGCCTTTGAAGATTTGATATCACCGATGACCGCATCAATATCCTCCTGGGAGGTTACCAGGACCCAGGCCCGGCCTTCACAGATTCTTCCCAGGTCTTCAACAATCGTCTGCAGGTTCAGCATCAAATAGGGGTCACTGCCGATAAACTGACCGATTTCATCCACCAGGAATATAATCCTGTGGGTTTTTGATTTTGAATCCAGATATTCTTTTACCCTTTTTGCAAAATGCTCAACGGTGAGATTAAAGCTTTTTTCATAATTTTCAAACCATTCCCGGGCAGCCTCCGGAGGCTTATCCAGCACCAGGGACAGGGCTTCAACAATCTCTTCCTGAAGAAGGGAATAGGCATCCCGTTCCGTTTCCCATTCTGCGCCGTATATCTTTTTGAATGCTGCTTTAAACTCATCGTATTTTCTTTTTCGGGTCAGATACCGTTCGATCTCGGCAAGGGCAAGAGAATCGGAACAAAATCCCTGGCTTTCATTGAACAATCGCCAGAACACGGAAAGGATCGTGGATCTTCCGTCTGTCGCATCGGCCCGGCTGTCGATATTAAACAGGATGATATCGGTATTGATGGCGGCTATCCGTTTGATATCGCCCAGGAGCATGGGGTCTTTTATTTTGTCGGAAAAAAAATCAACCGCTCTTTTCTTGATGGTGGTATCCGGACTTTGAGCTTCTTTATTCCCCAAAAGATAGGAAAGGATTTTAATAAAGTGAGATTTTCTTGAACCGAAAAAACCGGAAATCCATACTGCCATTCTGCCTGCTATGATCGGATCATTGGGGTTGTCTATGGACCCCAGGTAGGATGATAAAAAAACCCTGAAATGTCTGTCAAGTTCACGGGTAATTACATATTCGTCAAGTTCCTGCCAGACAACGGATTCATTGAGCTGATCCGCTTTGACCACTCCGTTGATGGGCCGTGAGATATTCTTTTTGAAGATATTGTGAATCTGCATGGTCAACGATCCTTTGTATGTCTATTCTGATTTTTGCTTATATCACCAATTGAAATGCCCTGTAATAATTCGATTCTTTCAATTTGCCAAAAAGTCTGAGTCCCTGACCTGTAAAGACCCCGGGGAAGAACATGACCAAAGGGGTATCTTCCATTAAGTGATGAAGATTGTTTAAAAGATTATGGCTTCGGAGCATGGGGTAAGCACTTCCCACACCCGACACCAGAACAAGATCTGTTTCATCCGGGGGGACAAGATCAATAAATTCCTTAGCCATCTTTTTGGCATCCAGTGGGCCTTTTAAAGCCTTTACAAGTTCTTCATCACCTTTTTGGGATTGGATATCCAGAACACGGTCAAGAAGATTTCTGCTTTTAAGATAATGAAGAATCAATTCAAACAGGTTGATATGCTTGAACCGCAGATCAGGCTTTCTTTTTGGCAGTTGTCGTAAAATAAACTGAATATGCTCCCGGATTTCCATTTCATATTCAGGAGGATAATCAAAGATATAAAAACCGATATCTTTCCCAAGTCCTGAATTGGAAAGAAGTTCATCAGATACCAGACGATCGATAATTTTATCCAGACGGTTTTTAAATGGTGCCATATGAAATCCTTATCAGGCTATGTGATTTCCATGCAACTCAAAACATAAGTCTCATTTTTTTTAACAAGATATGTTTTGACTTCCGGTGCTATGGATACGGGAAGCAATTTACAGGTCCGGGTATTATCAATATATTTTGCTTCTGCAAGTATCCTGAATACGATCTGTTTTAACTTTGACCGGGTTGATTCTTTCCATGCGTCAACCTGGGGATCAATCTGGGCGCATGTCTCAAGAAACCGATTCCAATCACCTATGCTAATTTTTGGTGTAAACGTCTGCCAGTGCTGCCGGATAACCGTGTCCATAAAATCACCGACAAGACGGCTGTGTTTTATGGAGGCTGCAAGCAAAGCCTGAGACGTAATTTCAGACGAACCTTCATGAACCAGTTGCCATAATTCTTTATCCATGGTCCCAAGGCGATGCCTTATCAGGCGCGCCTGCCTTATGGCCGCAGAAGGGCTTCTTTTTTGCAAGATATTGTCAAGAACAATCGCTTTGTGCCATTCATCAAAATCTACTTTTTCTAAAAGCAGCCGTGCAATTTTTCTGCTTTCTTCTATGAGCAATGAACCGGCTACAATTTCACCGTTATAAGTTTTATTTTCTATTTTTCCCATTATCCCGATATCGAATATTATAAAGTCAAAACAATGTCTATCATGAGGACTAATAACATTCAAGATAAAGAAAGGCTCTTGATTTAAGGTTGAATGACCTTTGATGGCTGATGTATTCGAATGATATTCACAAGTTTAAAATGAAGAATCAAATAGACAGATCTTGCTTCAGCCGGGCAAGGCCTTCCTGTGTGGAGATCCGGGGATAATAGCCCAGGTCTTTTTTGGCCCGGGAGATATTAAACCAGTGGGAAGTGGCCAGTTCTTTAGCGAAAAACCGGGTCATGGGCGGTTCTTTTTGAATGCGGAAAAACCGGTACAGGGTTTCAAAAACAGCCCCGGCCCGATAAGCGGTTTTAGCTGAAACCGAGCCCCGGATGGGCGGCAGCCCGGCCGCGGCGAGAAAAGCATTGGCCATATCCCATTTGGACACGGGCTCATCCTGGCTGACAAAATACACGTTCCCGGATAAGGAGGGATTTGCGGCCAGGCGTTCCCAGGCCCAGACATGGGCGTCGGCGGCATTGTCCACATAGATGGTGTCCACCAGGTCGTCTTTGCGGCCCACGCGTTTTAAACGGCCGGCCCTTTTGATGATGCCGGGAACCAGGTGGTTGTCACCGGGGCCCCAGATGAGATGGGGGCGGATAATGATGGTCTTGAGTCCTTTTTCCGCGGCGGCCCGGACCTGCTTTTCGGCCAGGGCCTTGGTTTCCGGATAGGGGGCCAGATAGGTTTCAGGATAGGGAACGCTCTCGTCCACATTTTCCATATCGTTTTCATCAAAGATCACGCTGGGGGAACTGGTGTATATCAACTGCCTGACCTGATTCTGGAAACAGGCGGCGATAACGTTTTCCGTTCCTGTGACATTGACCCTGAAATAATCCTCATACTCCCCCCAGATGCCGGGTTTTGCCGCTACGTGGAAGACGGCATCCATGTTTTTAAAGGCCGCCGTGACCGAGGCCGCATTCGAAAGGTCCCCCTGGATCTGGTTCACCCCCATATCCTCAAGGTCCTTATAAAAATGCCGTGAAAAGGAGAAGACGGTCAGGTTTTTGGTCAACAGCTTTTTGACGACGGCTTTTCCTAAAAAACCGCCGCCGCCGGTGACGAGGACGTTTTTAAATACCATGGGCTGTCCTAGGGCCTCAGCTTGGGCGGCAGGATAAAGACCTTGCGGAGGCCTTCCTTCAGGGAAACGGCGTCTTCCGGGCAGAACCGGGAACAGACGCCGCATCCGAAACAGGAGCTTGTATCCAGCCGTGCGATGCCTTGATCATTGATGGCAATGGCGTCCGTGGGGCAGCGTTCCACACAGGCGCCGCAACCGGTGCAGGTGTCCTCGTCAATGACAGACAGATGATAGGTGGAATTGACCAGGGGTGTGGTCCCGTTGCGCCAGAGGTTCATGGTGTCGCAGCAATCCTTGCAGCAGTTGCAGATGCTGGTTTCCGGGTTGTTTTCCCTGGAGCCGGGATGAAAGGCCTTGTGCACCAGCCCGGCATCTTCGGCTTCCTTCATAATGGCCAGGGCCTGGTCTCGGGTCACGGGTTTGGCAAAGCCCTGGGCCACCGTGAACCGGGCTGACTTGCCGAAGGTAAAACAGTTCAGGGTCGGGGCCTCGATCTTGCAAGGCTCTCCCAGAAGGCTTCTTCGCTGGCGGCAGAAACAATATCCCACGGCAATATCATCGAATTTTTGGATGATGTCTTCCACGGACTGGCTGGGGAGAACAAATTCCTCCGGAACCGTCATGGTTTTTTCCACGGGGATGATCCGGATGGATTTGCCCTTGGTGGTCTTTCGGGTTGGAACGGTCCGGTCTATGGCCGGCATGGCTTTAAATAAGGGGATCAGGGCGTCATAATTTTCCTGGGTCTGGTCCCGGAGGTCATGGGTCATTTTTTCAAAGAGCCGGGCCAGCTCTTTTTCCTTTTCAGTGCCTTTCAGTTCGCCCATGAACATATATTCCATGAGGCCCACCACCATGAAGGGCAAAATCCGGAACACCATGAGGCCCGATGAATTGGCCTGGTTGAAAATCAGGCCTTTTTTGGCCAGGCCCAGGGCCAGGGAATTGACCTTTTCTTCAGGAAACCCGCTGGAGGCGACAAGCTGTTCCGTGGTCTGGGAGGATTTTTCCCTGAAGGCATGGATGAGATCCAGTTGTTCGTCATTATCCCCCACAACGGCATGGATAATGGCCATGGCCGTATCGCTGACCGGAAAGGGGATCATTCCCTGCCGGCACACAACAGCCGTAGCCTGTTTTAATTTTTGATTTTTTTCCGTATCTGCCATCATCATCTCCTGTTTTTGGTTGAAGGTTTCCGTCTATTCTTGTCCGCCGGCCGGGTCCGGGGAGCCGAATAACCGGAAGGTCCCGGCGGCATGGACGCAGCCCGGTGAAAAGATCTTGAACTCATTTGACCCGCTGTTTTGCCGGATTCCGATGTCCACCCGGCCCACCTGCCTGGGAATTTCATTGTGAAACTGGATCACCACCTCCCGGATTCGCGTTTGATCGGGAGAGGTCCGGCCCACCAGATTTTCCAGGAAATCCAGGTACAGGGCATTGTTGACATGGTCCAGGGGATCAAAGTCCGAAGGCCGGATCTCTGCGGTTTCCCAGTGTTCCGGCTCAAATTTAAGATTGGGGTGGAATCCGTCAATATCCATATCCATGGCTCGATCCCTTTCAATGGTATACCATTGGGCCGCCTCTTCCGGCACTTTCAGAATCTTTTTTTTCTCAGTGTCGATGAATATCCAGACGCTCGTGGCCGATACACTCTTTTCCCCCCGGCAGAAGATCTCAAAATCCCGGTAGGCCCGGTATCCTTTTGACCCCCGGCTCCAGGTCAAAATCCGCAGCTCGTCGCCCAGGCAGGGCGTCCGAAGGACACGGACACAGATGCGGTGAAGCACCCAGGCCCTGCCCTGCCCCATGAGCCAACGCATACTGCATCCGCCCAGGTCCGAATGGACCCCGGTTGAATCCTGAAAATATTGGAGCAGGGATTTGAACCGGAGGGAAAAACCGGCATCCACCTCATAAAACCCCACCTTTCTCTGGATTTCAGCTTTCATGATTCCGCCTTTATTCTAACTCCAGTACTGCCATATGGGCTATCCTGATGGGTTAAGGGGTTTTGTCATATACATAGAATCCCTGGCCGGATTTCCTGCCCAACCAGCCTTTTTCTACCTTTTCCTTGATGACGGGGCTGTCGGTATACAGGTGGATTTCCCTGGAGGCTTTCATGGATTCGTTGATGCGCAGGACCGTGTCCAGCCCGGCGTTGTCGGCAATCTGAAAGGGGCCGATATGCCAGCCGTATCCCAGGCGCATGCCGGCGTCGATATCTTCCGGGGTTGCAACCCCCTTGTCCACCAGTTCCTGGCATTCCCTGAAGGCCGCCGCAAAGACCCGGTTCATGACAAAACCGGGAATATCCTGTGCCACGGCCACCGGGTATTTTCCCAGGGTCTTGATGAAATCCATGCCCTGAAGGAAGGTCTTCTCAGATGTCAATTGGCCTTTGACCACCTCCACCAGCCCCATTAAAGGCACAGGTCCGAAAAAATGCAGACCCACCAACTGATCCGGCCGGGTCAGGGCCGACCCCAGCCGTGAAACAGGAATGGAAGAGGTATTGGTGGCCACCAGGGTATGGATATGGATTTGGGGCTCCACCTGGGCCAGGATCCGTTTTTTAAGGGCCTCGTCTTCATATACCGCCTCGATGACCCATCTCAGTTTTGCGCCGGTTTCATGGGCGGTTCCCAGGGCCGTTTCCAGGTCCTGAACCATTTCAAGGCGGCTCAAAACCGTTTCAGCGGGTTCCTTGATCCCGCCCTTGAGATAGAGCTTTTCAAGGGATAAGGCCATGGTTCGCCCGGCCTTTGTAAGGACTTCCCCGGTATCGGTCAGGATCACCCGGTATCCGCTCTGAAGGCAGACCTGGGCGATTCCCGCCCCCATGAACCCGGCCCCGATAATCATGACGGTGTCCATCACAGCTCCCCCTTTGCAATCCGGTCGGCGGTGCGGACCAGGACATTCACATGGTATCCAAAGGATTTGAAGCGTTTGTCAACGGTCTGGCCGTGGAAATACCGGTAATAGATCTGCTGGGCAATGGTGGCCAGCCGGAACACGCCGAAACAATGGTAAAAATTAAACTTCTCCATTTTCCGGCCGGAAAGGGCCGCATATTGCCGGACCATTTCCTCACGGGTCAGGGCCCCCGGTGCAAGGGTGGGGCCTGTTCTCATGGCCTGCATCTCTTCCGGGTCCCCGGGCTGGACCCAGTATCCGAGACTGGCCCCCAGGTCCATGAGCGGGTCGCCGACGGTGGCCATCTCCCAGTCCAGAACCCCGATGACGGTGAAGGGATTGTCCGGGTCCAGGATCACATTGTCAAATTTAAAATCATTGTGAAGGATGGACGGGTCCTGGGTATCTCCGGGCATATTGTCCGAGAGCCAGGCCATCACTTCCTCCCCGTCGGGAACATCCGGGGTCCGGGCGGCCCTGTAACGCCTGCTCCAGCCCTCCACCTGCCGTTTGACGTATCCCTCCGGTCTGCCGAAATCTTCCAGCCCGACGGCTTTATAGTCGATGGCGTGCAATTCATATTGAACCTTGAGGATATTCTCAAAGAGCCGGGTGGTATCCGCCGGGGTCAGCTTGAGCTGTTCGGGCAGATCCCTGCGGATGATGATTCCCCTGATCCGCTCCATCACATAAAAAGGGCTGCTCAGGAGGGTTTCATCCCCGCAATAAGCCAGGGGTTTCGGGCAATAGGGAAAGACCTCCTGCAGGGCTGTTAAAATTTTATATTCACGGCCCATATCATGGGCGGATTTGGCCTTTGTCCCATGGGGCGGGCACCTCAGCACCATTTCTTTATTTTTGGCCAGAATCAGGTAGGTCAGATTGGAATGGCCGTTGGGAAACTGCCGGATGGTTATGGGACCGTCGATTCCCTTGATGTTTTCCCGGATATAGGGTTCTATTTTTTCCAGAGGCAGTTCTTCCCCGGTTCGAATCCCGGAAGCCTCATCTTCCAGCGCCATGGTTTTTTCCTTTTCCATTTAATGTGTTGTTGCCGTGCCCAGATAGGTTTCCACCAGTTCAATGACAAATCCGGCATATTGGTCCACGGATATCCTGAATTTGGACCGTTTCAGATACCAGTCCTGAAGCATGGCTTTGATGGCCTCGGCCGTCAGGCCCGCGTCCCTGTCCAAAAAGACCTTTTCCCCCCTGCCCTGGACCAGTAAGCCTTCCAGAAGCCTTTCCGTCCACAGATCACTGTCAATGGCCTTTTTCCGTTCTTCAGGATTCAGGTTCTTGGCTTCCATAAAGGAAAAATAGAACCAGGGCTGCATGAGTTCGCTCAAAAACAGGTGGGTCCGGATCATGGCCCGGAGCTTCATGGCCGTGGTGTTTTCTTTTTCCATTTCACTTTCCAGCGCCCGCCGGATAAAGGCCCGGCGCTGGTTCTGCAGCATCCCCAGAAGGTCGTCCTTGCTCTTGAAATAGGCATACAAGGCTCCCAGGCTGATCCCGGCTTCCTGGCTCAGGTCCCTCATGGTCATGGCCCGGAATCCCTTTTGATTGCTGATTTTAAGGGTGGCCTTAAAAATTTTTTCCAGGTTTTTGACAATGGTTTTTTCTTTTTTGATCTGGATGCTTTCCCGGTTTTCCGACAGGGTTTCCAGGTAACGCTCTTCCTTGGAAACGGTGATCATTTTCCGGAATTCTTCAAAATCCATTTTTATTCAACCCTGAAAAAGGATTCGTCATATTCGGGTTTGTCCTTATACCGGGCCATGAAAAATCCCGGCAGTTGATCAATATATTGGAACATCGCCGGATCCAGCATGATACCAGCCTGGTGAAAGGCTTTGACAATATCCTCGGGTTCGGGCGGACAGCCTTTTACCGGGATCATTTCGTTAATATCCGGATTTTTCCGGTGTGCCATGAACATGCATTTTCCCAGGAGAATGGTTTTGTTCATACCCGGAGTGGGCGCCATCTTTTTGCCGGTGAGCACTTCCACCCGGTCAAAGTCCTCGCCCTTCCAGGCGGCCCGGATGGCCGACAGGACCACCCCGTTGACCCCTGAACAATAGGTGCACATGGAGGTATCGTATTTCCGGTAAAACAGGCCCTTGATCCCCTGTTTGGCCAGGGGCTCCGGCAGGGCGACCTCCTCGTTCTCCTGATAGGGAAAATCATATTCATGTTTGGATGAGATCTCCTCCAAGGGCAGCCCCACCACCTCCACATCGGAAAGATCCAGGGGCCTGCCGTGATTTTTGGCCGCATGGACCAGATGGGGGATTTCCGAAGGTTCATACCCCAGGATTTTGGCCCCGGTCTTGTCGGCGGCAAAGATGTCGGCGGAAGCGATCAAGAGATTCCGGCGGTGCATTTTTCCGTCAAATCCGGGACCCCGTTCCAGGGAATAGATGCCGTCGATGAGGGTGAATACCGGCGGCAATTTATCGGCCAGGCGGGCCACATAAAAATGAAGGTCTTTTTCCGGGTCCGGACTGTGGCATTTTTTCCGGGAATTGATATCAATAAGCCCTTTCAGGTTTTTGATGCCGAGGCTGATCCGGGTCTGGTTATGGGCTTTCAGCACCGGAAGATCCACGACCAGATCGCTTTCCACGGCATCCTGGTTAAAATTGAGCACAATGCCGTCCCCCAGATCCGTTTCAACAAAGGGACGGTCCATGACATTCACGTATTTCACCCCATACCGCTTTTTGAGGGTCTCATAGCCCAGGGTCTGAAAGGCGTGGGCCGGGGTTTCCTTATCATTCGCCTTCCGGGTGACCACCCCTTCTCCGATGGTGATATCCTCTATGCCGCAATCCTTTAGGAGGATAATCATGTCCTCCATGACTCTGGACGTGGTAATCACCCCCCATTTGGGAAAGGCGACCTCCTTGGTCCAGAACACGATATTGGGTTTGATAAAAACCTTTGACCCTTTTTTAAACTGATCCCGCCCCTTGCACAGGTCCACGGCTTTTGCCACCGACTCAACGGGTTTCTCATATTTGATAACGGACACGCATGATTTTTTCATTGCCGACTCCTGATATTTGTAAATTCCGGTCTAGGCCCTCTGTCCATATGTCTGAAAAACGGCATCCTATCATTTTCCTGTAAATTTTGCCTTTCTTTTTTCCACAAAAGCCGCCATGCCCTCTTTTTGATCAACCGTTCCGAAGAGCATGCAGAACAGGTCCTGTTCAATGCAGATCCCGTCTTTCAAAGAGGTGTTCAGGCCTTTCCGGATGGCGGTTTTGGCCGCCCTGACAGCCATGGCCGGTTTTGCCGCAAGCTTACCCGCAAATTTTTTCACTTCCGCCTCCAGGTCTGCCGCCGGCACCACCCGGTTAAGCAGGCCGAGGGCAAGGGCCCGGTCGGCCTTGATCATATCGCCGGTCAGGATCAGTTCGGCGGCCAGGCTGTAATTGATGAGCCTGGGCAGGCGCTGGGTGCCCCCTCCGCCCGGAATGATGCCCAGATTGATTTCCGGCAGACCCAGCACGGCCGTCTCATCCCCGATCCTGAAATCGCAGCACAGGGCCGTCTCCAGGCCCCCGCCCAGGGCATAGCCGGAAATGGCGGCAATGGTGGGTTTAGGATAATCGGCCAGGCGTTCGTAGATCCGCATGGACCCGTCGGTCAGGGCATAGGCATCCTTTATGCTGCCCTGGGCCATACGGTCGATATCGGCCCCTGCGGCAAAAACGCCTTTATTGCCCGTGATCACCAGGACCCGGACTTCATCGTCATCGGCACAGGCTTCCAATACCGTTTCCAGGTCGGCAAAGACTTCGGCGTTGAGGGCGTTCAATTTTTCAGGCCGGTTGATCCGGGCCCATCCGATACCGCTTTCTTTATTGAATAACAGGGTTTTTAAATCCATCAGTTTTCTCCTTTTATCGGATCTCCTTCACTTTATTTTTGAGTATAATCGTACCAGCCTTTTTTGGTCTTCTCGCCGTATTCACCCTTGACATAATGGGCCGTAAGGCTGGGCTTGGGCAGTTTGGCCGGGTCCCCGGTTTCCCTGAACCCTTCCATGCACATGGTATAGGCAAGGTCTATACCGGTCAGATCCATGAGCCGGAAGGGCCCCATGGGGTGACCGGCACCGTAAACACAGGCTTTATCAATGTCTTCCATGGAGGCCACTCCCATTTCCAGCATCCATTCCACTTCTTCAAAAATGGCAATGAAAATCCGGTTCAGCAAAAAGCCTTTGACCTCTTTTTTAACATGTACCGGAACTTTGTCCAGCTTTTTGCACAGATCCATGGAGATTTGTGCGGTTTCATCGGAAACATGGGGACCCTGGACCACTTCCACCAGTTTCATGACCAGGGCCGGGTTGAAAAAATGAAGGTTCAGGACCTTGTCCGGCCGCTTTGTTGCATCTGCAATCCTGGAACTGACAATGGCGGAACTGTTGGTGGCCAGAATGGCATGAGCCGGGGCCATCCCATCGATGTCGGCAAAAAGTTTCCGTTTGATGTCCAACACTTCCAGCACGGCTTCGATGACATAATCCGCCTCTTTGACCGCATCCTTCAGATCCGGTGTAAACCGGATACGGGACCGGGCGGCCTCAGCCGCTTCCTTTGTCAATTTTCCTTTTTCCACCCTTCCAGCCAGATAGCCATCCACAAAGGCATCGGCTTTTTTGAGCATGGCCTCGTTCACATCCGTGCATACGGTATGAAATCCCTTAAGGGCCGATTGCAGACAAATCTGATGGCCCATGTTTCCGGCCCCGATGACGCTGATATGCTTGATATCGTCTATGTTCATTGTTTTTCTCCTTTGGTGTGATGAATCACTTTATTTTTAGAGACCGCCGAATTCGTCATTTTCCATTTCTACGGCAACCCCGTCTCCGGTTTTTACGGCATTCATTTTTCCCATGACTTCGGGCAGGATGGTTCGGATATAAAATTGTGCGGTTTTCACCTGGCCCTTATAAAATATCTCATCTTTTTTGTTTGCCCCGTTCAAAAGCTTGATGGAAGCGGTTGTGGCCCGCCAGAGCAGCATCCAGGCCATGATGACGTCCCCCATGACATTCAGAAAGGGAAGGGAATGGGCATAGGCTGCCTTCATTTCCCTGGACCGGGATCTTTGTAAGATCGTGCCGGCGGTTTCCTCCAGGCGCTGAACCGCCTTTTCCACATCGTCTGCCAGGGGTTTCAGGACTTCGATTTCCCTGGCCCGGCCAATGGTCTGGGAGATTTCATTTAAAAAGGCCTTAAATACGGTTCCGTTTTTCCGGCCGATTTTCCGGGCCAGCATGTCCATGGCCTGGATGCCGCTGGTTCCCTCAAAGATGGAAGTGATTTTGCAGTCCCTGGCATATTGTTCCACCAGGTAATCCTTTGTATACCCGGCCCCTCCGAATACCTGGATGGCCTGGATGCAGACCTCATGGCCCCGGACGGCAAGATAGTCTTTGATGGATGGGGTCAAAAGCTCAAACAGGTCCCGATACAGTTCCCTTTCCTCGTGGCCGGCAGCCAGGTCCGCCTTGGTGGAACAGGACACCAGGAACTGGAAAAAGCTTCTCATGCCTTCCACATGGGATTTCATCCACAGGAGATTCCGCCTCACATCGGGATGCTCGATAATGGGCACGGAAGGGGCGCTCCGGTCCATGAAATCCTCGAGTCGTCGTCCCTGTATTCTCTGCCTTGCATAGTTCACGGCCAAAAGATAGGCGGACGAGGCATAGGAAAGGGCCTGGAGACCCGTGCTCATCCTGGAGCTGTTGATCATATTGAACATGATGGCCATGCCTTTCTGCCGGTCCCCCAGAAGAAACCCCTTGCAGCGGCCCTTGGTTCCCAGGGCCATGGAGCAGGTGGCGCTGCCGTGGATCCCGTGTTTTTCTTCCACCCCGGTACAGACAATATCGTTGCGCTCCCCAAGGCTGCCGTCGGGGTTCACCAGGAATTTGGGAACAATAAAGATGGAAATGCCCGTGGTGCCGGGAGGGTCCCCTTCAATGCGGGCCAGAACCGGGTGGATGATATTGTCGCACAGGTCATGCTCCCCATTGGTGATGAAAATTTTGTTTCCGGAAAGGGAATAGGACCCGTCTTCATTCTGAACCGCCGTGGTTTCCAGAGCCCCGACATCACTGCCGGCGCCGGATTCCGTCAGCAGCATGGTGCCCCCCCATTTACCGGCAACGATATGGGGAATATAAGTTTGTTTCTGTTCATCCGTGCCGTAGAGGTGGATCATCTTTGCCGTGCCGGTTCCCATCCAGGCATAGGCCATGAGGGAATAATTGGCCCCGTGAAAATGTTCGGCGCAGGCATAGGACAGGAATCCGGGAACCCCCTGGCCCCCCATTTCCGTGCTCACCACCATGCTCTGCCAGTCCCCCTCCAGAATTTTCCGGTGAACCTCGCGGAAACAGTCCGGAACCTTTACGGTCCCGTTTTCAAAGCGCACACCCTGGACATCTCCTTCGGCCAGGGTGGGCAGAATTTCCTTGACGGCCAGGGCCCTGGCCTCGGTCAGGATCATATCGCAGGTTTTCCGGTTGAACTCCTTGTATTTGTCATGCTTTAGAAAGCGTTCGCATTCCAGTTGTTCCCAGAGGACAAAGTCCATGTCCCGTTTATCCACCAATTGCTGTACCATGGGTTTCTCCTTTATTGTCAGACGTTCAGATTTTCAATCACCGTCGCCACGCCGAGACCGCCGCCGCAGCAGGATCCGAAAACACCGTACCGGCCGCTGGTGCGGATCAATTGCCGCATGGCAAACATACAGATCCTGGCTCCGGAAGCCCCGTTGGGATGACCAAAGGCAATGGCCCCGCCCATAGGATTCCATTTTTCCCTGTCAATGGCTTCGCCGGTCCGATGCCCATGATCTTGGGGTCACAGCCGCAGTCCGCTCCGGACAGCCATTTGGCCATGGGCTTGTATCCCAGTTCCCCGGCTTTTTCAGCACTCATCATGAGCACAAAGGCGGCTCCGTCGTTCTGGCCGCTGGAATTCCCCGCCGTTACCGTGCCGTCCTTTTTGAACACCGGCGGCAGCAGGGCCATTTTTTCAAGGATGGAATCGGGCCGGGGATGTTCATCCGTGTCAAATTCATGGGCCGGTGTTTTCCGGGTGGCGGGAAATTTCACCGGGATTTGGCTGTAGGATTCCATGCCGCCGGCGATAATGACATCGGCCTGGCCGGCCAGAATCTTCCAGGCGGCGTGGTTGATGGAGTCAATGGCGCTGCCGCACTGCATTTCCACATAGGAGGCCGAGGTTTCATAGCCGAGCTTGGAACCCAAAAGCGCATGGCGGGCCGGGTTAAAACTATGGGAACACCCGGTGGCAGACCCGAGAAACACGGACTCGACCATGGTTTTTTCCATAATTTTTGTTTTTTCCAGAAGCCCGTCAATGCCTATGCTCGCAAGCTTTGATGCATAAATATCCTTGAGCGCCCCGCCCATGCGGCCAAAGGCGGTTCGAACCCCGTCAATAAAAACCACTT
>CAZAHK010000029.1:17838-30329 GCA_964484555.1 uncultured Desulfobacula sp.
AACCACTTTTCTTTGACTCATTGCTTTTCTCCTTGGATTAGACCTTCAATACCGGTATTAAAACCAGGTATGCAACCCGATATTAAAATTTGGTGGGCCAGTTGGCCAGTTTATGTTCCCCGATCCCTCCGGAAACTGCATCCCCTGCTATCTCCAGGGCCTCTGTGATATAGGTCCGGGTATGCCGGGGATTAATGACATCATGGATATGAAAGGCTCCGGCAGCTCCAAAGGGGGAGGCATCCTCCACCATGGAGCGGATCAGGGCTTCTTTTTCCTGGGGATCCGCATCCCTTGATCCATAGACCACATTGGCGGCAATGGCCGGGTCCACAAAGCTCATTTCCGCCGTGGGCCAGGCTACCAGAAAATCCGTGGCGCAACCGGACCCGCTCATATTCCAGAAGGCCATGCCATAGCTTTTCCGGACGATGATGGAAATCTTGGGAACCGTGATCTGACCGAGAGCATTCATATAGTTCATGACCCTGGCCGCTACCCGGTTTCTTTCCGCTTCCTTGCCCACGAGAAAACCGGGTGTGTCGTGGAAAAAAACCAGGGGAATATTATAGGAGTCGCACAGGCACAGAAAACTGATGACCTTGTCAATGCCGTTGGTGTCCATGGCGCCGGCCATGAAGGCGGGCTGATTGGCCACAATGCCCACGGAGGCCCCGTTGATCCGTGCAAGGGCCGTGATCACGGATTTTCCGAAATCCGGTTTGATTTCAAAAAGACTGTCCTGATCCATGATGCAGGACAGGATGGTTCGCATATCATAGGTGCGGCTCCGCTTTTCCGGCAAAAGCTCCAGGATGTTTTCCATGAAGACCCCTGAACCTTCCGGCACGGTATAGACCGGCGGAAGCTGGCTGTTATGGGAGGGCAGATAGGATAGATACTGACGGATGAGATCAAAACAATGGTCTTCGTTTTCAGCCACCCGGTCCGCATTGCCGGTGATTTCACTGTGAACCGCGAATCCGCCGAGTTCTTCATCGGTAATCACCTGGCTCAATGCCATTTCAAGGACCCGCGGGCCTGAGACCCCCATGGCAGACCCCTTGACCTGGACCACAAAATCCGAGAGACAGGCCATCCAGGTGGGCATGCCGTAACACTCCCCCAGGATGGCCGTGACCATGGGAGACTGCCTCACCCGGCTCATGATTTTGAGATAGCTGTCAAAGCTGCCGCCGCCAAAGGAGGCCAGCCCCTTGGACCCCATAATATCCGGCATCCTGGCCCCGCCCGCCTCCCCCAGATAAATCATGGGGATGCCTTTTTTTGCGGCATAAGTTTTTAATTCACCTTCTTTTCTGCCGGCGATCCTGCTGGAGGTGGCGGCCAGGACCGTAAAATCATTGGCCGACACGGCCACCCGGCGGCCGGAAATTTTCCCGTACCCCGTGATTTTACTGTCGGCCGGGGTTTTATCTTCCATTCCCGCTATGTCGGAATGGGCAAACCGGCCCACCTCGAAAAAGGTATCCGGGTCCAGCAGCCGGTCTATCCTTTCCCTGGCAGAATACCGGCCTTTGTCATGCTGGCGGAGGATCTTATCTGTCCCGCCCATTTCCAGCACCATTGCTTTTTTCTTTTCGAATATTTCAAGCTCTTTTTCAAAGGGCATTTCTTATGATCTCCTCTTGGGTTCTTCCTTGAGCACCCGCCTTAAGAGTTTTCCCGTGGGAAGCATGGGCAGTGTATTTCTGAATTCCACGACGGCAGGACATTTATAGGAAGACATGTTCTCCTTGGCCCATTTTTTCAACCGGGGTTCATCCAAATCCGAACCCGGCGCCTTGACGATATAGGCCTTTACCACTTCTCCCTTTTTCTCGTCCAAGACCCCTATAACTGCGGATTGCGCAATCTCAGGATGGTTGTTGAGGAGCAATTCGACTTCTTCCGGATACACGGAAAAACCTGAAACCTTGATCATTTCCTTGACCCGGCCCAGAAGATAGAGATAGCCGTCTCCATCGAATTTACCGATATCACCGGTATACACCCATCCGTCCATGAGGGTCCTGGCGGTTTCTTCCGGCCTTTTCCAGTATCCCTTGAACACGCCCGGGTTTTTCAGGACAATCTCGCCTTCCCCACCCATTGGAAGTTCCGTTGTGGGGTCATTGAGATCCACGATTTTAAATTCGGCGGCAGGCCCCGGAATGCCGCAGGTTCCGAATTTCACCCGGTTCCGCGGCATAAAGGTATCGGCCGTATGGGTTTCGCTCAGCCCGTAGGCCCCTTCGATCAAAAGCCCGCCTTGGGTGACGGCCTTCCACTGGTCTGAAATTTTTTCCGTCAACTGGATGCCGAAGGATGAGGTCAGACACAGCTTCAGGCTTGAAAGATCATAATTCTTCACATCGGGGTCCGCCATGATGCCGACATTCATGGGAACCGCACTGTACCAGAAATCGGCCTTATAGGTTGAGATGGCCTTCATGGCGGTTTTGACGTCGAACATGGACAGCAGCACCTGGGTGGCACCGGCATAAATGCAACTGTTCATCCCGGCCAGCATCCCGGCAATATGGAAAATGGGCATGGTCACCAGGCAGACCGTGTCTTTTGTGATGGCGGCCACATTCCGGGTGACGGCGGTCTTGAACAGGGCGGCCTGAAAGGAAAGCATGCAGCCCTTGGGAAGGCCTGTGGTTCCTCCTGTGTACTGAAAGAGCCCGATATCCTCTTCCATGTCGATATCGATATGAACCGGTGTTTTATCCCCGGTTGTCACAATTTCCATAAAATCTTCCGTCCCCGGAATGCTCTGCTTTAGAACTGCCATGGGGCCAATGAGCGGTAGTGTCGGATTTTCGGGAATATAATCGTTGAGATTGGTGGTGATGATTTTTCTTAAACGGGTTTTTTCCAACACATTCTTTGCAACAGGAAGAAAAAGGTCAAGGGCCACAAGAATTTCAATATCCGCATCATTCAGCTCATATTCCAGCTCAAGTTCTTTGAACAGGGGGGAACAGGGACACACCACGGCCCCGGCCTTCTGGATACCGAAATGGGCAATGGCATACTGGGGGCAGTTTAAAAGAAAGATCCCCACCCGGTCCCCCTTTTGTATGCCGTTGGATATCAGGTAACGGGCAAACCGTTCCGACGCTTCATCCAGCTCTTGATAAGAGATCTCTCTTCCGTAAAAAATGATGGCGGTTTTTTCCGGGGCCTCTTTTGCCCTTATCCTTAAATATTCGTGAACCGGTATTGATCCGTGTGCAAATTCAATTTCCCGGGGTAAATCTTCAGGCCAACTGCTCATCCATATTTTTTCCATGATCCTGTCCTTTTGTTTCTTCCCGCAGGAAGGGTTAATTCATATAATTTTTTAAAATCTGCTTGGCCACGGAGGTCTTGTGGACTTCGTCGGCCCCGTCATAAATCCTGGCCCCCCGCTCGTGGCAGAAGAAATAGGCCAGGATGGTATCCGAAGACATGCCGAGGCCGCCGTGGATCTGGATGGCCGTATCCACAACCTTTTGAAGGGTATTGGCCACGACGTATTTGATCATGGAAATTTCTTTCCGGGCCGCGGAGGCGCCCAGGGTGTCGATCCTCCAGGCGGCGTGGAGCACCATGAGCCGTGCGGCCTGGATATCGGCCGCGCACTCGGCAATCCATGCCTGGACGATCTGCTTGGATGCCAGCTTTTTGCCCGGTGCAATGGTCCGGGTGGCCGCACGCCGGCACATGAGATCAAAGGACCGGTTGCATATCCCGATCCATCTCATGCAGTGGTGGATCCGGCCGGGGCCGAGCCGGTCCTGGGCCATGACAAACCCCTGCCCTTCTCCGCCCAGGATATTTTCATGCGGAACCCGGCAGTTCTGGTAAATAATCTCGCCGTGGCTGAAATAGCCTTTCCCGCTATGGCCCATGACCGGGATATTCCGGACCAGGTTGAATCCCTTGGTGTCGGCCGGGACAAGGATCATGCTGGCCTGGAGATAGGTTGAATTTTCAGGATTGGTCACGGCCATGACAATGGCGAATTCAGCCCCGTCTGCCGAGGAGGAATACCATTTATGACCGTTGATCACATAATCGGTCCCGTCTTTAATCGCAGTGGTCTCCAGCATGACGGGGTTGGAGCCGGGCATGTCCACTTCCGTCATGGAAAAACAGGATCTGATTTTCCCCTCGATCAGGGGTTTCAGATATTTTTCCTTTTGGGCAGGCGTTCCGTAGAGATGAAGAATTTCAATATTGCCGGCATCCGGGGCCTGGCAGCCGAAGACATAATGGCCCAGGGGCGACTGGCCCAAAACCTCCGACACCAGGGCATGTTCCATGAGGCTCAGCCCCATGCCGCCGAATTCTTTGGGATGGTTGGGAGCCCACAATTCCATCTGTTTGACGATCTCGCGTTTTTTATGCAGTTCTTTTTCAAAGGCCGGATAATCATCTGAATCCAGATCCTTTTCAAGGGGGTAGAGTTCTTTTTTGACAAACTCGTCCATCATTTCCACGATGATCTGTGTTCGTTCAGGTATTAAAAAATCCATGGGTCTCTCCAGGTTTATCTATAGGTTATAAGTGTTTTGTCACCCTTGAGTTCAAGGTGTGTGATATCATTGAAACCCGACAGGCTGATCCTTTGACCGTCGCATTTTAACCGGGTTACGGAAGCATTCATGAGTTGCCATAACAAATCCAGGGTTTTCTGGCCGGAAAGTTCCAAGGCAGCCTGGACGGCAACGGAAATGGGACCTCCGGAAGAAAAAACGGCAATTTTCCCGGATGGGCCGGCGGTTCCGCAAAGATAGTTTAATCCTTGGCGGACCTGTTGTTGAAACCCTTTCCAGGTCAGGTCACCAGGGGTATCAAAATCCCCTGAAACCCACCGGTCCATCACCCTTGAAAAAACCTTCTGAAAGGCTTTTTTATCGCTTGGGTCCATTTTAATTTCATCCAGAAGGCGGGGTTCATTCCGCATCATCCTCCTGATCTGGGCCTCCCAGACCTGGTTTGAATCCATTTCGTTCCAGGAGTTGTCCGCCAGAAGTTCCGGAAAAAATAAATCCTTTTCCAGGTAGACCTCCCTCACCCGGCAGGCCGTATCTTTCTGCCGCTCCAGCGAGCCTGAATATACGGCATCAAAATGGATATGACAGGTTGCAAGGTGTTGCCCCAGTATCCTGGCCTGCAGGGCCCCCCGCTCAGAGAGCCGGTCATAATTATCCGTGCCGAATGATCCCTGTCCATGCCTGAAAAAAAAGAATTCGCCCATCCGATCCAGCCTTCCATAAAGGATAATAGTTTGTGTTATATCTGAATGTACAATCCCTAAAAACGCCTGTCAACATAAAACGAACGTTTGTTCTATTTTTTTCTTGACACTTCAAAACAGGAATCATAATAAGGTATGTCAGGATCATTCCGGTTGGGGTATGATGACCCTAATGAACCGGATAAACCGTCTAAATGAAAGGGTAAAGCCATGAAAATTCTGGTCTGCGTCAAACAGGTCATGGAAAGCGAATCCCCCGTTCGGGTCCATGATTCCGGAAAATGGATAAGCCCTTGTGCATCCGCGCGGTTTGAAATGAACCCCTTTGATACCTATGCCGTTGAGGAAGCCCTGCGGATCAGGGAGAGGATTCCCGGTACCCTCGTTCATGCCATCACCGTGGGTTCGGAATCCAGCCGGGACACCCTGAGACGAGCCCTGGGCATGGGGGCGGATGAGGCTGTCCACATCCTTGACCCGGGCACGGGGTACAGGCCGCCCTTTCTTACCGCCTCATGGATCGCCGCCTATGCCAGGGGCAAGGGCTATGACCTGATTTTAACCGGGATCATGTCTGCCGACGAAATGAACGGCCAGACAGGTCCCATGATCGCCCAACGGCTGTCGATTCCCTGTGCCATCTCAGTTCTTTATGAAAAAATAGGACCCGATGGAACCCACATATCCATTGAAAGGGAAATAGAAGGCGGCGCAAGAGATATGTTCGAGGTCAAGCCGCCCTGTGTCCTGACCCTCCAGACCGGCATCAACTCTCCGAGGTACCCTTCCCTTTCCATGGTGTTAAGGGCAAGGAAAAAGGAGATCACCGTCATCCCGGCCGGAGCCTTTGATGAACAGGAACCGGGGGTAAGGATTCACAACCTCTATTCCCCGCAAAAAGAAAGAAAAGGAATCCTCCTGAATGGAACTATTGAAGAAAAGGCGGAGCAGTTAATGGATATCCTGGCCCAAAATGCGTTGCTGACATAAAAAAGGACAAAGAATGGGAAAGAAAACAGCCATCATCGCAGAGCATCACACCGGAGTTCTTTCCCCCGTCACCTATGAACTTTTGACCCTGGCCAAACGAATCCAAGAGATTGACGCCGGAGACATCTGCTTTTTTATTCTCGGGGAGGATACGGAAAAACCGGCCCAAACCCTCAGCACCCGAACCGGTGTGCCTGTCCATGCCGTCTGCATTCCCGGACTCGTCCGATACAATGGAGCCCTCTACAAAAAAGCCCTGTCAGCCCTTTTTTCCCAGACCCCCTTTGATTATATTCTGGCCCCCCATTCCAGTTCGGGAATGGATTATGCCCCGGCCCTTTCCATGGCCCTTGGAGGCTCCTGCATCACCGGCGTGGAGGGCGTGGTCAGGACGGACGGAGTCCTTTGTTTTGTCCGGTCCCTGTTTGGCGGTAAACTCTCGGCCAGGCTTGTTGCCGATACCGGGCCCCTGGTTATAACCCTCCAGCCCGGCGCCCTGAAAGCATTTTCCCCGGAGGAAAAAACTCAAGGCCCTAATCAAGGATCTAATCAAGGCCCTATTGAAAGATCGGTTTTAGACATCACGGACGATAATATGGTATATACCGGCACCAAAGCCTCGCCTTCCGAAGGATCAGTCCTGGCCAGGGCCGATGTGATCGTTTCCGGCGGCCGGGGTATCCGGGACGCCCAAAACTACAAATATATCGAGATGCTGGCCAAACTCTTTCCAAGGTCTGCCACGGGCGGGTCCCGGCCCATCTGTGATTATAAATGGATACCTTACAGCAAACAGGTGGGCATCACCGGCACCACCGTCTCTCCAAAATTGTATGTTGCCTGCGGCATATCCGGTGCCCCCCAGCATGTCGAAGGCATGAAGGGCGCCGGATTCATCGTTGCCGTCAACACAGACCCCGAGGCCCCTGTGTTTCAGATTGCCGATGTCTGCATCGTCGAAGACCTCATGGAATTCATTCCATTATGTATTGACACCTTTAAAAAAAAGAGGAGAAAAGAAGATGAAAGAAACGATCTGGGAGAGTCCTTTCTGGCCTGAGGATGTGGCGCATACCATCACCGGGTATCAGTTTCCCTTGTTTAAATTCCTGGATGATTCTGCAAGGGATTATCCGGACAAGGTCTTCACCGTCTTTAACGGCGCATCAAAAACCTTTTCCCGGGTCAAGGACACGGCAGACAGAATCGCCTGTTTTCTTGCCAAAAAAGGCATTCAAAAGGGCGACCGGGTGGCCATCTTTCTTCCCAATCTGCCTCATTTCCCTGAAATCCTCTTCGGTATCCTCAAGGCCGGGGCCGTCTGTGTCAACTGCAACCCGGTATACACCCCCCCGGAACTTAATTATCAGCTCAAGGATTCAGAATCCAAAATGGTTTTCTGCATGGATCATCCCGTGTTTTATGCCAACACGGTCAAAGCCATAGCCGGAACAAAAATCGAAACCGTGGTGGTCTGTAATATCAAATCCTATCTGCCAAAGGTCAAAGCCATCCTGGGCGGGCTTCTGGGCAAGATACCCAAGGCCGGATACCATGAGCCGGGCCATCTCATGTTTGACGATATGGTTGCCGCATCCAGCCCGACACCGCCCTCGGTTTCCATCAACCCGGAAGAAGATACGGCCGTCATGCTGTATACCGGCGGCACCACCGGGGTGCCCAAAGGGGCTGAACTGACCCATACCAATTTCACCTATAATGTCATGGCCCTGTACGAAAGCGGCCGGTTTGTTCAAGGTGACGGCAAAAAAGCTGAAAAGCTCTATAAAGGAGGGTACCACACCTTCCTCGGGGTTCTGCCCTGGTATCACAGCTTCGGCATCACCTGCGCCCTGCTCTTTTCAACCATGCTGGGAGGCAGACTCATCTGCATTCCCGATCCCAGGTCGGGCAAACCGCCCTTTACCGATGTCCTTAAAGTCGTCCAGGAACAAAAGCCCACCATCATGCCGGCCGTGCCCACCTTATTTGTGGCGTTTACCAATCATTCCCGGTTAAATCAATATGACCTGTCCTCCCTCATGGGCTGTTTTTCCGGAGGAGCCCCGCTGCCGCCCGAAGTCTGCCGGCAATTTGAAGAAAAAACAGGGTCCATCATCTTTGAAGGCTACGGCCTCACCGAGACATCGCCCGTCATCTCCTCCAACCCGACCAACCGGGAAACACGGAAAATCGGCTCCATCGGCTTCCCCCTGCCCGGCACCATGGTGAAAATCATGGACATTGAAACCGGGACCCGGGAATTGCCCCGGGGAGAAGACGGTGAGATCGCCGCCTGCGGCCCCCAGATCATGAAAGGCTATTGGAAACGGCCCGATGCAAACAAAGAGGTATTTGTGGAACTGGACGGGGACCGGTATTTTCTGACCGGGGATATCGGACACATTGACAAGGACGGCTATATCATCATCACGGACCGCAAAAAAGACATGATTATCGTGGGCGGATTCAATGTCTATCCCCGGGATGTGGAAGATATCCTCTATACCCACCCCAAGGTGGAGCTGACGGCCGTGGTGGGGATTCCCGATGACAGAAGCGGGGAAAGGGTAAAGGCCTTTATCAAATTAAAAGCCGGTGAGACCGCCACCGAGGAAGAATTCAAACAATTCTGCAAGGAAAATATGGCAGGCTATAAAATTCCCAGACACATTGAATTTAGAAACGAAATTCCCGTATCCAATGTGGGCAAGGTATTAAGGCGGGTCCTCAGGGACGAGGCCGTCCAAAAACCCCATTAGCCCTTGGCACCCAACCCTCTAACCCTGTAAAAGATTCCCGGAAGACCCTGCGGGCTGCTCCGGGAATCCTTGCTTCAGGTTATTGTTTCAGGGACCTCAACAATCCTTCCTGGGCCACACTGGCCACCAGAATCCCGTCCCGGGTAAAGATGGAACCCAGGCTCAGCCCCCGTGCGGAGGAGGCGCTGGGGCTTTTCATGGCATAGAGGAGCCAGTCATTCATTTTAAATTCCCGGTGAAACCAGATGGAATGATCCAGGCTGGCCACCTGCATATCCCTGGACCAGAAAGTTTTGCCGTGGGGATAGAGGGCCGTGCCCACCAGGTGAAAATCCGAAGAATAGGCCAGCATGCACCGATGGGTGGCCATATCATCGGTAATTTTGTCGATGGCCCTGAACCAGATATATTTTTCCGGGGGCAGGGTCTTGGGGGCAAAGGGGTTGATGGGGTTCACCACCCGGATTTCAATGGGCTTTTTGCAGACCAGCTTTTCATAGATTTCCGGCGGAATCCGGTGGGCAAGCCGCTTGGCCATTTCAACCTCGGATTCTATGCCGTCGGGCCCTTCAATCTTTGGCATGGGATCCTGGTGCTCAAAGCCCGGTTCCATTTTATGAAACGAGGCCGCCATGGTAAAAATCGCCCGGCCGTCCTGAAGGGCCACCACCCGGCGAGTGGCAAAACTTCTGCCGTCCCTGATGCGGTCCACGGTATAGACCACGGGTTTTTTGGCATCCCCTGCCAGCATGAAATAGCCGTGAAGGCTGTGGGCCTGGTATTCCTCTTCCACGGTCCTGGAGGCGGCCGACAGGGCCTGCCCCATGACCTGGCCCCCGAACAGATTACCAAAGCCCAGATCCTGGCTTTGACCCCTGAATATATTGGTTTCAATCCTTTCCAGCTTGAGCAGGGAAAGCAATTTTTCCAGAACATTTTCCGTATTTTCGTCTTTCATTATTTTCCTCTCCCTCTGCCTGAAACTCCGGCAGAACAGGTTATTTTATTGCCAATCATCATACCTTGCCATCTTATCATAGATTCAAACGGGAATTAAACCGGTTTTATCAGACAGCCCTTTATTTCAGAACCGGATAGCCATCTTTCAGCATTTATTTGTTTTGACAAAGAACCGGCTTGTTGATATCTGATCAGGGGAAATAAAAAAAGAACAAGCGTTCATAGGAGATGTTATGCCCTCAGATCAGATCTACAAAGACCTTCAGCAAAGGCTCGACCTGTATTCGGTTGGATTTCCGTCCACGGAATCCGGGATTGAAATCAAAATTTTAAAAGCCCTGTTCACCGAAGAACAGGCTGCCTTATTTTTAAACCTGAGCCCCATGGTGGAAACGGCAAAAGACATTGCCGCCCGGATCCAACAGCCGGAAGCATCGGTTTCGGCCCTTCTGGGAGACATGGCCGTACAGGGCCTGGTCTTCAGGCTGACCAAGAAGGGAACCGCCCTGTATGGAGCCATCCCCTTTGTCCACGGCCTCTTTGAATTCCAGGTGAAACGCCTGGGCAAGGAGCTGGCAGGCCTGGTGGAAACCTATTTTAATTCCGGGTTCAAGACTTCCATGGCCCAAAACGCTGCTGGTTTTCTTAGGACGGTGCCGGTCCGAAAATCCCTTGACACCACCCAGAAAATTGCCGCCTTTGATGATGCCGTCGAATTGTTAAAAAGCAAACCCCTGATCGTGGTTACGGATTGTATCTGCAGAAAGCACCGCCAGGTCATGGACAAGGGATGCGGCAAACTCCTGGAAGCCTGTTTCATGTTCGGCTCCATGGCCCAGTATTACCTGGATCATGATATGGGCCAGCAGATCGGTTTTGATGAAGCGGTTCAGATTTTAAACCGGGCCCAGGAAGCAGGCCTGGTCACCCAGCCGGCCACTTCTCAGAATCCCAGCGGCATGTGCAATTGCTGCGGGGACTGTTGCGGGGTCCTCAGCGCCCTGAATGCCTGCCCCAACCCGGCAGACCTGGTCTTTTCCAATTACCAGGCCGCCGTCATCCCGGAAGCCTGTACCGGTTGCGAAACCTGCCTGGACCGCTGCCAGATGAACGCCATCCGTATGGACGATGCCTCCTGCGCCGTGGTGGATACCCATCGCTGTATCGGGTGCGGCCTCTGCGTCACCACCTGCCCGACCGGAGCCATAATCTTAAACCCCAAACCCTCGGAGAAAAGGCGGATACCGCCGGCCACCAGCGCGGAACAGATGATGGCCCTGGCCCGGAAACGGGGAAAGATCTGAATTCATAAAAGGACGGTTGATTATTCTCCATCTAATCTTATCTTTATAAGCTAAGACGGCATGACAGGGCAAAACCGATCCGTCATGCAATTCAGCATATTTGGAGGTAACCATGAAGTCCTACGAAAATAAAAAAGCAGCCATGTGCTGCGCACTTGGAAAAAAGCGGATGACAGAAGCGCTCAGATCCTGTGATTACTGCACCGACACCCTGGAAGAGCTCAGTGAATGCTATAAGGCCGTCGCTCAAGACACCGGCCTTCGCGCCAAAACCTGCATCCTGATGTAATCTATACGACCCGATTCCATGAGCGGGTGATTTCATATGCCGGTCCCGGAGAGCCCTGTAAAAAGGCTGCCCGGGACCGGTTTTTTATTTTGCTGTCATAAGAAATGAAAGGGATGGTGGGCGGTACAAGGATTGAACTTGTGGCTTCTACCGTGTGAAGGTAGCACTCTCCCGCTGAGTTAACCGCCCGGCTGTTATTGTCAGAGATTCCTGTTCGAATTCTGTATCAATAATTTGGATGCGTGTAAATATTATAATCAAAAAAATAGAAAAATTAATAGCGGCTGCCTTGAAAGCCTGACCCTTTATTCTGCAGGACCATCATCTGCCGGTGTTTTTAAAATAGCCATGGTCAGACGGGAGATGCAGACCAGTTTCCCTGCTTCATTTTTAATAGTGATATCCCATACCTGAGTGGTTTTGCCCAGGTGTACCGGCTTGACCACGCCCACGACCCTTCCCCTGGTAACGCTTTTCAGGTGGTTGGCATTGACCTCCATTCCGACACTGTAGCAGGAATCCTCCAGCGTCATATAAGATGCCACACTGCCGAGGGTTTCCGCCAGAACCACGGAAGCGCCGCCGTGAAGGATGCCCAGGGGCTGTTTGGTCCTGTTGTCCACCGGCAGGGCCGCGCTGATAAAATCCGGGCCTTTTTCCAGAAATTCAATTCCTAAATTGGAAACGATAGAGTCTTTTGAAAAGCCATTGAGTTCTTCTATTTTAAATTCTTTTTTCCAGATGCCTTCCATATTCAATCCCCTATATGGTGCCTGACCGGAATCCCTAATTTCGTTCTCACCCGGATTCAACGGCCAGATTTAAATTTTCACTTTTCCTTACCCCTATCTTTATAACTGGGGGCGATGCTTAAATCTCTAATGCTTTTCCACAATTTTTCTTAATATTAAGCGCAACTATAGTGTTTGTCA
>CAZAHK010000030.1:0-12741 GCA_964484555.1 uncultured Desulfobacula sp.
CCGCCCACGCAGATCACGGGGCAGGTGACGGTTTTTTTTATGCCCTGGGCCAGCCCCAGGTTATAGGCCTCCTTTTCCGGCGCATTGATTTTGGCCCTGACCGGATTTTTTTCACCCGAAGCGGCATTGCCCGAAGACACCTCGATAGCATCCATGCCGGCGATGGAAGTCTGTTTTGCGATGTCAAGGGCGTCCTCCCGGTTCAACCCGTTTTCAAGGTGGTCCTCTCCATTGAATTTGATGAACACAGGATAGTTTTTTCCGACCCTGGCCCGTATTTTTTCATAGACATCAAACAGGAAGCGGGCCCTGTTTTCAAGGCTTCCCCCGTATTCGTCAGTCCTCTGGTTGGTCAGGGGGCTTAAAAACTGGCTGACCAGATAGCCGTGGGCCCCGTGAATCTGGACCCCGTCGAACCCCCATTCCTTGGCCCGTGCG
Source organism: uncultured Desulfobacula sp. (assembly GCA_964484555.1). Classification (GTDB taxonomy): domain Bacteria; phylum Desulfobacterota; class Desulfobacteria; order Desulfobacterales; family Desulfobacteraceae; genus Desulfobacula. The sequence continues at coordinate 439 of CAZAHK010000030.1, forward strand.
GCAGCCTTGGCAAAGGCGTCGGTAATATCTTCGATTTCCAGGATGGTCAGTGCCTGGGGAATTTCCGGAAAGGCCGCGGCCTTGATGGCCGACGGGGCCACCGGTTTTCGCCCGGCAGCTTTTAAATCGGCCTGGCCGCCGGCGTGCACAAGCTGACAGGCGATTTTTCCGCCCAGATCATGGACCGTGCTGGTCAGGCGTTTAAAATCTTCGGCAAAGGCATCGGTATATATTCCCATTTTGCCAGGCAGTTGTTTGCCGTCGGGCCGGACATAGGTATACCCGGTAATGATGAGCCCGATGCCGCCCTTCACAAGATCTGCATAATAGTCCGTGAGTTTCTGGGTGGGCCTGCCGTCCGGGTCGCACATGCCTTCCCAGGTGGCGGATCGTATCATCCTGTTTTTCAATTTCAGCGGTCCGATAAAACCGGGGTCAAAGAGTGATGCCATTTTGTTTTTTCCTGCCGTCCGTGGGTTTCCTGTTCAATGCCTGTTTTTCACATTCATACCGGATATGGAGGGGTGAAGTCAATTGTGAATTGCCTTTCCGGTCCAGTGTGGTAATGATAGGAAAACGGATAGATAGTTACAGAGCAATTCAACCGGCTCGAAAGGAAATTGAAGCATCATGGCGGAAAAAGACCGGGAAAAATGGGATTCGCGGTATCAAAATGATCCGGGGGAGCTATCACCTTCCCTGCTGGTGGAACAGTATATTTCCCTTGCCGCCTGCGGCAGGGCCCTGGATCTTGCCTGCGGAACCGGCAGGAACAGCCTGTTCCTGGCAGAGAAGGGATTCAGGGTGGAGGCCGTTGACATCTCACGCACAGCCATTGACCGGGTGGCCGGGCTTCATCCGGGGATAACGGCCAGGTGCCTGGATCTGGACACCTGGGAGATCCCGGAAAATGAATATGACCTGATCCTCAATATCCGGTTTCTGGACCGGCGGCTGTTTCCGGGGATCACGGCAGGGTTAAAGCCCGGCGGGGTTCTGATCTTTGAATCCTTTACCGGCGAAGCAGAGGACCGGTTCTGCCTGAAGAAAAACGAGCTGCTGCATGGGTTTCCCGATTTGGACAGGATCCATTACAGCGAAAAAAACCTTGAAGGAGAAGGCCGGTTTAAAGGGACAGTCTGTTTTGTGGGCGTTAAAGCCGCTCATAAAACATGGTAATAAATCGTTGCAATTCAAAAAATCTTGTGAAAAAGTAGTCAAAAGCTGAAGATCACGGAAGTCTGCTGTTTTATGGAACATCAAAAGGAGATGGGCATGGAAAAGAAACTTCACTACGGATGGATCGTCATTTTTATGGGGCTTATCACAACGGTTGCGGCCCATGGTTTCGGGCGGATGGCCTATACTCTTCTTTTGCCCGCCATGAAGGACGGGCTTCAGTTTGATTATACCCAGCTCGGCCTTCTGGGGACGGGAAATTTCATTGGCTATCTGTCCATGGCCATTATCGGCGGCTTCCTGGCGGCCCGGTTCGGCACCCGGACAGTCATTGCCCTTGCCCTGGTCCTCATGGGAATTACCATGATCCTGACCGGGCTTGCCCAATCCTTTGGGTTTGCCTTTGCCATGCGTCTTCTGACCGGCCTTGGGAACGGGGCTGCCTATGTTCCGGCCATGGCCCTGGGGTCGGCCTGGTTTGCGGTGAAAAAGCGGGGCTTTGCCACGGGTATTGTGTCCGGCGGCATCGGGCTGGGCATGTTTTTATCCGGCGTCATTGTCCCCTTTATTTTGAAATCCTATGAAACAGACGGCTGGCGCTATTCCTGGTATATTCTGGGAACCCTGGTCCTGGCCGTTGCCGGGGTCGTCTTCATCTTTTTAAGAAATCAACCGGCCGACAAGGGACTTTTGCCCGTGGGCCAGGAGAAAAAAGAAGAGAGCCCGGCAGCGCCGTCACCAGGCAAGGTTTCCTCCCTGGACTGGGGCAAGGTCTATAAGATGAAGGCCCTCTGGTATCTGGGCCTTGTCTATTTTTTTTACGGCCTGTCCTATATTATCTATGTGGTGTTCTTTGCCGCTTACCTGGTCAAGGAAATGGGCCAGACCCAGGCCTGGGCCGGTGGGCTCTGGGCCACGGCCGGGGGGCTCAGCATTTTTTGCGGGGTGATCTGGGGAAGCATTTCCGACCGGATCGGCCGGGGAAAGGGCGCGGCCTTTGCCTATCTGGTCCTGGCAGCGGCCTATCTTGTGTTTGCCCTGGTCAAGGTCGAGGCCGGATTTTATCTCTCGGCCTTCTTATTCGGCCTCACCGCCTGGAGCATCCCCACCATCATGGCGGCCACAGCCGGTGATTTAGTGGGGCCTCGGCTGGCGCCGGCAGGCCTTGGATTCATCACCCTGTTCTTCGGCATCGGACAGTCCGTTGGCCCGGCCCTGGGCGGATACCTGGCCGATGCCAGCGGCTCCTTTACCCTTCCCTTTCTTGTGGCAGGGGGGATATCACTATGCGGGATGGTATTTTCCGTGTATTTAAAAAAACCGGTTCAGGAGATGTAGTCAGAATGTGTAAGGTGGACGAAAAAACCCGAGAAAAGACAATTTATGACCACATTCAGAAAGATGCCTTTGCCAACCACCTGGGAGCCCGGGTGGAAATCGTTAAACCCGGCCACAGCCGGGTGTTTCTGACGGTCAATGAAAATATGACCAATTTCCACGGCACCACCCATGGCGGGATTATTTTTGCCGTGGGCGACATGGCCTTTGCGGCCGCCTGTAATTCCCACGGCAGGGTGGCCGTGGCCCTGAATGTCAGTATTGCCTATTTAAAGCCCAGCCATGCCGGAGACCGCTTGATGGCCGAGGCCAAAGAAGTCTATAACGGCCGCCGGACCTCATTATATGATATCGGTATCTATAACGAGGTCACCGGTGACCTTATTGCCAGAAGCCAGGATCAGGCCTACCGCATGAACCAGTGGATCGTTCCGGAGCAGTAAGTCTGTCCTGAAAGACCTTCACCTTTCCGGCCGGCAAAGCCGGGTTATCCGACCTTCAGGCGGATATGGTGGGATTCAAGGGTGTCGTTGACCGCCTCGGTCATTTTGCCCAATGTTACATTGGAGGCGAATGTTTTCCCGTTACTGATTATTTTGATGTCCGGGCACTTGTTTTTGGTCAGCTTTAAAAGCACGCCCAGTCCGAAACTTTTTGTTATTTCAAATGGTTTCTCTTCGTTTGTCATGGTCTTTTCCTCCCTGCCGGATCCAGTCTTATTTTCGGTTCCAGAATGAATCATTAAATAGTATTATCGGCACTGAAAAAGAAAACTGCAATTCCCATGCCGGATCAATTCGGGCTCGGGGAAACGGGCAAAGATACTATCCTGTTGAATAATAGGGTCTTGCCTTTTCCAGGGTTTTTTCCGATACTGTGGCGGATGGGGAATTCATAAGGGAAGGATAAGGAATGAAGAGAGCGGTGGCGGCCCTGTCGGAGCGGTTTGACAGGATCGAGGTCTTTTGGGAAGAGATCATGGTCAGGCGTTATCTCGGGCCGGTCATGGTCCTGGTCTATCTTCTGACCATAGGCGTCATTGAGCTGAACCGCCGGGGTCTTCTGCCTCCCGGCCCGGCTGGGCTGATCCCCCAAAGCCATATTGATGCGGTTCACGTGGCCTTTTCTTTTCTTTTGTTTTTTGAAGTCATTGAACTGATCTTCGGGCTGAGCCGGTCGGTATCAAGGGCACTGGGCAAACAGTTGGAGATTTTTGCCATCATCCTGCTGAGAAACAGTTTCAAAAGCTTTGCCGGGGTGGAAGAACCCATCACCTGGGAAGGGATGTCCGGTCATATGCTGCCTCTCCTGTCCGAGGCTTTTGGAGCCCTGGCCATCATTCTGCTCCTGGCGGTGTTTTACCGGATGCACTATCGTCTGCCCATTCCGGAAAACTCGGAACAGCGTCAAAGTTTTATTATGGTCAAGAAAAGCCTTTCTCTGGTGCTGTTCTTTGTTTTTATGTCCATCGGCGTGTACAGCCTGTTCAACCTGTATGTTAAAGGGGTGCTGTATCCTTTTTTCCCGGTGTTTTTTACCGTGCTGATCCTGTGCGATATCCTCCTGGTGCTCATCTCCCTGGGATACAGCTCCCTGTTCCCGGTGGTCTTCCGTAATTCCGGATTTGCCGTGGCAACGGTCCTGCTCCGGGTGGGCATTACGGCCCCGGCTTACTACGATGTGGGCCTGGGCATTGCAGCGGCCCTGTATGCCATGGGCATTACCCTGGCTTACAACCTCCATGTCCAGGGATCTGATAAACAGGGTTAGCCGGTCAAAGAAAATCATCAGGAATTAAAAATCGGGTATGCGGTAAAAGTCAGAGCGGCTGTCTCATTGGAGCCCAATGAGACAGTTCTGTCTTAGAATGATCAGGGATGGGCGGGGTCCCCAGGTAGACAATCTTGACCATATCCATGCAAATCACAAAAGGATGTTATCGATATACATGGATATATTCAAGGGCAGTTGAATCCAGCATAAGCAGAGCAGGCAGGGACCGGGTTAAGACTCAAGATCAATCAAATACATTCCCACCCCCGGTGACTGGTTCTGGCGGGACTTCAGGCTCAAAGGGCTTTCATACCTGAACCCGAGGTCCAGGTACATCCGGCCCAGCTTCTGGTTGTTGGTGAGGGAAACCACCCGGGAAAACCCGTCGGCCTTCATCTGGTCCAGAAAGGACCGGATGAGCAGAAGCCCGATCTGCTGGTTCCGGAACCGGCTTGAAATGGCCAGGGCGCCGAGTTCCGCCGTTTTTGCATCAAGGCGGATTTTTTCCGCACATCCCACCACAATGCCGTCGATCCGGACAATGAAAAAATGATCCCGCCGGGCCTGGATGTATTCCCGGGACCGGGTCTTTAAATACCCCTGCTTTTTATAGATATTGAGGATGCCGTCGATGATCTCAACATCATCATTGGATGAGACACAACTGAAGGTCTCAAAAAAATTGTTGGCAATGAGGGTGCCGGACCCTTCAATGGTAAAGAGTTCGTTCTTGATGGCCTGTTTTGCGGCGGACAGGATATGAACACGGCTGATTTTTCCCTGTTCGATTTTCCGGCAGATCTGGTCCAGATTCCGTTTAAAATTGATATTGGCCGTCAGGGTCTCAAAGGTAAGATCCTTTTCCCTTGCCTTTGTTGTCGAGATGGCATTGATCCGGTTGCCCTGGGGGTCCACCAGGAATTTTCGTTCCAGGAAAAGGATCTTTTCAACCCCGGTCTCATGGTTCAGGACATTATCGTAAAAATCACGGTCACCGGGCACCCGGATAATTTCAGACCCGGGCAGTTTTGCAGCCAGCTCCTTGAAATGCCTGTGATTGGCGAACCGGTTGGACATATTGTGGCACAGGACCGGCCGGATGCCCTGTTTTTCAAGGAATTTCAAGTCCGCCACAATGTCTTCGAAATGATCCCGCAGAATCCCTTCCCGGCAGGCCACGAATATTCTTTTCCCGCAAAGCTGTTTTTTATATTCTTCAAGGTAGAGTTTCGGCATAGGGATTAAATCATTTTTCCTGTATTTGAGGGATCTTATAAAACAGGGCCTGCTTTATTGTCAACGGCAAAAAAATCAATTGTCATCAAGGCTGATTTTGAGCCTTGGGTATGAATCTTGAGAATTGCGGCTTAAATTCGTTTTTTCTTCTAAAATATGCCGAGCAAGTTGGAAATACAGTGACCTGCCAGAATTATAACGAGTCGACTGCATCACATTATATGGTCCTTTTTTCAAAAAGCCTTTTTAAATGAGCTGATAGCAACTTTAGATTCTCAAAATTCCCTGAAGTGAACACATTACTATTTTGAAACAACCCTTTCAATCTATTGGCTGCATAAAAAAAGGCACTCTGAAATTCAGAGCGCCTTTTGAGTTTTTTAACAGGACGGCCCAAGCCTTGTTTTTCTTATCAAAATCGACCCGGATATCAATGCCGCATCGTCCCACATCCGGATAAACGGATCGTATTTTATCGCATATTTGATCTTTCTGGTACATAGGACCTCCTTTATCTCTAAGGTGAGAGGTGTATACCCAAACTATAGTGTTCTTTTATACTTTGTAAAGCAGGCATCTGAGACTGTTCAGGGGTAAGGGGGGAAAGATTCCGCCTGTTCCGGGGTTTACAAACCAGGGGCAGGGTCTTATACTAACAAGGCAAAAATCAACTTGAAAGACTGAGGAGACCCCATTGAAACAGATCATTGTGCTTGCAACCCGGAACAAGGGGAAAACAAGGGAATTTAAGGAATTATTAAACCACCCCTCCATTGAAATCCGGAACCTGGATGATTTCGGCCCCATCCCTGAAGTGATTGAGGACGGCGCCACTTTTGATGACAATGCCTATAAAAAAGCCTCCTTTACGGCCCGAATCCTGGGATACCCGGCCTTGGCCGATGATTCCGGCCTGTGTGTGGATGCCCTGGACGGAGCGCCGGGGGTGATTTCCGCCCGGTATGCCGGAGAAAATGCCTCGGATGTGGAAAACGTCCAAAAGATGCTGGCTGCGGTCAAAGGGGAAAAAAACCGGAATGCCGCCTTTAAATGCGTTATTTCCATTGCCGTTCCCACCGGGGCCGCCCTGACCTATGAAGGGGAATGCAGGGGCGTCATTATTGACGACCCTGCCGGGGATAACGGGTTTGGATATGACCCTGTCTTTTTTTTCCCGGCCCTTGATAAAACCTTTGCCCAGTTGAGCATTGAAGAAAAAGGCCGGGTCAGCCACCGGGGAAAGGCCCTCCAGGAAGTGGCAAGGGAAATGGACAAGATCATCAAATGGATCAAATTCAACACGCCGGGCGTTGAACGGGCGGGATGTCAGGGGAAACCATCATGAACTTTGAAACATTCAATCAGCTCGTTGTCAAGAACCGGTCCTGCCGGAGGTTTGACAATGCCCATAAAATAGATACAAAGACATTGGAAAGCCTTGTCGGCCTGGCCCGGAACTGCGCCTCGGCCGCCAATAAGCAGCCCTTGAAATTCATCCTCTGCCGGGATGACGCAAAAAACGAAGAGATCTTTTCCTGCCTGGGCTGGGCAGCCTATCTCACGGACTGGCCCGGCCCGGAAAAGCCGGAACGGCCCACGGCCTATATCGTCATCATGGGCGATCATACCATTTCCGATAATTTCTGGTGCGATCACGGCATTGCGGCCCAGACCATTCTTCTGGGGGCCAGGACCCTGGGCCTTGGCGGGTGCATGTTCGGGGCTATTAATATCAAAAAACTCAAAGGCTGTCTGAATATCCCGGACACCCTGGAGGTGAAGCTGGTGGTGGCCCTGGGAAAGCCGGTGGAAGACATCCAAATCGATGAGGTCGGCGAGGACGGGGATATCCGCTACTGGCGGGACGAAAACAGGGTCCATCATGTGCCGAAGCGAAAAATTTCCGACCTGATCACAGGCAGCTTTTAACTCGGCAGCCTATGGCAAAGAAGCGGCAAACCATACTCCTGGTCAACCCCTCCTGCCTTGATCCGCGGATATCCGGGGAAGACGCCCGCGTCATACCCATGGGTCTTTTCTATATCGGGGCACTGCTCATGGAGAATGGGTTTGATACGGAGATTCTCAACCTTGCCGGGGCCGAAGAAGATCCGGTGGGCGTTTTCAGGAAGGCGATTGAAACCCGGAAGCCCGATGTCGTCGGATTCTCCGTGATGAATCCCAACCGCTGGAACGCCGTTGACTGCGCCAAGGCCGCCGAAATGATCCACCCCGAGGCCGTCATTGTATTTGGCGGGCCTGCCCCCACCTTTCTGTTTGACCACCTCTTTTCGGTCTGCCCTGAGATCGATTATATCGTGAAAGGGGAGGGCGAAATCACCTTTCTGGAACTTTTAACAGCGCTTGAGACAGGGAAGCCGGTTGAAGAAATCCAGGGACTGGTCCTGAAAAAGGACGGACGGATCATCGAGACTCTGCCGAGGCCACCCCTGGAAGACCTTGACACCCTGGTCCATCCCTCAACCTATTTTACCTTCCAGCACCTGGCCATGAGCCGGGGCTGCCCTGGGGCCTGCACCTTTTGCGGGTCCCCGGAATTCTGGGGAAACCGGAGGGTGAGAACCCATTCCCCTGAATGGCTGGCCCGTGAAATGGAAGCCCTGGCCAAAAAAGGCGTCACCCATTTTTATATTTCTGATGACACCTTTACCATGGACAAACCCAGAGTCCTGGAATTCTGCCGCCTTGTCGCTGAAAAAAACCTTTCCATCACCTGGAATGCCATATCACGGGCGGATTGTGTGGATGAGGACATCCTTGGGGCCATGCGGAAGGCGGGCTGCATCCAGATCAGCTACGGGGTCGAATCCGGGTCTGAAAAAATCAGAAAGGCCCTGGGGAAATCCCTTGACCGGGAGAAAATCATCTCCGCCTTTGCCTTGACAAGGTCCTTCGGCATCCTTCCCCGGGCCTATTTCATCTACGGCTCCCCGGGGGAAACCCGGGACACCATCCAGGAAAGCATGGACCTGATCCATACCATCCAGCCCCTGGGAGCTGTTTTCTACATGCTGGTCATCTTTCCCGGAACCTTTCTTTACCGGAGGGCAAAACAAAAAGGACTGGTTTCCGATGATTTCTGGCAGCAAAGGGTAGAAGATCTGCCCTGGTTTGAAATCGACAAAAATCTTGATTTTAAAACCGTCAAGGCCTTTGGGGAAAGCCTGAGATCCTCATTTTACAATAACCTGGATCAATTTGCCCAACGCCTGGATCTGGTGGACAAAAAGGAGTTTTACCCCTTTCATGCGGATTTTTTATCCCGGCTGGCCATGACCTTTTCCCATGGTGAATATGCGGCCGACCCGCGGGTGAAAAACCAGGAAAAAACCGCAACCCTCCTTTTTGAGCGGGCCATTTCCCTTGCCCCGGATGCCAGGGCCTTTCTCGGGCTGGCCCTGCAAAATCAGAAATCCAGGAATTTTGACGGGGCCATAGCCATTCTTGAGAAGGGGATGGCCCATTTCCCCAAACATAAGGATCTGAATCTGTGCATGGGGATCTGCCTCATGAATCAGGGCAGGTTCAAGGCCGCCCTTGAATTTTTCGAACCCTTTCAGGCATTTCCGGAAACCCGGCATTATATCGCTATCTGCCAAAAAAAATAGCTAAGGACACAATATGGACAAAAACACGGATTACCAACTGGCCAACCTTCAGAACAGAGAGTTAAAACTTCGGGCCCAGCGCCGCGAAATTCTTACCAGCGCCCCTGAAAAAGCCCTGGATATGATCCTGGAAGCCCCCTCCCCCGCCACCCTGATCCAGTCCTTCCCGGACCAGGACCTCTACTATCTCATGCACAAGATCGGGCCCTATGATTTTATCCCGGTCCTGTCCATGGCCCGATCGGACCAGTGGGAATATATCCTGGATGTGGAAGTCTGGGACAATGACCGGCTCAATACCGGTATCATGACCAAGACCTTTGATGTCCTGTTCCAGGCTGCCCCGGAAAGGCTCCTGCGCTGGATCATCACGGAAAAACCGGATCTTTTCGAATTTTATCTGTTCAAATACATGGACATTTTCATCCGGGAACATGATGAGGTGCCGCCGGAAGACTTTGATGATTATATTACGCTGGATGACAAATTCTATTTCAGGTTCCCGGACAGGGCGGCGATTTTTGGCGAGGATGAAACCCCCGGCGCTGAAAACCTTTTTCCTGAAACCGATGAAGAAGCCAAAGAACTCATCGAAAATATGCTGAGAAAGCTGGCGGAAATGGATTTGTCCGTATTCCACGGGCTTTTGCTGGAAACCAGCGCCCTGTTGACGGCTGAGTCGGAAGAAGAACAGTACCGCCTTAAAAATCTTAGGCTTGCTGAAAAGGGGTTCCTGCCTCCCCATGAAGCTGGCGGCATTTATCAGCCCACAAAATTATCCGCCCTTCGGAAACGCCCGGAAAGGACCTCTTTTAAACATACCCCCTTTGATGCGGACATCCCTTTCCCCCCTCAGTATTTTACCGCCTTTATTGAAGGGGATGACCTGCTGGTATCTGCCTTAAAACTCGTGGGAACGGATTTTGCCCTGGAACTGGAATCCGAATTGGCCGCCCTCATCAATAAGATCATTTCTGCCGACCGGATCAGGCTCCGGGAAAAAGAGGATCTTGAAAAAGCGGTATTAAAAGCCCGTGATTATCTCAACCTCGGACTTGAGGTGATCCTCAAGGGGAAATTGAATCCGGAGTCAGCCCGGGATGCCATCCGGGAATATTTTCTCGAAGATATCTTCAGGACCGGTTCCAGGGCCGGCATCGTCCTGAAAACCAAGGGCATCAATTGGTTTAAACAAAGTTTTCTCAAAGAAAACAATCTCCCCTTAAGTTTTCTGGGAGAGACCTATCTCGGGGTCGTGGGCGGTCTCTTCCTGGACCGGCCCCTGTATTTTGATAATTATGCCTCGGGCGCCTTGTACAGAAATTTCAAATCCATCCCGGATATCACCCGGACCGGCCGCCTCCTGGACCAAATCATTTCCCTGGACAGGGTTCTGGGAAAATTATCCGTGGATGTGTCTTCCTTTAAAGAGGGCATTTTGACCTATAAAACCCTGATCCTGACCCTCTGGGCCAAAAACCGCCTGAAGCTTTCACCGGACCTGAGACCCATAGACACCCGGTCCTTTAAAAAATTTTTTGCAGCCCTTTTTTCAAACCTTGATCCGGAAAAACCCGGCCGGATTCAATTGAACGACCTTCTCATCTGGATGACCGAGACCACGGGGATGGATGAGGCAGACATGGGAAAAGAATTCCATGAAATCTTAAGCGATCTGATCAAAGAGCTTGAAAGCGAATACGGCGGGGTGGACCCCGAAACCATTGACCCGCGGTTTATTCCCCATTTTCTCTTGAAAAAGAAGAAAAAATAGAGGAAAAGGGCTTTTTCATTCCCAATATAGATTAATTTCAACCAGGGTGGTGGTGTTGCCGTCACTGACCTATTTTATAAGGCTGGGAATCGGATATAGTTCCTCGAAGATGGTACACTTTTCATCTCGATGTTTTGTACATTATTTAACCCTCATTGACAAACGGCACATTGACCGATATTAGATAGAGGAGATGTTTCACCGGATCATAAGGAGTCTATATGTACGAGCGAATTACGATAAATTCTAACATATGCCATGGTCAGGCCTGTATCAAAGGAACCCGTATACCGGTTCACCAGATCATCCGCATGCTTGCCGGCGGGGATAAAATCGAAGACCTTCTGGAAGATTACCCATCACTCAAAAAAGATGATATCTATGCCTGCCTGGATTACGCTGCATCCCTTGCGGAAGAACAGATTACCCCCATTGAAAACGCCATATGAAAATCTTTGTTGATGAGAACATCCCCCTAATAACGACAAAGGAACTTATCCTTCAGGGTTATGACGTAATAGATATTCGTGGAACCAATGACCAGGGGATCGCAGATGATCTGTTATGGAAAAAGGCCCAGGATCTGCAATGCCTGCTGATTACAACAGATAAGGGATTTGCCGTCCACCGGGACGAACCGCACCACGGGATTTTAATCATCCGCCTCAAACAGCCTTCCCGGCAGAAGATCCACCAGTATGTTCTACAAGCTCTCAAAAGGTATCCGCCCAAAGAATGGCCGGGTCTTATGGTGGTCATGCGCGATGCTGTACAAAGCTCATGGACATCTCACCACAAAAAAGGATAAATCCGGATCTCTTTTTAACATCGGGAATAAAACAATGTAAGGCATAAACTGTGCTTAATCTTAGCCATCCATTTGATATTTATCTATTGCGCCATCAGGACGATTTTCTGGGTAATGTCCAGAGGATCAAGGCTCTCGTCGGACAAGCCTGCCTCATCCACGGCCCTGGGCATCCCGTACACGACACAGGTTTCCGCAGTCTGGGTAATACAGAAGCAGTTACGGGCCTTGAGGTCAGCCACGCCTTTTTTGCCATCCTCGCCCATGCCGGTCAGGACCACGGCAAGGATCCGGCCGTTGTATGACTCGGCAACCGATTGAAACAGCACATCGGCTGAAGGTCTGACGCTGTTCACCAAGGGCCGGTCGTTGAGAAAAACGGTTCGCCGGCCCTGATGATCTGGGTTTGATACGGCCATATGCCGGCCGCCCGGGGCAATATACACTTTTCCCGAAAGAATTTCGTCTCCGTGGGCAGCCTCAAAAATATCCAGTTCCGATTTTAGGTTCAGGCTTTTGGCAAAATACCCGGTCATGGTCGCCGGGATATGCTGGACCAAAAGGAT
>CAZAHK010000030.1:12841-19933 GCA_964484555.1 uncultured Desulfobacula sp.
GGCTTTTGGCAAAATACCCGGTCATGGTCGCCGGGATATGCTGGACCAAAAGGATAGGGGCCTTAAGGGTGCCGGGCAGGATGGAAAAAATCCGGCTCAGGATTTCCGGGCCGCCGGTTGAGGACGCCATGACGACGACCTCTGCTTTTTCAAAAGAAGACACGATTTTTTTAACCGGGGGATCAGGATTTCTTTTGGGCATGAAAAACCGGTTATGGTATTCACGGACCTGGGGTTTATGCGAAAATCGTTTGCGGCTCCATAAAAGACCTGTGACGGTCAACAAATGAAGCCGGAATTCATTATACTGCCGGGACTTCACATCCAGAGGCTTTTCAAGGCATTCATAAACTCCCATTTCAAGGGCGTTGATAAGGATGTCCGAATCCGGGTGATCCGGATGATAGGTGATAATGATATTCACATCAGGATCAGTCTTTTTTAAGGCTGCGACGGTTTCTATTCCCCCCAGGCCCGGAGCCGGGTCCAGAAGGATAAGATCCGGAACCGTCGTATTGATTTTGGCCATCAGCATATCCCGGGACCGGGCAACCCCAAGGATTTGAAGGCCGTCTATCACGGCACACATCTCTTTTAAAAGGGTTACCGAACCCGGATCTTCATCCGCTATGAGGATATTCAGCCTGTCAGCCATCCGCTTTCTATAAAATCCCTGCCTGTTTTAATTTAAACTCAACCATATCTGCATCAAAGGGTTTGATAATATAGGCCTGGACGCCGAGCCGCATGGTTTCCAGAATAATCTGCCGAGCGGTAACGGTTGTGGCCATGATAAAAAGCGTCTTTTGGACATCAGGGCTGGTCCGGACGGCTCTCAAAAGTTCAAGCCCCGTCATGCCGGGCATTTCCATATCCGATACGATCAGATCAAAAACATGGCTCCGCCCTTTTTTTGCAGCTTCATTGATCCTGTACCAGGCATCTTCCCCATCCACCGCTTCGGTGATATCAGAAAGCCCTAACCGAACCAATATGGTCTTCATTGCAGACCTGATGGAGGCCTTGTCGTCAGCAATCAGTATTTTCATGGGAGAGACCGGCTCCTCTTGCCTTCATCAGTTTTTGCTCAATCAGATTTGAAAATTGATCCGGGTCCAGCACCTGAATCATCATCCCGTCGACAAACAATTTTCCCAGGACCGCCTCGGGACAGGTGTCATCTTTTTCTATTAGTTTATCCGTCTCAATGGTATCAATGATGCCCGAGGTCATAATCCCCACCCTTGAGGATATCTGCTTTGGGAAAACGACAAAAATCTCTCCGGCTGTGAGGTCACATTCATCGGCCGGCAGAAATTCATCCATTGAAAACAGCAGGACCGCATGACCCTTATGCTCTATATGTTTCAGATGACCGGTATAATGGATATCCTTGGGGTTTAAGGGTTCAAGCCTGGAAACCCGTTTCAGCTCCAAGGCAAAATATTCATTTTTGCCGCTGGTGAAAACGATGAGATTCCGCTTTTCCCCTTTGGCCTGGGCTTCCTTTGCCTCATTCCGACGGGCCTCCTCGGTTTGAATGGAATCAAATTTCAGGGAAGAGAGGGCGGCAATGCCCTGAACATCCAGAACCATAATCACATCCCCGTTTCCCAGCAGGGTGGTTCCGGCAAAGCATTTCAACTGGCTGATATATTCGGACAAGGGTTCAACAACGACTTCCTCTATATCGTAAAACGCATCCACGCAAAGGCCGAAAAGGTTTCCCCCCAGTTTCAGCACAATGACATAGGTGGAATCCCAGGGATGCTTCCGGCGATCTTTTTCCCGGGCTCTCTTTTTTGAATCCTTGTCATCCTTGTCTTTTTGCCTCCGGTCTGCAATGGCCTTTCTTTTTTCTTCTTCTTTTTTTCCGGTTGACGGTTCTTCAATATAGGTGGTGATTCCTAAAAGCGTGCGCAACCGGATGATGGGAAAAATGCGCCCCCTCAGTCTCAAGACCTCTGAACCGGCCAGATTTTCCACCCGGCTCTGAACGGTTCCCTTTTCAAGATACAGAATTTCCTTGATATTGCCCTGGGGGATGGCGAATCCGGATTGGCCTGCGCCGACAATCAGCGAAGGAACAATGGCCAGTGTCAAGGGAATGATGAGATGGACCTGTGTTCCTTCCCCTTTCACCGTGTCAATCTCGATACGACCCCTCAGGCTTTCCATATTGGTTCTGACCACATCCATGCCGACCCCGCGGCCCGAGATATCCGTAATCTCTTCAGAAGTGGTAAATCCCGGAAGAAAGATGAGATCGATCTTTTCTTTGTCCGTCATTTTATCCAGTTGATCTTCAGGAACAAGCCCTTTTTCAAAGGCTTTTGACAGAATAAGCTGGGGATCGATCCCTGCCCCGTCATCGGAAACACGGATATGAACCTGCCCGCCCTGGTGAAAGGCTTTAATCCGAATGGTTCCCGTCTCGGGCTTGGATCTTTTCAACCGTTCATCCGGAAATTCTATGCCATGGTCAATACAGTTCCGGATGAGATGGGTGACCGGGTTGGCCAGTTTTTCAAGAACCGTCCGGTCCACTTCCACATCTGCCCCTTCAAGGATGAATTCCACTTTTTTGGAAATTCTCCGGGCCATATCCCGCACCACCCGCTTGTATTTGCCCATGAGATCAATGACAGGCTGCATTCTCATCTGCATGACGGCTTCCTGGATATCGGTGGTCACCATATCAAGATTCTGCAGGATGCCCGATGCAAGGTTGTCTTCCTTTGCATGGGACATAAGAAAAGGCCTCAGTTGATTTCTGGCCAGGACGAGTTCGCTGGCCCGGTTCATCAGCCTGGAAATAAGATCCACATTAATCCTCAGGCTCTGGCCGGTTGAAGCTGAGGACAAAAGGGTCTCCGCCGGTCCCGGAGGCTCATCAGCGGGGGAAAGGGCTGGGACCATGGTATCCGGAGGCTTTAACGCGGATTTGTCCTTGACCGCCCGTGACGAGACCCCCTTCATCAGCGTTTCATAGTCGGCAAACTGACGGTCTACAAGGGTCATCTGGGTTTTGCCGATCTCCAGCACCTGGGACAGAAGCGGCAGGTCCAGGATGGTTGAAATCACGCAATAAAACCCGTCCCTTTCCTTTTTGCCCCGGCTTTCTTCGAGATCTGAGAATAAGATATCCCCAATGCTTTTCATATCATCGATAATGGCGCCTTCATCTTTGCTTTTGGCCTCGAGATCGGTACCGAACCGGACATAGACGGCATAAATGAATTTCTGGGCCGCAAGGGCATGGTCAAGTCTTTTCTTATCCACCAAGAATTCCTGTCCCTGAAAAACAAGGCCGGCACCCAAGGGTTTTAGAACCTGGTACTCCTCGATTGGAAGATTCTCTGCATCCTCCTGCCGGGAAGGTATCTGATTTACAGTTTCAAGGGGGCCAAAAACTTTTTGATGGGGATTTAAGATATTCTGAAGGGCCGCCTTTTCTTTTTCATAATCCCAGGCCCCCTCTTTGCCGACCTGCTCCACCATGAGCTTCATTTTGTCAAATCCGATGAGCAGGGCATCCACCACATCCGGGGTAATGGCAAGGGTTTTCTCTCTGAGCCGCATCAAGACATTTTCCATGGCATGACCCAGTCCGGCAAGTTCTTTAAAATTGATAAATCCTGCCCCGCCTTTGATGCTGTGAATCGTCCGGAAGGCATGGTTGATAAGATCATCCTCCGTGTACTCACCTTTTTGTTCCATGGCCAGGAGTGAGGGTTCAAGGCCCGCCAGATCATCCTTTATCTCGGCGATAAATTCCAAGGCCATGGCATCTAAGGAATCGCGTTCCTCGCTACTCATAGGCATTCCTTTGGAGGCCGGGCCCTGTCCTGGCGCAGGATAGGATTTTATGCGCGTTTAATATGACCATGACACCCTTCTGAAGGGTGATGACGGCATCTGCATAGGTTTGGACCCCGGGGGTGACATTGGTCGGAACGGATTCAATTTTTTCCCTGTCAATACTGGACACATCCCCGATCTGATCCACTGCAAATCCGACATTGGCATATTTGAACACAATCACATGGCTGCCGGAATGCGTGTCCGGGGGTTCAAGCCCCAGAAGAACACGGATATCCAGGATGGTCAGGATCCGGCCCCGAAGGTTCACGAGCCCCAGAACAAAGCGGGGAGCGAGCTGAACCCTGGTAATCCTGCTGCAGGGAACGATTTCCCGGATATTCAGGATGTCTATCCCCATCAGGGTATGGGACAGCTTGAAGCTGATATACTGGAAATTTTGATTTGGTTTCATCCTGGTTTCGCCCTGAATTTGTTCATTATATTCTAAAAGTTGTCGTCAGTTGTTTGAGTTCCACTGCAACCTGTGCGAGCTGGTCCGTCTGTCCCTTCTGCAACATGGAGCTTTCCAGGATTTCGTTCACCATCTGTGAAAGCCGCTCTGAATGTTCTGAAACCATTCTTGCCCTTTGGGAAGAAAGGGTAACCTCCTTTGCAATCTCCCCGACGGCCGTCACGGTCTGCAATAGATTTTCAGAAACAGACTGTTCAAGGCTCATGACCTGTTTCATGCTCTCGGCCACTTCTTCGGCCTTATCGGCCGCAAGGTTGATATTTTTTGCAACGGAATCGGCTGAGTCCGCCGATTCCGCAATATTTCTTGTCACCTCATTAGTCGTGGCCGTCTGTTCTTCAACCGAGGAGGCAATGGCGCCCATGATCGTATCCACCTCGGTGATCACCTTTGTAATGGCCTGAATCGCCCCTATGGCTTCTTCCGTATGATTCTGCATGCCCTGGACCTTTTTCCGGATATCCTGAGTCGCTCCGGCGGTCTGTTTTGCAAGCTCTTTGACTTCATTGGCCACTACGGCAAATCCTTTTCCCGCTTCCCCTGCGCCAGCCGCTTCAATGGCTGCGTTCAGAGCCAGAAGATTGGTTTTCCCTGCGATTCCCGTAATCAGATCAATAATATCACCGATCTGGGAGGCCGCCTCACCCAGCTTTTTCACCACATCAAAAGTTCGCATGGCTTCTTTTGATGCACTGCTGGTAATGGCGGCACACCGGGCTGAACTTTTGGTAATCTCGCTCTGACTGGCATACATCTGTTCCATGGCCGTTGCCACGGTATTGACGGAAAAGGACATCTGCTCTGCGGCAGCGGCCACCGACCCGATATTGGCGGACGCTTCCAAAAGGTTATGGTTTGAGGATTTAATCTCTGCCAATACCGTGTCTGAATTTTTATTAACATCATTGATCTGAAAACTCACCTCTTCCGCCGCAGATGCGATACTGGTGATATGATCTGAAATTTCAGTCGCAGCACTGGAAACCTCAACCGCCATTTTGCTTCCCTGGCCGGCACTGATATCAATCCGGTTTGAAATTTCCCGGACTTCCTGGGAAAAACCGGCCGCTGAATCGCTGGTGTTTCTGATCTTGTCCATGGTCCGGTTCAGTTTTGAAGCCATCCTGGAAAAGATTATCCAGATGAGAAAAACCACGCTGATCACGCCCAGGACGCCTACCAGAATGCTGAGATTTCTGGCCTTTCCCATGGATAATAAACTGTCCGAACTGTCCACCAGAACCGCAATGCCGCCGATAATGGGCCTTGAACCACCATGGCAATGGTGGCAGGTCTTTTCATTCCGGCTCGGCATGAGGGCACCGTAGTATATTTTATCACTGACCCTCTTCTTGATGAGGCTGCCGCCGTCCCCTGTTTGCAACATTGTCTCATTCTGCCGGATGTGGGCCGGGTCCCCCAGAAAATCATGGAAGGAAGTCCCGATGGATTCGGGATCAGTTGAAAAACTGATCTTTGCCTGAAAATCATAGACAAAGACGTCAATTTCCGGCAGGATTTCGTGGAGTTTTTTAAACTGCTCCCTGACAATATCATTATCTCCGGTGGAAAGCGCATTGGTCATGCCCCCGATAATGGAGGCGGATATTTCGTTGCAGCGGTTTTCCATATTTTTTTCATTCATTTTTTTCTGATAGGAATATTCGATCAGGATAACCGCAACAAGAATACACAGCACGACCATTGAAATCATGGCAGCCGACTGAATCCATCGGTGCTTTTTTATATAACCGGACAGGCCCATATACTCCCCCTAAAAGATTGTAAAACCAAGGCATCTGATGTATAAATCCGGACATGAGGCCATTGCAGATCCAAAACGAGCCCTGCATCAACACCCTGTCTCCAAAACCGGGAATCGTGATCTGGTATTCCCGGATACCGGATATTATGGACGTAATTTTACGTAAAGCTACCTATCATAATTTCAGGCCCATGGTAAATGAAATATTTCAAAACACCGATTTTATTCAACCCGTTCTCAGTGAAACGGAAATTCAGACCGTTAATGGTTTTAAGGCTCTGAAAAAACAGATAGAATGGATCTGCGGCCGGTACCTTATAAAACTCATGACGGCCCGCTTTTTTCTAAAGCATACCCCCCTTGACGGGATCACCCTTTCCTATCTGGGCGAAGGCGCTCCCTTTGTTTCCTGCAGGCCTCAGATCCCCATATCCTTGTCCCACAGCCATGATTATACGGCTGCCGCCTGTTGCCTTGACACCAGCCACCCCATCGGCCTGGATCTTGAAAAAATAGCGCCCATGCCGGACCCCTATTTTTTAAAAACCGCTTTTACACAAAATGAGCTTTTAGCCCTTGAAAAGAATGCCCCGGCTGTTTTTAAGAACTGGACCATCAAGGAAGCCTATCTTAAATACATCAAAAAAGGATTTAACGAAAGCCTTCATAAGGTTGAAGTCATCCATGATGAAATCTTTCATCACCATATCAAAGCCCGGGTGGACGTCTTTTCCCACACCCTTTCGTCAGGTTATATTCTCTCCCTTGTGTCCGGCCGGCCCGTGTGTCCCGGGTCAAACACATAGCCCACGGACCGCCGGCTGATGAAATAGACAGGCTTTTTCGGATTGTTCTCAAAATATTTCCTGAACCGGACAATAAAATTATCCACGGTTCTCGTGGTTGTATCTTTTGCATATCCCCACCCGGAATTGAGAAGCATCTCCCTTGACAAGGGTTTCCCCGCGTTGGCGATAAAAATTTTGAGAAG
>CAZAHK010000030.1:20033-30168 GCA_964484555.1 uncultured Desulfobacula sp.
TACCAGGCTTTTTTTCTCAGGAGCCGTTCAACCCTTAACAGAAATTCTTCCAGGTCAAAGGGTTTTGATAAATAGTCGTCCACACCGTATCTGAGCCCTTTGACCTTATCTTTGGTATCTCCCCGGGCCGAAAGGATGAGGATGGGAATTTTTTCATCTTGTTCGCGGATGGTTTTCAAAATGGAAAAACCGTCAATCATGGGCAGCATGATATCCAGGATAATCAGGTCCGGCTTCCAGGACCGCCACTGGTTGAGCCCGTCAATCCCGTCGGCCGAAATCTTTGCCTCATATCCCTGAAGGCTCAGGTTCAAGCCTATGCCGTCGGCAATATGGACTTCATCTTCTATGACGAGGATACGCTTTTTTTGAGCCGTTTCCATAAATGTTTCTCCCTGATATCAGCGATACCGGTGGTGGGAATGGTAATGATAAAAGTGGCCCCCTTTGACTTTCCCTCACTGACCACCGAGGTTTTCCATCCATGGATCATGGCGATACTGGACACCAGATAAAGCCCCAGGCCTGATCCTGAAACATCTTTTTTATCTTTCCGCTGGGCCTGGTAGAATTTCTTAAAAATCTGTTTCTGTTCTTTTTTATCCACACCAATGCCGTTGTCGATGAATTCAATGGTTATTTTCTGGATAAAACTCCTGAAGCGAATGGTCAATTCCGGTTTTTCCGATTCATTGTATTTAACAGCATTGGAAACAAGGTTCATGAGGAGCATTTCAAACAAGAACAGGTTGACCGGATAAACCAGGGGACCATCGGACCGGTTGTCCATTTTAATCTCAAGATTCCGGAAAAGGGATGCATTTTTACTGCAGAAATTTTCTACCAGTTCTACCAGGCCGGCCCTTGTCACTTCCGACCCGAAATTCTGACTTTCAATCCGTGCAAGGTTCAGGATGCTGTTGATATTGTCGGTCAGACGGTTGACATCCTGGATCATATTTTCGCTGTATTTTTTAATTTCATCCGGTTTCAGGGGATGGCGGATAAAGGTTTCAAGATAAATCCGCAAAGAGGTCACCGGCGTTTTCAGCTCATGGGTAAAATTATAGATGAAATTATGCTGAAGCCGAAAAAGGTTCACGGTTTTCTGATAATAGATAAAGGCCAGAAGAATACCGGCCAGCACGACGACGATCAACGCAATGAGGATGAGAATGGTCATGCCGGTTTTTGAAGGAAAGATGGAGGTGGGATCAATATTGAATTTTAAAATCACCACTTCAAGGGCCCGGGTGATTTCCATATACCAGCTCACCGTCACCACCAGGACGGCAGCCAGGGCAAAGATGGAACAGGCGAAAATAAACACAGGGTGGAGATACCACCGGGACGGGTTTAAAATCTGCATGTTCAAATGTTTTCCAAATGCTCCGGAAACGTCATGGTAAACACAACCCCCTTGCCCGGTGAGCTTTCACATTCAATGCCGCCTTTGAGGGTCTGGGTGATGAGATTGAACACAATGGACATGCCCAGCCCGGTGCCGCCCTTCCCCCGCATAGTGGTATAGAAGGGATCAAACACTTTTTCCCTTTCTTCCGGGCCCATTCCCCGGCCGTTGTCCCGATAGACAAACAGGATATTTTTTTCCTGCCGGGAAATATTCACGGTTATGGTCCCCTTCTCAATTTTCTGGAATCCGTGGACCAGAGAATTCATGATCAGATTGTTGAGGATCTGGGAAAAAGCGCCGGGAAAAGAATTGAGTTCAATATCCGCTTCACAGGACACTTCAATGGTATGGTCGGTTTTTTTATATCGCGGCCGCAGGCTCAAAAGAATTTCGTTGATATATTCTTTGAGATTGAATTGGCGACGGTTCTCGCTGGATTGGTCCACAGCCACCTGTTTAAAGCTGGAAACCAGTTCGGCGGCTCTTTCCATATTGATGAGGATTGAATTGGAGACCTCTTCAACCGTTTGAAGATAATTCTCCAGCTCACTTCTCTTTAATTCCCCTGCCTCATAAATCTTTTTAACCTCATTGGTTTTGGCATCCAGAAAGGAAGCGGCCGTGACCCCCACCCCTACAGGAGTATTGATTTCGTGGGCAACCCCTGCCACAAGTTCACCCAGGGCTGCCATTTTTTCCGATTGAACCAGTTGATCTCTTGTTTTTTCAAGGGTTTCAAGGGACATCCGCAATTGAACGTTGACGGTTTCCAGATCCTTTTCATACCGATATTTTTCCCGGATCAGTTCAGCCCTTTCAAGGGCCTTATGTACAGCGTGGTAAAGGACATTCATATCCTGAATGGGTTTGATGATATAATCCCAGGCGCCCAGTCTCAAGGCCTCCACCGTATCGGCAATATTACCGGCCCCGGAAACAATGATAATCGGAATTTCTGAATTTTTGCGCCTTACACTGGCCAGGACTTCAAGGCCGTCCATCTCCGGCATACGAAGATCGCAGAGCACCAGATCCGGTTGCCGGCTATCAAATATTTCAAGACCGATCCTGCCGTTTTCCGCATCTACGACCTCAAATCCGAAATCCTCAAGAAAGCCGATAACGCTGTCCCTGATATATTCCTCATCGTCAATCACAAGAATTCTTTTTGCCGTCGGGTCTGTCATGGCTGATGTCCTGATCCTTCATATTGATCTGTTAATGCATTTTTTAAAATCTTCAAATCACCGGCCGGCTTGATCATGACCTTTTTGGCGTTTATCCCCAGAGCCTTTACCGCATCGGACGGTGTATAATCTGCGGAACCGGTATGGACCACAAATTTAATGTCCGGCAGAATTTTCCTGGCTTCAATCATGAAGGCGTTGCCGTCCATTCCCGGAAGCCGGATATCCACAACCGCTTCGTCAATCCGATGGCTGCGAATGATGTCAAGGGCTTGTTCTCCGCTGCCGGCCTGAAAAACAATATATCCCTCGTCTTCCATGTAAGCGGCGATACTTTGTCGAATGCTTTCTTCATCATCAAGGATTAAAAAATGTCTGGGTCGGGCCGTCATTTTGTCCTTCCTTATAAAAAAGCCTTGTCTGAATTTATTTTAAAAGCTGTTGAATCTTTTTTGAAAGCGCCTCCACCGTCACAGGCTTCATGATAAAACTGTTAATCCCCGCCTCTTCGATCTTCCCCTTGCTGACGGCGCCGGCATATCCGGAGCAGAGAATAATGGGGACATCTTTTCTAATGGACAATATCTCCTTTGCAAGATCAAATCCTGTTTTTCCCGGCATGGTCTGATCCGTAATGACAAGATCGATATAATGACCCTCCCTTTTAAAAAAATCAAGGGCCTCCTCGCTTGAGAAAAAAGAAGTTACTTGATACCCAAGGGCTTCCAACCCTTCTTGGCACATGAGTGCAATATCTTTGTCATCATCCACCACCAGAATCCTTTCTCCTGACCCGGTTTTTTGAGACTTCCCATGGGTCTCCCCTTTCTCGGCCGTATTTTCAGCCCCGGCAACGGGCAGAAGGATCATAAAGCAGGTTCCCTGGTTTACCTTGCTTTTGACCCGGATAATCCCCTTGCATGATTTTACAATCCCATACACCGTGGCAAGGCCGAGGCCTGTCCCCTTTCCTTCTTCCTTTGTGGAAAAATAGGGGTCAAACATTCTTTCCATGACATCTTCGGTCATACCACTGCCCGTATCCGATACTTCAAGGGCAAGATAGGTTCCCGGTCTGCATTCAGGCCCGGCATACGTCACAATATCCGAGGGGGAAAGGATCTTCTCGTTCAGGCCCACGGTGAGGATACCGCCCTTTTCCTCCATGGCGTGATAGGCATTGGTACACAGATTCATGATGACCTGATGGATCTGGGTCGGATCTGCCTCCACGGATCTGCAGTTCCGGTCGATCTTGTCCACAATGGTGATCGTAGAAGGGATGGAGCCCTTCAGGAGTTTAACGACCTCTTTTAATACCGGGTGGATCCGGACAATGCGCTTTTCTTCTTCGTTTCTGCGGTTGAAGGTCAATACCTGGCTCACCAGATCGGCGGCCCTCAAAGCGGCTTTCTGAATTTTTTCGCTGCGCTGGAATACGTTTGTGGACGGATCGGAAGACCTCATGATCATGTCTGCATAACCGAGAATGGGGCTTAAGATATTGTTGAGATCATGGGCAATGCCACCGGCCAATGTTCCGATGGCTTCCATTTTCTGGGCTTTCCTGAGCTGATTTTCAAGGCCTCTCCACCGTTGTTCCGCCTTTCTCTTTTCCGTAACATCCAGCAATGAAACAACGGCTTTATCGGTTCCGGGAATCACCCCGAGACTGACATAGACAAATTTTTCTTCCCCGCTAATGCCCATAAATTTGATTTCATACTGCATGGGCGCATAATTCTCTGTTTTCAGATTCACCCGTGCTTCAAAATAATTCCGCATGACCTGGATGCTATCGGGAGCCACAAAATCATACCATTTTTTCTTGTCCACAATATCCTGGCGGGCCATGCCGGCAAGCTCGGCGAATTTTGAATTGACCATGGAAATAGTATCATCGGGCTCAATTATAATGGCTGCCGTTCCGGTATATTCAAAAACGGCCTTATAGCGCTCTTCGCTCTTCTTGAGGTCCCCTGTCCTTTCAATGACAAGATCCTCGAGCCGTTCCTGATATTTCTGATTTTCCTTCTTAAGCCGGCTTTCCTTTAAACATTTTTGCACGGAATGGTATAAAACGCTCAGGTCCTCAATGGGTTTGAGGATATAATCCCAGGCCCCCAGGTGAAGGGCCTCAACCACCGCAGAAATATTTCCTGTCCCGGAAGCGACCACCAGTGGAATATCCGGTGCTTTGTCCCGCAATACTTCCAGAACCTGAAGCCCATCCATCTCCGGCATTCTCAAATCCAGCAGGACCAGATCCGGATGCTCCCGGTCAAAGACCTCAATGCCTTTTCTCCCGTTTTCCGCTTCAAAAACAGTGAATTCATAATCTTCCAGATAGGTCCGGATGCTCTGTCGAATATAAGCTTCATCATCAATGGTCAGAATTTTGTATCTGCTGTTGTCTTCCACATCCATTGCCTTATCTTTATAATATGAACTTTATATGCATGTCTTCCTGCACCGGCGCTTCAATATCTGAAACATTATTCTTGTGAGGGTTTGTCTGTCAAGCATTAATAGACCGGACAGGTGAAAATTGTTGCCCAAAACATGCATCAATGGTATAAAATTCAAATTCTATGGAAACCGATCACGACATCATATTGGAAAATGTTTCATTTGCCTACAAACAGAACAAGATTCTGGAGGATGTCACCCTTTTCATTCAAAAGGGTGAATTTGCCAGCATTGTAGGGCCCAACGGCGGCGGGAAAACCACTCTTTTAAAACTCATCCTCGGTCTGCTCAAACCCGATCAGGGACGGATCCGTATATTTGGGGAACCTCCTGAGCGCGCCCGACAAAAGATCGGGTATATGCCCCAGTACGCTCCCCTGGACATGAATTTCCCTGCAACGGTCATGGATGTGGTGCTCATGGGAAGACTGGCCCAAAAAACCCTCTGGTTTTCAAAAAAAGACCGCTCCGAAGCCTTGGCCGCCATTGATGAAGTCGGGATGACCGGCTTTGCCGCTACAGGATTCAACGAACTTTCCGGTGGCCAGAGGCAGCGCATCCTCATTGCCAGAGCCCTTTGCAGCCGACCGGCCATCCTCTTGCTGGATGAACCCACCGCCAATGTGGACCATGAAACAGAGGTCAATCTTTTTTCCATTCTTCAGACCTTGAACGCAAAAATGACCATTCTTGTGGTTTCCCATGACCTGGGCTTTGTTTCAAAATATGTTAAAAGCGTCATCTGTGTGAACCGGAAAGTAGTGATCCACCCCACCACCATTATGAACGGATTGCTGATAAAGGACATTTATCACGGGGACCTGAAAATGGTCCGGCATGATCACCGGTGCAGCCACGAAGGCCACAGCCATGATTGAAGCCATACAGGCCCTCCTGGACCCGGACAACCTGTTTTTACGATATGCCTTTATCATGGGCGGTCTTGCATCCGTTTCCTTTGGTATCATCGGCACCTTTGTCACCATCAAGAGGATCGGATACCTGGCCGGCGCCATTTCCCATTCTGTTTTCGGCGGCATCGGCCTGGCTATTTTTCTTCAGGTCAATGTCGGGCTTTCCTGGTTTGACCCCATCCTCGGCGCCACGCTTGCCGCGGTTATCTCGGCCGTTATCATAGGACTTGTCAGCCTCCATGCAAAAGAAAGGGAAGACACCATCATCGGAACCCTCTGGGCCGTGGGCATGGCCGCCGGTATCCTCTTCATCGACAGGACCGCCGGGTATTTCAACCTTTCCTCCTATCTCTTCGGGGACATCCTCCTGATTTCAAAAAAAGATCTGATTTTTGTCTCCTGTCTGGATGTACTGGTTCTCGGGCTCAGTATTCTTTTTTTCAACCGGTTTTTCAGTGTCTGCTTTGACAGCGAATTCATGTCCCTGAGGGGGCTCAATACCAGTTTTTTCTATCTCCTGCTCCTGGTTCTGACCGCCCTTACCGTAGTTCTCCTGGTCAGAATCGTGGGGATCGTCCTGGTCATCGCCCTTCTTACCATCCCTCCGGCCATTGCTTCTTTTTATGCAAAACGGCTCTGGCAGATGATGCTTTTTTCCATCCTCCTGTGCGCTTTTTTTACCACGGCCGGACTCTTGTTAAGCTATGCCCTCAGTCTTTCCAGCGGGCCTACCATTATTATCTTAAGCGGCGCCACGTATCTGACATTGCTCATATTTCACAAATGGATAAAAACCTGACGGATTTCAAAGGGGATTGAAACCTTATGCCACACCATCAAAAACAAACAAAAAATTTTCAACCCAGCTCCCATTATTTCCTTTTTTTTCTCATGGGGATTGTGTTTCTGGGATGTTTCTCCATCATCCGGCCCTATATCCACACCATCCTGCTGGCCTTGATTCTTACCTCGGTGGCAAGCCCGGTTCACCGGCGGATCGAAACCCTTCTGGGCAACCGGAAAAACCTCTCAGCCCTTATCTCCTGTCTCCTGCTCACCATTGTGGTCGTCATCCCCCTGGTGTTCCTGCTGCTTTCACTGATCCAGCAAGGCATTTCTTCGTTTAATGCCATGTATGACTGGATAGCCGATGAAAAATACAAAACCCTTCTGGAGCACCCCCTGACCGTCAAGCTCTATGCCTGGGTAAACACTCAGCTTCCCGACGCCCGTAAGATCTTCCCGGACCTGAACCTTGCCGATCTGGAGATAGACAAACTGGTGCTGGACACCACCTCGAAACTGGGAAAAACACTTTTAAACCAGGGAGGGCAACTGGTAGGAAACATCGGCTCCCTTATCGGAAAATTCTGCCTGATGCTTTTCACCTTTTTCTTTCTGATCCGGGATGAAAGCCGGATCTTGAACCGGGTCCTGCACCTGGCCCCCATGAGCCGGACTCAGGAAATGCAGATCATCCTTAAAATCAAGGAAATCGCCAAATCCGCCCTGCTCGGAACCTTTGTCACGGCCCTGGCCCAGGGTCTTGCAGGTGGAATCGCCTTTTATATCTGTGGTCTCCCCGGTTTGTTCTGGGGCATGGTCATGGCTTTTGCCTCCCTGATTCCCATGGTGGGAACCGGCCTGGTCTGGGTGCCGGCAGCCGTTTATCTCGTTCTTTCCGGAAGCCCCTGGCTCTCCCTGTTTCTTACGATCTGGTGCATCATCATCGTAGGCGGGATTGATAATCTCCTTCGACCCCTTTTCATGCAGAACGGGTCGGAGATGAATACGCTTCTCATTTTTTTCTCCATCCTGGGCGGAATAAGCAGTTTCGGCCTGCTGGGCCTGCTCTATGGCCCGCTGCTCTTTGGCCTTGCCCTGGTCCTGCTGCACATCTATGGGATTGAATTTAAATCATTTCTGTCTGATCAGGACCGACAATAGAATTTTCTGCAAACAACGAATGGAAATAAAAATCCCGATAAGGTTTCTTATCGGGATTTGATTTATTGGGTTGGCTCCCCAGCACGGACTTGAACCGCGGACCCATTGGTTAACAGCCAATTTTTTCAGCCTTCACATAAAATCATTTAAATTACCAAGTATGATAAATATCAACTTAAAATTCAATATATTATAATCATAATATTTTCATTTTGAATCATGTATTTTCACTTGCCTTAATCGAAAAAATGTATTAAATATGTATTAAATTTTAGACCAATTGGTTCAAGAAGCAAAAATAAAGCTTTAATACGTTTTTTTAATACATTTTTTACAAAGGGGCTGATCATGGCAGATGAAAGATGGCACAAATCAACCTTCCCGAACATCCAATTTAAAAAACATCCATCCAGAAAACACGGCCTAAAATTTGACCAATATTTCAGGGCTTCCTATCAAGTAGGTGGAAATAGAAAAGCTGTGAATTTCGGTTGGGCCTCAGAGGGATGGACTGAATCCAAAGTATGGGAAAAAATCAATCAATATAAAAACAATTCCAAAACCGGATCAGGCCCAACCTCTTTAAAAGAAGAGCGTGAAACTCAAGCAAATGAAAAATTAGAACTTCAGAAGCTAAAAACCATTGAAGATCAGGAAAACATGATCTTTGCTGATTTCTGGGATCAGTATTACAAACCATTCTGCGAAAAGAAGAAGAGTTGGAAAGCAGAAGATAGTTTTTTCCGTATCTGGATCAAGAATGCAATCGGGAAAAAGCGTTTAAAAGACATAACCATTTTTGATCTGGAAAAGCTAAGCACCAAAATGGAAAAGGATGAGAAATCACAAAAAACCATCCAGCATATCCTTGCAACCATAAGACAGGCCTTTAACCGAGCAATCAATATTGATATGTTTTCCGGTGCAAACCCTGTATCAAAAATCAGATTTAAAAAGCTTAACAATAAGCGAGACCGATTTTTAACCAAAGACGAATCAGAAGAACTCTTAACCGCCTTAGAGACAAAAAGCAAACAAGTCCACGACATGGCATTATTAAGTTTACATACCGGAATGAGAGCTTCTGAAGTTTTTAAACTTACTTGGCGTGATATTGATTTTGCCCAAGGAACAATCCATATTGTCGATACTAAAAACAGTGAATCCCGATATTCTTACATGAGCGATCCTGTGAAAGCCATGTTAAAGGAAACTTTTGACAATAAAAGCTCAGAACTGATTTTTCCTGATACCAGAGGAAAACAAATAAAGGCCATATCTAAAACATTTTCAAGGGTTGTTGATTCCCTCGGTCTTAACAATGATATAAAAGACGATAGGGATAAAATAGTTTTTCATTCCCTTCGCCATTCTTTTGCATCATGGCAGGTTCAGGCAGGCATGGACCTTTACACACTTCAAAAACTTATGGGTCACAAATCATTTCAGATGGTTCAGAGATATGCCCACCTGGCTCCGGACAATCTAAAAAAAGCAACATTGATTTTTAATCGGTCAAATACGGAAAAAGACAAGGTCATTCCTTTCCCGAAACAGGCATAACTTGAAATCACACTTTGTGACATCAAAATTCGGAGACAGAATACTGGAAAACAACTTGACAAAATATCATCCGGTGATAACATGAGTAATGGAAAATATGGATCACTTGACACTTTATTGGATTTGGACGGTGAAATTTTTCCCATGGATAGCGGTTTTTGGGTTAAGTTCAGTGCAAAAACAATACACCCTGACCCACACGCACCACACGGAATACGATATTCCCTGACATTGCATGACAGACATAATATCCGGGTTATTGGCTTTGATAATGCTCATGCCGTGCAGCAAAATCGGAGAAAAGGATTTACCGGGCGCAAGGTCACCTGGGATCATAAACATAGCCTGGATAAAGTGGAACCGTACAGCTTTGAATCTGCCGGTCAGTTACTTGAAGATTTCTGGGCGGCTGTTGATCGATACATTCAGGAAGGATGAAGCATTATGGCCGACAAAATAATGAAAATAGGCATCATATCAAAAGAAGATTACAAAAAGAGAACCATTGCCATTGCCAAAGGCGAATACAACCCCCGTAAAACCGAACCTAAAATATGGTTTGAATCCATGGAATCCCTGGGACAGGTGCTAAGGATGCATTACAAAATAACTTGATCATTTTGAAAAGGTGGCGTACAATG